>CAZRAU010000096.1:0-12436 GCA_964598025.1 uncultured bacterium
GCATGGCGTTGGTCCATCCCGCGGCGACGGCTGGTCTTGCGTAGCGTCGGGGTTCCATCCCCGACGGGTATTGCTTCGCTCGGCGCTGTGTCGCTGTTCAGCACGGCATTCGCTGCTCCACGAGCGCCTTCGCCCCGCCTCCGTTTTGGGGCGCCGGGCCTCCTTGCCCGACGCCGTGCCGCGTCGCTGCGCACTTACTTCTGCGTGGCGATGGCGGCCGAAACCTCCTCGATATGCCTGTGTATCCCGTGAACGTAATAAGGCGTGAGGTTCCAGGCGTACTCGAGCACCTCGAGCGCCTCCTTGCACTTGCCCTGTTTGAAATACCCCCAGCCCTGTGTGTCGAGATAATCGGGATTATCAGGCGATATCTCCAGTGCGCGTGCGGCAAGCCTCAGGCCCTCGGCTACGTCCACATCTTTATCAATGAGGAAATAGGCCAGATCGTTGAGGGCCCCGTCGTCCTCCGGGTCCATCTCTACGGCCTGCCGGTAGCACTCCTCGGCCTTGGCCGGATCACCCGCGTCGGCATAGACATAGCCCATGGTGGCCGTGAGGCGCGCCTCGGACCAGCCTTGCTCTTTGCGCTTGGGCCGCCATTGTCTCAAGTAGACTCCCGCCCGGGTCGTATCCCCCAGCGCAAGATATGAAGTGGCCAGGCCCCGTAAGACGAAGAGGTTATCCGGCGACAGCGTCAGTGCCTCTTCATAGAGCTCTATCGCCCGCCTGGGCTTGCCGACCTTGTGATATGCCGTCCCCAGGTGGTAGTACACCCAGACCCATTGCCAGGTGCTTCCCCATTGGCGGCTGAGCTCGAGGGCCTTCTCCAGAGGCGGTATGGCCTGGTCGTACTGCTCGGTTTTGATATATGTGTATCCGACATTGAACCAGACCCAGCGCAACTGCGGGTCGATCTCGAGAATCTTCTTGTACCATCTTATGACCTCGTCCATCTTGCGGTCGAAGCCGGCCCTCACGGCCTCCAGGATCAATTGGGACTTGTATGGGACCTCGTTCTTGCGGCTGTATGCCTTGTCAAACCAGTACTTCGCCTCGTCCATCCGCCCGATGTTCCAGAAAACGATCGCCATGTGGGCCTGGGCGGTTGTGAAGTTGGTATCGATCTCCACGGCCCGGGTGAAGGATTCGATCGCGGCCTGATAATCCGACGCGATGAAAAGGCTCCGGCCCTCGACATAGTGCCGGTAGGCCTCGACCGAGGAGGTCAAGACATCGCTCAAGGGGTAATCCGGATCCTCAGCAAAGGCCTTGATCTCCAGATAGTCTTTGACATGATCCGAGAGCGTCTCGGCCATCTCGAAGAAATCGGTCTGGGCATCACCCTCGACGAGGTCGGATCTTATGACTTCCCCGCTTCGCGTGTCCAGCATCTTTACCTGTATGCGCAGCTTCTCGCCGGCCTTGAGGATGTTGCCCAGTATGAAGGTCTTGACCTTGGCCTTGGCCGCAATCTCAAGGCCGGCGGATGCCGCAATCTGACCGGATGCTCCGCCGCCCATACTCGCGACGATATCGGCCAGCGTGCGGCCGTCCAGGACGTAGAGGTCCCGTGAGGAGGAAAGGGCGGTCACCAGGAGTTCGGGGATGCCATCCTTCCACATGTCATATTCCGGATCGCCGGTAAGGTTTTCGAAAGGCATGATGGCAACGGAATTGTGCTGGGTAATCTTGAAGGGCAGAGTGGGCCCGCGCTTGAAAAGACTCCACATCCCCGCTGCCACCGCCACGGCCGCCACGACCGCGACCACAACATAGCCGAGCCTGCGGCGGGCAGGCCTCCGCATGGCTTCCTCCACGGCGATAAGGTGGGACGGCGTGGAAGGCACCCGTCCGGCCTCAAGCGCCGCCTTGAGATTCCTAAGGTCGCCGAGCATGGCCTCAGCCGTCTGGTAGCGTCGGTCGGGGTCTTTTGCCAGGGCCTTGCCCACGATAAGGGCCAGCGCCCCGGGCACATCCTCTCTCAGCGCCCCCACAGGCTCAGGGTCCTCACTAATGATGGAGTAGATTACAGCCTGGTCATAGGCCCCCTTGAAGGGCCGCTCGCCGGTCAGCATGTGGTAGAGCACCACTCCCAGCGACCAGATATCGGTCCTCTGATCCACCTTGACCCCACGGGCTTGCTCCGGCGACATGTAGGCCACCGTCCCCACGGTGCTTCCCGCTTTGGTGATGTCCGCCTGGCCCGCCAGCTTGGCAAGGCCGAAATCCATCACCTTTGCCTGTCCCCTGGGGGTCACCACGATATTGGAGGGCTTTATGTCCCGATGGACGATACCTTTCCCGTGGGCCTCGGCCAGACCGTCGGCCACTTGTATGGCCAGGTCCAGGGTTGCTTCGATCTCCAAGGGCCCGCGATCGATCCTGGCTTTTAAGGTCTCGCCTTCGTAATAGGCCATGGCGATAAACATCTGGCCTTCAGCGGTCTCGCCGATCTCATGGATGGTGCAGATATTGGGATGGTCCAGGGCGGAGGCGGCCCGCGCCTCCAGGATGAAGCGCTCCTTGGCCTGGCTGTCGCGGGTGAGATCCGGGGGTAAGAGCTTCAAGGCAACATTCCGCTGGAGCTTCATGTCCTCGGCCTTATAGACAACCCCCATGCCGCCACGGCCGAGCTCTTCTATGATGCGGTACTTGTCGGCAAACGTGCCTTCCAAGAGTTGATCCCTCTCAAGGCCGCTGGGAGGCCGGCACTCCCGCAGCCAAGCGTCCCGGTGGGAGGGAATCACCCACCCGGCTTCCGGCTGAACTACAGCTTGGTTGTCTCTAGCGCTCCCGCTCGAAGTACATCATGTACTCACAGATCTCTCCAGCGACGTCGATTATATGGCAAGTGCCCGCCGGTAGTCAAAGGTTTTGCCGAGCGGCCACGATATCCGCGGTCCCACATGACACGTTACGCTATTGGCGAAAGCGAAGGCTTGACGCTCAAGCAGATCCGTGGTAGACTCGCTTCGAGCTTTGTGAGATAGCTGCCTTAAGTTCTCGCGTTCTATGGCTGCTCGGCTAGGGGGCAGGCTGATGATCTTGTTCCGACCACCCAGATCCCGGGCCTTGCATACCCGCATTGGAGGATCATAGCCATGACTAAGTGGAGCGTAGTGACAAGCGCAGTTGCATGGTGTCTGGTCATTGGACTTGCGTCGAGTGCCCTGGGTGTTAAGCCCCCGATAAAGCGCCTGGAAGTGCCCGACCCTCTCACGCGGCAGGCGCGGTTCGCGGGCCCCTTTGTGATCGTGCAGCAGGGAAGTGGCATCACGTGGGTGCGGCCGCATCAGACCAGTGCCTGCTGTCCCGGCGATCCCGGCGAGGGCCATGGCGGCGAGGCCACCGGCCTGCCGACCGGGCCGGAGACCTGGTGTTTCCAAAACCCGATCGGTCCCGGTCTCATGGGGGCACCGGCGGCCGGGAGTGTCAGCGACACCTGCGGCTGCAACTCCCCCTGGGATGTGCTTTGCTTCAAGCACGTAGATGTCCGGAGCCTGCCGTCTCAGATGGGCATCAACTTCTGGCACCTTGATACCTACAGGACCGATGAGCGGGCTTACTGCGGCGACTATGCCCTTTGGTGCGGCTCGGATTCCATCTGGATGGATGGGTATCCCGTTGAGTGCGGCTCGTGGCCTTCGGGCAAGTGCCCCGGCTACGGCAACCAGTGGAACTGCGTGGTCCAACTCCAGCTCGCCCCCTCGTACGTTACGGCCAATGGCTGCACGCTCTACTTCGATCCCCGGTACGATACCGAGTGCAAGTATGACTATTTCTATGTGGACTTCTTCGACGGCTCCGAGTGGGTGACGCTAGCCACCTTCAATGCATCGAGCGACAATCCCGGCTCGGAGTGCGGCCCGGCCACGGGCGGCAACCCCGACTACTGGAATAACACCGATTCCGGGCAACCGTTCGCGGCCCAATGGCAGACGCGGCCCGATCCCTACCAGCCTGCCTTCATGGCCGCGATCAATGGCGCCGACCTCGGCAGCATCACCGAGGCACCGACCTTCAGATGGAGGTTCGTATCCGACCCCGCCTGGAGTGATGCGGACGGCCGTGGGAACACCGACGGCGCATGCTTCGTGGATAACGTCTGGGTAGCCTGCGATAACGCCACGTATGTCGAGGACTTCGAAGACAACAGCTATGACACCTTGGCTGCACGCGGCTGGTCTTTCCCGCCCCCCGACGGCCTCCTTCAGGCCTGGCATCAGGAGCACGATCCCGACCCGCCGTATGAAGGTGCCGATGGGGGGAGCCGATCGACCTGCGCCCTGGACTCCTCGATCGTGTGGCGCGGCCGGCCGATACAGGGCTATCTCGCCGGGCGGCCCTGGAGAAACGGCTGGTTCTACAGGCTCATGTCGCCGGCCATTCCTGTCATGAACACGGGCTGTGTTTTCCAGTATGACATCTATGTGTGTACGATGGACTATACGTGTGACTGCATGGACACCAAGGTGAGGTTCTACAGCGACACCTACGGCAGGTGGTGCACGTGGCATGACATCGACGGCAGCCTCCTGCAGGGCGGGTGCAACTCGTGGCTCATCAACTTCAATGAGGATGTGACGTCCTTCTACGGCTCCGACTACGACTCCGTCATGCTCTGCTGGGACCTCATGGACCTCTCCAATCCCGGGGATTTCTGCCGCGGGAAGCACAAGTCCACGGACTTTCTCATGGACAATCTGTCGGTCGGGTTCTATGACGACAGCGCGAGCGTCTACAGGGTGCGCGCGATCGACCTCCTTCAGGACACATTCCACGACAGTCTGCCGGCCCACAACTCCTTCTTCAGCGCCTATGACCCTGATACGGTCTCGTATTACTCCGGCCCTCCGTATACAAATACCCTCCCCAGGGAGCAGCAGCTTTACTTGAGCCTGACGGACAAGGATGAAGTGACCGATGTCAGGCTGTATGGGACGCTGGACAGGGGGGACACCTGGATTGATAAGGCCCTTACGCTCGATAGGCCCGTGGATCAGGAGCACCCGGAATTCGGCGGTGATTACTATGGTACCTTCCTGCCCGCCGACTTCGGGCTCACGCGTTGGGACAAGGGCACTGAAGTCTGGTACTATGTGAGGTGCGAGGACGGCACGATGAACGTCTGTTACTTCCCTGCCGAGGCGGATCCGTCCAGCCCGGGCCACACCGGCACCAAAGCGGACTGCCTTGCCTTTTCGGTTCTGCCCATGATCCCTCCGGAATACAGCGGTACCAGGATCCTCCTGGTGGATGGCGACGGCGGGGATACCTATGACTACGCGACCTGCATGGCCTCGGACAGCAACGTCAAGCCCCTGGAGGAGATCTATGGAGAGACCCTGAGGGATGCAGGGTATTGTTACGATAGGTATGACATAGGCGGTGCGGGCAGTAACGTTCACCTCCAGCCACTTGAATACGGCGCATACGACGCGCTTATCTGGTTTACAGGCCCCACCCACTCATGCGGTCTCTTCGACAAGGAGGCGCAGCAGGCGATACGCGACTACCTGGACACGGGCGGCAAGGTCGTGCTCTGCGGCGACCGGATTGCATATGACATGTATGTGAACGGAAGCGACTCGCTCGGTGGAGATTTCCTGGGTGGCATCATGGGCGCATACTACAAGGCCGAGATGGAAGGCGCATTCGATCTTCCCTATCTCTATGCCCAGGCACCCGGCACGGTCAGCGTATTCGGCACACCCGTCGCGCTTGCGCCCTACGGCCTGGATTCGCTTGCGATCTACAGAGAATGCCCTGAGCTAAAGGAAATGAGCTATGTAGTGACGACCGCATCTCCACCGCCGGGTTACACGGCCCAATGCCTGCTCAACCTGCTAAACCCCGACCCGATGTATGATCCCGCCCACATGGCGATCTATACCGAGAAGGCGATCACAGGCGGCCAGTGCGCATTTGTGGACTTCGACCTTTCGGCGTCGGTTAACCACATGAGGGAAGAATGTGACGGCGTCTCTCCCGGAGGGCTGCCCGGATTCCTTCCCGGTGCCTATTCGGGCCGCGTGGAGCTTATGCTCACCATCCTCGATGGGCTCTTCGGTTTGGCCCCACCTTACCCCGGTGGTGGTGGGGGGGAGGCCGGTACCGCTCCCCGTGAAACCTATCATTGGGCGCTGGGCCAGAACATACCTAACCCCGTTGCGTCCACCACGGAGATCCGGTTCGTGGTGGCCCGGACCAGCCATGTCTCGATCAAGGTATATAACGCGATGGGCCAGCTGGTGCGGGTGCTTGAGAACAAGCCCATGGAGCCGGGGCGCTATTCGGTCGGCTGGGACGGCACCAATAGAGCCGGCCAGCATGTCTCCGCCGGGGTCTACTTCTATACCATGCAGGCAGGTGACTTTTCGGCTACCAGGAAGGCCCTTATCTTAAGGCACTAACTGAAAGGGGTCAAACTGACCCCATAGGTGTTTCTAGTCGGTGAAGTAACCGGGGTCTGTGATCTGCCCCATGAAGACCACGGTATTCAGCCGGTTCTCGCGGATCACAAACACAAAGGGCCTGTTAACGCGAAACTGAGGCGGGATGCCCGTGGGCCCGCCCTCAACCTCGGTCGCTGCGGCCGCCTCCGTACCCCGTTCGTCGACCCTTATATAGGTCTTGTGCATCACCTTCTTGATATAGAAATCATTGAAGCAAGTACACATCTTTGTGAAATCGGCCCTGCGGAAATCGAAGATGATGCCCATCCCCAGGGTGGTGAGGACATTTTCCATCCTGAGACCGTACTCAACCTCGAATCTCGGAAACACAAGGTCGCCGCACCACCGCCTGAAGCCAGCCATCCAAACAGACCAGTTCGCTTGATCGAAATCCTCGAGCATCGAGGTGATGGTGTTGCCGCCGGAGGGGAGGAAGATGGTCATACTGAAGAGGCTGTCGCCATAGGCCATATCCAACGCATTGAAGGATGGCCCGGCAAAGGCCGTATAGTGATTGCAGGAATCCGGCCCCACCATCATACGGACATCTCTCCAGGTGCTGTCGGGCAGCATAAACTCGCCGTCATGGGTCTTCTCGGGATCGAGCGGCTCCCGCCAGGCGCCCAGGAAATAGATCGCGTTTACAAGCACGATCATGGTGAGCGGAGCGAACTCCTTTACGATTTTGGTTATCTTGTCATGGGTCTTGTCGGCAACCCAGGCGTTCACGATATCCGGCGCGTCCGGGCTCTCGAAATCTATGTTGTCGGCCTCCGCATCGTAGAACTCGCTACAGGCGTCAAGGAAAGGCTGCTTGAAAGGCACCCCTACCTGACACCAGACCGCGTTGGCCACCTCGAACTGGACCTCGGGATCGAGGTGCACCAGCATTCTCATAAGGCTTTCGAAACACTGGTTGATAGCCTCGAGTGAGTAGTCGGAGTAGCCTAGCGTGGTCCGCATATCGTCGAAAGTCTGGCCGTTGGCCCCATTCATGGTCATGCCCAGAGCGAGTGACACGCTCAAAGGGGAGATCACAATATTGCTGTCGGGTGTCGTCGCCACGAGTTCCCGGAAAAGCCGGAACCCGAAATCGTTGTTTGAGGCCGCAAGCTTGCTTCTGGTCGGGGTCTCCCAGTGTTTGACGGCCTCCGCCTGATGGCCGCCGGGATGCCCCGGAACACTCGCGTCCTGTAAACTTCCTTCCGGCGATGCCGCGCGCTCGCCGCATCCGGAGAGGCTTAGAGAGATAAGTACCGCCAACAGGAGGGCTGCAAAAAGTCTCATGGCTCCACCTCCTCGCTCGGTGCACAAATGCACCTATACTTCCGGCCAGAGTATAGCACTCACAGATACCGATGTACAGCGATAATACGAACCCTCCGATAGAAGCGAGAACATTGCCCTGGGCGAGGACCTGTGGTAAAATGGGGCACAGAAGCTGCCAAGGGAGGTCTTCATCATGCTTTCGCGGAGGGACAGCGTCCCGAAAGTACCTCGCATGTCCAGGCCCCCGATATCCAGGAAGCCGTGTGCTTTTCCGGCTCTCCGGGTGCTTGTCGCCTTCGGCCTGGCAGCCCTTGCCGTCGCGCTCGTTGGCACCGAAGCCTTCGCGTACTGGGTGCCCGACATAAGGCTTACCGAGGCCGGCGGGAATTCGCTGACCTCACACAACAACGCCAGGTCCATGGTGGCAGATCCGGAAGGCAGGCTGCATGTGGTCTGGCGTGACGAACGTGCCGGCAATTTCGAGATCTACTACAAGATGTCCGACGGGTCATCGTGGACGCCGGACGAACGGCTCACCTTTGAATCGGGCCTGTCGGCAGGTGCCTGTGTTGCCGTAGATCCCGCCGGCATGCTTCACGTGGTGTGGCATGACTACCGGGGTGATGATGCGGAGATCTACTACAAACGGCATGACGGCACGGGCTGGGGGCCCGACGTGCGCCTGACCGATAGCGAGGACGATTCAGTCAACCCTTCGCTGGCTGCGGGCGATGACGGCAGGCTGCATGTGGTCTGGCATGATTACCGTGACGGTCAAAGCGAGATCTACTACAAGTGTTACGACGGAGCCGCCTGGGGCCCGGACGAGCGGCTCACCGATGACGCTGCGTCATCCGAGTATCCATCGGTCGCCCTGGATGGAGAGGGGCGCATACATGTCGTCTGGACCGACCGTCGCGATGGCCACGATGAGATCTATCACAAGCAGTTCAGCGACTCGGCCTGGGGGCCGGATGAGTGCCTCACGCCCGATCCAGGTCATTCCGAGGGCGCCTCGCTTTGCGCCGACCGGGCGGGCCGGCTCTATCTCACATGGTCGGACAATCGTGACGGCAACTACGAGATCTACTACATGCTCCACGACGGGGCGACCTGGCAGCCCGAGGTTCGCCTGAGTGTCGGCGCCGGTCACTCCGAAATCCCCGCCGTATCAGTCGACGACGGCGGCCATATTCACGTTGCGTGGCAGGATGACCGTCACGGTCGTGATGAGATCTACTACAGGAAATTCGATGGCGAGGCCTGGGGGGCTGAGAAACGCCTGACCGATGTCTCCGCCGCATCCACCAAGCCGTCTATCGCCGTCGATAGAGATGGCAACGTCCATGTTATCTGGGCCGACAAACGTGACGGCAACTACGAGATCTACTGGAAGCAGTGGCTTAACGTCATTCTCCCCAAGCCGGAGATCGCCTCGATCCAACCGGCCGCCGGGCAAAGCGGCGAAGCGCTTACCGGTGTGAGCCTCTCGGGCACAGGCTTCGTTTTCCCTCTCTCGCTATGGATGACGAGGGGCAGTGAACCCATGCTCGTGCCTGAGAATATCCGGGTTGTTGCGGACACCCTCGTGACCTTCGATATCGATCTCGCCGGAGCCGCGGCAGGTCCCTGGGACGTGGTGCTTGAGAATCCGGATGGCAAGCGGGACACCCTGGCCGGCGGGTTCGAGGTGACGCCGGACCTCGTGTGGGGTGACGCCCGGAGACTGACCTATGACCCCGCGGCCTCCTATACCGATGGGTCCCGGTGCATCGCGTCCGATCCGGCCGGCAATCTGCACGTGGTCTGGTGCGACACGCGAAAGGGAGTAAGGGAGGTCTACTGCAAGCGGCGGCAGGGCTCCGGCTGGAGCCCCGATGAGCGCCTGACCGTGACCGCTAACGGCTGCTGGGCTCCCGATGTGGCGGCGGGAGCCGGGGGCGCGACCCACGTGGTCTGGTACACTTATACCGGTGGCGGCAGCGAGGTCTGCTACAGGTGCTATGACGGAGCGGGCTGGATGGAAGCAGTGCCGCTCAGCGACGCCTCGGGGTTTTCCCTTTATCCCGCAGTGGCCGCCGATGCGACGGGCGCAGTCCATGTTGTATGGAGCGATGACTGCGCGGGCGGCTTCGAGATCTACCATAAGACTCATGACGGCCTGGAGTGGAGCGAAAGCGTGCGCGTGACCCATGCGGGGGGCTCGGCCACCCGTCCGGTCCTCGTCGCGGGGCCAGGCGGCATGCTCCACCTGGCCTGGCAGGATCGCCGCGACGGGCGCTATGAGATCTACTACAAGGCATATGATGGTGTTGCCTGGGGGGAAGACGAGCGCGTGACCGATATCTGGGCCTCCTCGGAGGACCCCTCGATCGCCGTCGCAGCCGATGGAACAGTCCACCTCGTCTGGGCGGACCAGCGGGCGGGCTACTTCCAGGTCTTCTACAGGGCGCGATCGGATTCGGGATGGCAGGCCGAAGAGCAGATATCCCATGGTGCAGGTCATGCCCTGAGTCCCTCCGTAGGTGTGGACGGCGGTGGCAGAATACACGTGGTGTGGGAAGATCACCGGGATGGCGCCGAAGGGCCGGAGATCTACTCCGCGAGAAACGACGGCCGCGGCTGGCTTGCCGAGACGCGCGTAACCGCAAGCCCGGGCTCTGCGGCCAAGCCCTCGATCGCCGTTGACGGGACCGACACGGTCCATCTCGTCTGGTGCGACGACTGTGACGGCAACTTGGAAATCTATCACCGCACCTGGAGTCCGGTCCCCGCGGCTGCTCCCGAAGTCACCGGCCTCTATCCTGAGAGCGCGGCCGAGACCCACGCGGTTGACGCAGTGGTCACAGGCACGGGGTTTGCCGGCACCCCGAGGGTCTGGCTCGCAGACGCCGGAGGCGATACCATAAACGCAGCGAGCATACGCCAATCGGGCTCCACTTCGATTGCATGCACCTTCGATCTCACGTGGCGAAGCCCAGGACTCTGGGACCTTCACGTCAGGAACGCGGATCAGCAGCGAGCAATGCTTCCCGCGGCCCTCAGGGTCTACGCCACACTCTGGACCGATCCACAGCCTGTCGTAACCGACCCTCCGAACGCGGCCACCGGGTGGAATAACGGCAGGTGTGTCTTGAGAGACGATGCCGGCGGTGTCCATGTCGTCTGGCACGACAACAGAGAGGGCAACTATGAGATCTATCACCGAAGGTGGGACGGCCTTCGCCTTGCCTGGGGAGAGGAGACGAGGCTTACCGGGGCCGCCGGGGTCTCGAAGACCCCTTCCATGGTCGCAGGTTCCGGCGGCACGCTCCATCTGTGTTGGGGCGATAACACGAGCGGTACCCTGGAGGTCTACTACAAGCGGTACGACGGCGCCGCCTGGAGTGAAGCCATGCCGGTAAGCCTGATCGACGGCCGCCAGTCCAAGGACCCCGCTATGGTGCTCGACGGCTCGGGCGCTCCGGTGATCTTCTATGAAGACAACCGGCATGGGCCCTGGCAGATATACTGCGCGAGGCAAGAGGGCAGTGCCTGGATCGAAGTGCGACTGACTGATGTGGATGCTCCCACCTACCATCCTGCCGCCGCCTCAGACAGTGCGGGTCATATCCATCTTGTCTGGGAGGATGAGCGAAACGGCGGCATAGAGGTCCGGTACAGCTGGTGGGACGGTCTCGCCTGGAGTGAGAGCGAGGTGATCTCATCGGCGGCATACAGCGTATGGCCTTGCTGCGCCTGCCGCAGAGACGGCGCGCTCATGGTGGTGTATTGCCGCGAGTTCGAAGAGGTGAGGAGCCTGCTTAAGGACGGGGACGTCTGGCGGGATCTCGGGACGGTCGACTCGTGCGGCGAAAAGCCCAACCTCTGCGCCGACGGGCTGGGTAACTTCCATCTTGCCTGGGAAGGCTCCGGATGTGTGTACTACCAAATGTACCGCGAAGGATGGACAAGCAAGGTCAGGGTGAATCCCGGGACAACCGGCGCCCAGCCCTTTGTCGGGGCAGATGCCTCCGGTCGAGCCGCGGTGGTATGGATGGATGTGTACAAGAAGCACTCGGAGATCTACATGCGTCGTTGGGAGGGAGATGGCGAGGTGGCAGGGACCGACATGCCGACCGGCCCTTCGGCGAGGCCGGCTATTACGCGCATAGTCCCCAATCCCGTGAGGGATATGGCCGAGGTGCGCTTCAGCCTTCCGCCGGTCGAGCAGGTGGACCTTAAGATCTTCGACGTCAGAGGACGCCTTGTCTGGAAAACCCATCTTGAGCGGCCCGAGCCCGGCCTGCACGCTGTAACCTGGGATAGTCGGGACGGTGGCGGCAAGCCTGTCTCACCCGGCCTTTATTTCGTGAGCCTTAGGGCCGGGCAGCGGAAGGTGAACGCCAAGGTCGTCGTCCTGAGATAGCCGGGACTCACGCCCCAATCTGGGCGCACGGTTGCTCTGTGGTTGCATAGCTTCTCGCGCCCTAATCGAGACCGAAGAGCTCCCTGTAGTTGCGGATGTTGGTTTGCTCGCCGCTCCTGAGGCTGAGGTCCTCCACTGTGGCGACATAGTCGCGGATGCGTTTCCGCTTAAGATAGGAGGCGCAAAGCCTGGGCGGGCACTGTCCATCGAGGACCGCCGCCGCCCGGTCAAGGGCCCGCGTATAGAAGGGGAGGGCTTCATCATCCCGGCCCGCCGCCATGAGGGCATCTCCGCAAGATGTGAG
>CAZRAU010000097.1:0-12426 GCA_964598025.1 uncultured bacterium
TATGGCCTCTTCAAGCGCAACGATCCTGTTGTTCAGAGTCAAGCCGAGCTTGAGCAGGTCGTCACGAAGCCGCCTTGTGGCATCGGTGTGTGGAAGCCTCTTCGCGACCCCAAGCAGGCCCAACCTGACCGAATAGAGCTCCGACACCGCGTTCAACATAGTGTCAAGCATACTGATATCGACCTTGACGGCCAGAGATGTCCGCGGTACCTGGGATCCCCCGGAGGAGTCCTCAAGCCCGGAGGGCGGCGAGATGGAAGATTCCGAGCTCTGTTTGGCAGATTGGCGCCTCGGCGTAATGTCCGTGATTGCCGCACCGTATGCCGACACTGTGTCCTTGAAGTCGGCATCGGCATCACCGTGACCCGGGGAATACACCAGTGTCAAGATCGTACTGCCGCCATCGCTACTGCCGCTTTCCGACGGGAGTATCGTGATTAGCTCGCCCGCCCGCTGAAGTCGCCTTAGGACCACTTCTTCATGATCCAACGGTGCATCGGTGCCGAAGTCGAACGTCATCTTCAAGATGCGGGCACCCTGTCCCACACGCCTCTCGATTGTGGCAAGCTCATCCGAACTGAGCATCACCCTAAGATCGGCCGGAAGTCCCGATAACGACGTGTCATGCCCGCCAGGCCCCGCGGCATCGGGCCGGTCGGACAGCGTTTTGGTCATTTGCTCAAGATCGGTTTTGAGAGACTCCCAACGGCTTTGAACATGCTCCCCTCTCCCTCGCTGAAGCAAGATCGCCAGCTCGTCGAACGCCTCTACCAGAACTTCCAGCATCGCGCCATCGATCCCCCCGGTCCCGGATCTGGCCGCCTCGAGCAGGTCCTCGACGGAACCTGCAAGAGCGGAGACCTCATGGAGATCGAACATGCCTGAGGTGCCCTTGAGGGAGTGAACCGCCCGAAAGAGCCAATCGACCTGCGACTTGGACGGCGGTTGTTCGGGGTCAAGAGCCGAGAGACCGTGCGACACTTTGTCTACGGTATCGGAGGCGTCCGCAATGAAGTCCTGCTTCATTCGGGCCATAGGATCTTCTGTCATGGCGCCTCCCGATTCGCTGACTTGCCTTCGCTGACTTGCCTTGTATGGGAATCGATACAGGTATCATGCCGACTCATAATAACAATCGGCACACTTCGGGGAGGTCTTGATAAGTGTGAAGACCCCGGAGGGATTTAGGACCCGGACAGAACCCGTTCCGCCAGGTACTGCTCTATAATGAGACGATCATAGTCATCTATATCCGTGAAAAAGCAGCCGATCTCATAGGTCTCCACATCGGGACTCGGCTTCTCCGGTACGGTACGCACCACAGTACCTTCGCACGTAACGGCATGATCCTCTTCACGGCCTCGCGCGTCTCTTACCGGTATCGCCATGGAGACCTTGAGTTTCGTGAGGACCGGGACGTGAAACGGCACTTCGCAATAAAAGCCGCCCGCGCTGAGGTTCACGGTCTTGGCCCTTATGGTCTGCCCCTTGGCCGCCGGATCCACCACATCCAAGGGAAGCTCCAGCGAAGCACGCTTGTGTTTCCTTCTGTCCTTCTCAGTCATTTGCTTCCTCCTTGCGGCTCGATGATATTAGCAGTGCGGCGTTTTCCCTGCAAGGGTTTTCCTTTACCATTGACTTGGGATAGTATTCTCCTATCATCTATTATAACGGCATGAAGGTGGTGGGACATGAAGGTTAGATTGCTGGTCACAGTCGTTTTGGCGGTTCTCTCAGGAGCTTGCGGGCCCGGTCAGGATGCTTCGAGGCAAGGGGATAGAACCTTGTCCTGGTACGGTTCCTTTGAAGAGGCACGGACGGCGGCCGGGGAAACCGGGGATATGATACTGATAAGCTTCGAGGCCCCGTGGTGCCCTTGGTCGGCGCTGATGAGGGAAAGCTTGTATGTGGACCCGGCAGTGATTGAGTCTCTGAGTACGGTCAAGTGTGTGGCGGTCGAGGCCCCGGATGACACCACTCTTCAGAGGGAATTCGGCATAGTGGTTTATCCCACGGTCGTGCTTACGGATGCCTACGGCGGCGAGCTGGGACGAATGATCGGCTATCACAGCCCCGATGAGTTTCTCGGACGGTTTGGTGCGGTGCGGGAGTCCAAGGAGAAACTCTCGAGGACATTCCGCCAGGAGGAGACCTTTTCCGAAGACCCGGACTTCCTTATGGCATTCGGGAGACTGCTGCTCGAGATGGGGATGTATGAGGGCGCACTTATAAGGTTCGACAGGGCAACCCGAGTTGACCAGGACGCAGAGCCCGAAACCATAGAAGAAGCCGAGTACTCGATGGCCGAAACCTATATGCTTTCCGGCAAGTACAGAGAGGCCGGCCGGAGGTTCCGGATCTTCGCTGATAGGTTCACAGATGGCCGTCGAAGCCGGCTCGCACAGGTCCTTGCAGGTGTATGCTATCAGAAGGCGGGCTACGACAAGGTTGCTACTGAGATCTATGAGGGCTATCTCCAGGAATTCGGTGACGGCGATTTCGCAGCCTTTGCGAGAGCAATGCTGGACAGCCTTAACAAGGGCGGAACCGATGGAAGTTGAGATCCTGGCCGTTACCCCCGATGCCGAGAAGATCATAGAGAGAGCCGGTAGAACCTGCTACATGTCCCAGGATCGCATCTCCGGTGAAAGCGCCTCCAAGTTCCTACGAATGTTGATATCCAGGGGACACTTGTCGGTCCTCGAGCACGCATATGCCACATTTCGCGTATCCGGGATCTCCCGCGCGGCCACGCACCAGCTGGTAAGACATCGCCTCTGTTCCTTCTCCCAGAAATCTCAGCGATACGTCAAAGAGGGTAAGGCCGCGTTCATTGTGCCGCCCTCGATCCAGGTGAATGAAGAGGCCATGCTTGTGTTCGACAGTGTTCTATCCGCTTCAAGGGACGCATATAATCGGCTCGCCGATCTCGGCATACCCAAAGAGGATGCCCGGTTCGTGATACCCAATGCCGCGGTGAGTGAGATCGTCATGAGCGCCAACTTCCGCGAACTGAGGCACATCATACTGACCCGTGGTTCCAAGAGGGCTCAGTGGGAGGTCCGGGAGCTTGCTGTCAGAATACTCAGGCTTATGAAGCAGCAGGCCCCCGATGTGTTCTTTGACCTGGAAGTGACGAAGGAGGAGTTTGTCGAACAGCGACTGCCGGATACCTCCAGAGCACCGGGCTGATACGTTGCCCGGACGGGAATAAGGGATATTGTTCGCAAAGGTCACGGATCTGTGTTACAATCGACACGGTTTCAGAGGAGGGACGATATGAAAAGGATCGCGGTTGTTGTCACGGTGCTGACGGTACTCGGCCTTACCGCATGCGTAGAGGCCATTGATAAGACACCGTACAAGATGAAAGAAGATTTCGGCCTGGAACCGCTTGCCGGATGCAATCTCCAGTACTATTATTACATACCTTGCCCGACCAACTCGTGGTTCTGGGGCTTCTCCGGCTGGTCGGTGGGTGACATAGTAGGCCAGTACGTGACGGTGGGAGATCTGTCGACCGCAGGACATCTCGCGTGCGATCCCGGTGAGTGCCATGACTTGACAGGTTTCAGTTTCATCGATTTCGCGGGTTATGGCACGCTGTATCCTGGGCTGTTCACGGTCGAGTTTGAGATCTATTGCTCCGATGAGTTCGGATGCCCGGTCGGTGATGCCATTTGGAACAGCGGGCCCTATGAGAGCCATTATAGCTGGAACGACGTGCCTGTAAGCCCTGCGGTTGTCCTTACCGATTGCTCCGTCGAGCCCGGCCCTTCGAGTCCGCGCTTTCTACTGATCGCCCGGCACATCGGCTCGGACGGCTCCTACCCAGCCTGGGGTTTCGATAACATAAGTTGGCCGCTCATAGACGGATGCGTGATGCACGATCTCGGCTGTCTGCCGGCCTTGTACCCGAGACCTTATTCGAGCCACTACGAAGGCATACATACAGGTTACTACGGGGTGGACTTCGAATTCTGCCCCCCCTACGGCTTCCTGGATGGACTGGACACTACGGCGGACGGCTCCATGTACGGTTTCGTGGAACTCGTCCTCAAGCTGGCCTTCGAGTGTAACGGGCCCAGCACTGAACCTACCACCTGGGGCAGGGTCAAGTCCATGTATAGATAGTCCGGGCCCGAGACACCACCGAACGGGGAGGAAGCCGTTTGCCGGAATCCACCGGTCTCTACGACCACCCGCGATATTACAACCTTCTGAACGGGTCGACCGCCCGATCCCGATTTCCCTGCGAATGTTGGGGGCCCAGATAGCATGTCGAAATCCAGTAGCAGAATACGCTATGGTATCATTGTGAACCCGATTGCGGGCCGGGCAGGTATCAACACCAAACGGCGGGTCATCAACCGATGCGCCGACATACTCGGAGACGATACCGTCACAGCGGGCTGGGACACCACCTCTCCGGAGCAGCTCCGGGACTGCGCGCTTGACATAAGAGACCAGGTCGACGTGCTCGTGGTGGCCGGCGGGGACGGGACATTCTCTGACATCATAAACGCGATAGACGACACCGTCCTGTCCTACCTTCCCATGGGGTCCGGCAATGCCTGGCGCAATACGCTCGGACTTCCCAGATCCCGGAGGCGGATCGCCGCTCAGATAAAGCGCGGCCGTGTCACTGAGATAGACCTCCTACTGGTGGATGAACACAGGAAAGGGCTCCTCGCCAGCGTCGGTTTCGAAGGCCATGCTCTAAGCGAGCGCAGCGGACTGCTGGCCCAAGGCGTGACCGGCTTCGACGCCTACTTCAGGGCCACGGCCAAACTGGTATTCGGAGGGTACAAGGGGAAAGATGCCTCCGTGGATCTTGACGGCAAGTCCGTCCGAGTCCCAAAAGCCATCACACTAATCATCACCAAGACTCCTTTCTATGGCTATGGCGTCAAAGTGGTGCCGAAGGCAAGACTCGATGACGGTCTGCTTCATGTGCTGCTGGTATCGGGCGATCCCGCAACGATCTTCTCCGGTATCGCGGCGTCCATTCCGGAAGGGAACCTCTTCGGACAATACACCACATGCAAGCGAGCCAGAGTTACCACAGAGACGGAGCGCCACCTCCAGGTGGACGGTACGCTCGAGCGCAAGGGTACGGAGTTCACTTTTCGGGTCCTGCCGGCCGCCCTCAAGATCCGTTATTGACCGTCCGGGGAAGGTGCGCAACCTCACCACTTCCGCGACACCGCCAAAAGCCTTGTAGTAAACCTGGCAGGCGCCATCCCGGTCGTCCTGCCATACAATATGTATTCGGCCGGGCTTAATCGGTCGTTTCGGCGGGGTAGTCACACCGTATGTAAAGCTTCCAGGCCAATTCCGCGTCACCGTACCACGCCGGGCTCGCCGGGTCGCCGGTGTGCTTGCCGTCGGGGAACGGAACCGGAGGCCAGTGCTCGAAAAGATAGGTGCCGATGTAGCCGGAATGTACCGCCGTACCTTTGGATCCCGCGGGTTTCCTGGGATAGACCGCCGGTATGGAGCCCCGGTCGCGCATCTCGCAGCCGGTCTCGGCGGGCGTGCTCACGTTATCGAAACCGAGCGCAGGATAAGTGTCGTCAGGCCGGTCACTGTAAGGCGTCTCGGTACACAATCTATCTATACAGGCTCTTGATCCCGCTCCAGGTGGTCCCCTGCGCACCGGCAGGAGGAAAGAAGGGGCATACAGATCTCAGACATATGCGCCACGCCACCTCCGCGAAACCATTGAATGACATGGCCTGCTCTCGGGCATGGTTCCCGTCGGGTATCCCAAGCGGCGGCCAGTGCTCGAAGAAGTAGCGTCCGATGTAACCGGACCTTACACTGGGGGCATCATTGCCCGCCGCATCGCGCGGGTACTGGACCGGCAGGCATCCTGAATCGTGCATCTGACATCCTGACCTGACAGGTGTCCCTATGTTATCGAAGCCGACCATCGGATACCGTCCGAGCGTGCCTATGCAAGTCATCGTCACAATGATGCTTGGATACTCCTGATCGGAATCGTAGCAGTCGACGATAGGAAGACCATGGAGTCCGGGAGTCTCAATGTAGTTCCACCCGAAGCCCGTTTCGAGCGGCCCGCTGTTCCAGATATGCATAAACGGGTTCGTGCTGGCATCGGAGCACCAGACGTCCATCTCTATCGTGAAGATGCCCGGATAAATGGTACCGTTCAGGGTTCATGATAGCACAAACACCAAGCGAATGGAAGAAGAGACTGTGGCAAGCACAGACAAGACCGTCGGGCACGGAAACCCGACGCGACAGACAACGGCAGATGGTAGCCCTAACGAACGTCAGTTGGAACCAGATGCTCTCAGAGATACTTAGAATCAACGAGTTGCGTCAGCTGGCAGGCATGCAGAAAGCAACCTGATCCCCCAGAACAACAGATCTCGACAGTCTTAGGGTTACTGATCCCAAAAGTCACTCCAAGCGCCTATGGCCAGAGGAAGTGATGGTGAGAAAAACACCAGAGGTCACCGTAGCCTTACCGTCTTCATCACATCACTAAAGTTCTCGCACTCAATACGCACCAAGTAAACACCTGAGCCGACGGAGCCCCCGTTCTTGTCATCACCAAACCACTCAACAAAGTGACGGCCTCCTGGGAACGTGTCGTGCGCCAACACGTTGACCAGTCGACCGTTCACGTCGAACACGCTCAGGTTCACATGGCTAGGCTCAGCCAGATGGAATCTGATGGCTGTTTTGGTTCCAAAGGGATTTGGGTTGCTCTGGAAGAGTGCATACTCCGAGACGCCCACAGCCGCGGGAATGGACGATGCTTCCCCTTCGTTCCCGGCAAAGTCGGTTGCAGTGATATGATAGTAGGTGAAGATCTCGTCAGTGACATCGCAGTGCGTTTCTGACGTATGGATGATCATCTCCGCGGATTGATCCAGGACCTCCATGCCTGAGCCGTAAACTGAGAAATGATCGAAGTCCATGTCTTGAGATTCATCCCAAGCAAGTTCTGTCGGGGATAGGAACCGGAGGTTCCCTGGAGGCAGAGGGGCAAGATTGTCAACCGAATAGCCACTGTCCGGCTCAGAATCGAAGTATACTGAAGGCTCCTCGGTCATTGCTGAAACAAAGAACGTCGACCAGCAGATGCCCTGCGATGTGGAGTCACACAATGTCGGAACCACAGAACTGTAAACATCTTCGCACCTGGCTGGCACCGTGAGAACGAAGTCCCAGGCGCCCGGAGGGTATTCGACGTGCGATTCCCTGATGTCCGGAGCGCTCCGCTGGTCAAGTGAGTGCCAATCCGCGAAACGTCTCCAAATGCTGTATCCGCTTATGGGAGACGGCTCCTGAGGAGAGTCACGTGTTGACGCCTGCCATGTGATCCTCACCTGACGCCCTTGGTCATCCGGGACGTCCACTATCCTGCTGATTACCGGCCTCTCAATCAACATACTCTCTGTCTTGAGCACGAAGAAATCCGAGTCCCGAGCACCGTAAGACTCCGTGAAGCCCGCAAGGATGCAGCCACCATCTGAAGTGAGCTCCATTGCATAAGCTCCCTCGCGGCCAGCCTCACCATACTCCCTGGTCCAGAGCGTGTCTCCATTCGCATTTGTCCTAACTAGGTAGAAATCCATTGCGCCCCGCGCCATAGCAGCAATAGGTCCGAGAAAAATGCCCGTGTGGCCGCCTGTCAGGAACCCCCCATCCGGCAATTCCCGTACGGCGTACCCTTCCCCTCCGTTCCACCTCTCATACGAACGCATCCATAGTGTATCGCCGTGTGAATCTGTCCGAATCAGATAGACGTCGTTCCTATCCCATGACGAGGCGCCCAGGTGCCCTATCGGACCGAACTCACCTGCATAGCCAGTGGCTATGAACCCACCATCTGATGTCTCCACGGCAGAGCACAACTGGTCAGTCTCGTTGACATCTATGACCGTGCTCCAGACACTATCACCACGCGCATCGACTTTCATGAGGAGGAAGTCATACTCGTCACGCTCCGAGTCATACCAACAGCCGGCGACAACAAACCCCCCGTCTGATGTTTCCTGAACTGATCTCCCCACCCACTTACGACCGTAGCGCCGGCGCCACTCAATCTCGCCATCTCCCCCGAGCCTCAAGATGTACAGTCTGTCATCACCGCCGGTTATGACAAAACCGCCATCCGACGTTGATCCCAGTCCCCAGGTACTTCCCCACGCATACACACGTGTCCATAGACTATCGCCGCCTGCATCGGTCCTGACCACAAAAGCACCGCCTGAACCGTTCGAGGTGAATAGAAACCCGCCATCAGCCAAAGGCTCAGCCCAACCACCCCAGACATACTGGTTAGAGCCATACGACCTTGTCCACAGCGTGTCACCCTTGCCATCCAGTCTTACGGCAAGCAAGTCGTAATGCTGTCTCTCACTACCTGACTCAGTCGTCCCCGCAACGATGTAGCCACCATCCTCCGTCTGTTTCACCGAAAACGCCCTTTGCCAGCCTGTGAGGCTGTGCATTCTCATCCACAACGAATCGGGCCGACCAGCTACAGCAGGCAGGCAGATGATGAGGGATGCCCCAATACACAATGAATAGACCTTGATGAGCCTCCTGAGGCTATGTCGGAACACGTCTGCCACTCCTTTCCCACACTTTCATTATACCTCGGTCGTCTGGAGCGGTCAAGGCGAGAGCCGGGGGTATGGTGCAACGTTTCGTGTCCGGGAATCGAGGCTGGTAGCGCCACGGGGATTCGAACCCCGGTCTGATGGCTGAGAACCACCTGTCCTGACCCCTAGACGATGGCGCCACCTTACTATATCTCAATTAGGCGACCGCGGCTACGGTCGCCTATCAACATAGCACACCCGGAAACCTAAGTCCACCCCCTCCGCTTGTCAACCCATAAGTTGGCATCGTCGGGCGCGGACACCCGCCGCTACACAAAACCTTCGCTGCCACAGGAGCGGCAACGCTACAGCGGGTCGGGTACCTTCAACTCCTCTTGATACAGGACATGGATCTTGATGCAGGCTTCCCAGGTGAATACCAGCCGGTCGGACGCACTCGGCGACGGCGTCACGCTGCCGTTATTGACTTCGAATCTGAGCATGGGATACCCGCCGTCGATATAGTCCTGGAGTGCTTCGTTAATCACCGATACACCTGCCGAGTTCAGTGGTGCCGGAACCGGCGCAGGCTGCGCCGCAAGAAGCGACTGGTCCGTATAGTCTATGATATTCGCAGGTCCCCCGTTACCTATGTGCTCGACGGTTATGTAGCCGGAAATCGTCCAGTCATGGCTATGATCGAATACCGTGACCTGATAGGAGGCGCTCATGACCTTGGCCTCCGCGATGTCCGAGCGTCCCAGGCCCTGGTCTGCGAGGATGTCGTCTATAGTCCCCGCATAGTCAAGCGTCACAGGCGTAGTATACTCTTCCGTTTCATGGTTCTCCGAGAACTCCACACAGGTCCCGCCCGTGAAAACCACCTCGATCACCTTCTCCTCCAGCACGCAACCAGGGCTGCCGAGAAGGAGACACAGAAGGATCACGGCTAACATCGTAGAACCGATACTTCTCATTGGATCTCACCCCCTGTTTCCAGCAGCTAGAACTTGCCGAAGGCCAAGCCGAAAGCTAGACTATTGCGGCTGCCAACACTGTATTCGGCGTGAGCCTGTGCTATCGCGAACCTCGCAAGCACCCCAAGTGTGAACCTCAGTGAGTGAGTTGGGTCAAAAGAAAGATCGACAAGGGACGATGCTTCTCCCGACTCGCCTCCAAAGGCGACATCCATGGCATAACTGTCCACGGATAGCCCGGCGTAAGGCTCGATGGTGGCCGAATGCTCCCCGTACACCTTCCCTGCCTGGAGGCCGATCGTCCAAGCCGTAGACTTGAACATATCCCCTCCTTCCTCATTCTTGCCCGCCCTGAACCGCTGCCAGAGGAAACCACCCGCCATCGAAAGCGGAAAGTCCGGCCCGAAGTACTGTGAGATGTTGTGTCTGAGACCGAAACCAACGAGACTCAGGTCCCCGAGCTCGCTGTCCCCCAGGTCGGCGGCAATATAACGGAAGATGCCTTCAGTCCCCCGGTACGACCCGAACCGAATCTGAGGCACGCTGAGAGCAAAGGAATTGAGGCTGAAGCCGCCCGGGAACATGAAGGTGGTCCCGCCCTCCCCGGTCACAGTCACAGCGGCTCCGGGCCCCACAACCGTCGAAGCGTCGGCGGAGGAAGGCGGATTGAATCCCCCTTCGGTTCTTGCCTTGAAGGTCCTGTCGTCATCCGAAAACCATACCGCCATTGCACGAAGCTCGAAGCTGGCATTGAAACCCTCCAGAGGGATCAATGAAGACTGGAACAGCCCGTTGTTGAGATTCGTTCCGATTGCCTCCACCAGGGGGCCCAAGTAACCCTCTGCATTATCCTCCGAGTAGACAGCCACCTGATCTTCAAGGCCTGCCCCTGCGACCGATGCCATGAGGATAACCAGAAGAGCGAGGAACATGACTCTTACGGCATGACCCGACGGCGCCATGTGAAACCCTCCTTTCTTCCAAAACATACTGCTTGCGACTTGGCCCGATCTTACTACGGGTCAGGGATTCCCGTAAAGTCAAATGTGACCGGACGTTCGACGAAGACCTCAAGAGCGACTGTGCCCTGCGCCTTCAGTGCGTCGGGCAGCTTCCCATGCCGCGTTTCTCATAGTATTGTTGGTGGTAGTCCTCCGCCCTGTAGAACGGGCCGGCAGGGGCGATCTCCGTGGCAATGGGTCGCTTGAATCTGCCCGATTTCTCAAGCTCATCCTTGGACTCCATGGCGGCCTTGGCCTGGATCCCATTATAATGGAATATCGCCGACCGGTATTGGCTTCCCACATCCGGCCCTTGGCGGTTGTGCTGCGTCGGGTCATGTATCGACCAGAAGACTTCAAGCAGATGCCTGTAGGACACCTTTTCGGGATCGTAAGTGACCTGCACGGCCTCGGCGTGCCCGGTCTTATCGGAACACACATCCTCATAGGTTGGATTCTCAGTCTGCCCCCCGGTATAGCCTACCTGGGTCTCGACCACGCCGTCAACCTGCCGGAATGCAGCCTCCACACCCCAAAAACAGCCGGCCGCAAATATGGCTTTCTCAAGATTCGTGTTCTCCGTATCCATTCCTGCATTCACCTCGCCTCCGGATATTCCCGATGCCTCAGGCTTGCCCGCCTGGCTCTCGCACCCCGCCCCCTGAAGGGTCAGGCTTAAGACAAAAACCATGACAATAAGCCTGCCTATCCTGGTTATCATCACCATCCCTCCCTCCCGCACAGTCAGCACGGCAAGAACATAGATCGAGTCTTTATGCGTCCCTTCCCGATCATTTTGACGCTGTCATCCGGGGTTTGGATTCGATCCTGCGCCTCGTGCGAAACCCGGCTGCAAGCCGGAGATTCCAAAGCAGCAGGACGTTTTCGGCCGGATCTTCATGCTTAACTCGCGTTAGCAATTGACAGAGTCTGCCAAGGTGGTGTATAATCTGTGGTGACAAGGATGAGTATCCTTGTCTGTGGTTCGGGAGCACATCCAGGGATGGGTGTGCTTGACTTTATTTAGGTGAAGCTCAAGGCAGATCGCGGCCATTCAAGATGGAGGTTGGTTTCATGGCGGTAGTGTATTCTCACAGGCTGGCGTATCTGATGGGACTCGGATTACTGATCTTCCTGGTTGCAGGCCTCGCAGGCGGCGTTGGGGCCGAGGAGTACACGCGGGCGGTAAGACAGGAGGCGATTCAGGATCCATGTTCCTTCTTCCGAAACTGTGAACGTAATCTGGATCGCGGGGCTGCAGACATACTTACACCTGTTTGTTCAAGTGCCGACGACGTCGGCCATTTCACCTTGCGCTTTAGCGGTGTCGACAACGACTACGACGATTCGACATCCATGTGGTTCTACGTCCTCGAGTGGGACGGAGAAAGCCCGGGTTTGGGCAGCTTCATCCTCGGCCTTGGCAACTGCATAGTCCGGGCGACCTTCATAAGTGCGTGTCCGGCAGGTTATGTGGTGGGCCTGGACGCCGAGACAGGGATTTACGGCGTCCGGTGGAACACTTTGCCTCAGATCCCCGACCTCCATTTCAGTTTTCTGCTTGACGGCATATATCCTATGGAACAAGTGCCCTTTGCCGCCAAGGCCGGAGGCGTCCTTAATCTCGGCAACATCTGCGGACCCGCCTGCGACAGCGAGTGCCGGCTCGAGGTCGAGTGTCCACCTGAGACCACTATCGATTGTGAGGCACCCACGGATCCGTGGAACACGGGGTACCCCACGATTGAAGGCACCTGTCCCCCGTTCGACACGACCTACGCAGATCAGGTGCTGCAGGATGAGTGTCCTTACACAATCGAGCGCACCTGGACGGTGACCGATGCCTCAGGGCTTGTCAAAGAG
>CAZRAU010000098.1:0-12391 GCA_964598025.1 uncultured bacterium
ATAAACGACCGTACACCTCCCGAAAGGCACCGGGATCATGAAGCGATCCCAGCTCTTAAGCCTTATGCTCGGCCGGCTGGAAACACCTATGGGGACGACCGGCAGCCCCAGTTTCTTGGCGAGATATATGACACCCGGTTGGACTTTCTCGCGAGGGCCTCTGGGTCCATCGGGGGTGATGGCGACATCGAGCCTCCTGTTACCAGCCTTGATGAGTTCACGGAGCGCCTTGATCCCGCCTCTGGTGGAAGAACCGCGCGGTGTGCCGAATCCCAGGCCTTGGACAACGCGGGCAATGTGCTCGCCGTCCTGACTGGTGCTTACCAGCACGTGTATGCCCTCATTCCGGTGGACATAGGCAAGGGGCAGGAGTCCGCAATGCCAGGCGGCAATGAGGATATTGCCTGCGCTTGCCCTGGCCGCGGTCACGTGCTCCGATCCTATACGCTTCACCCTGAGGGTAGTCCCCAGCGACTTGACCAGAACAGGCCCAAGATGCTCCGCCAGAAACTGAAGTGCGGCCTCCTGTGTCTGCGATCTTCTTCCCATCGACTATGGCATCAGGGAAACGGCCGCTTCGGCCGCCCTGGCGCTCGCCCCTCCCGATCCGAGGCTTTCCCTTACCTCGGCCAGCTTCTCTATCATACGTGTTCTTCTGGAGTCGTCGGTCAGGATGCTGCCGGCTTCCCGAGCAAGCACCTTGGGGTCGACTGCACTCTGGAGGAATTCCGGAACCACCTGGCTGCCCGCGATCAGATTGGCGAGGGAAATGTATGGGACTTTCACGATCAGCCTGCCCAGGGCCCAGGAGAAAAACGCCAGTTTATAGATCACTATCATGGGGGTTGCCAGCAAGGCCGCCTCAAGCGTAGCGGTTCCGGAGCAGGCGATTGCAAGATCGCTGTACTTGAGCGCGTCATATCCGTATGTGCAGGTTACCGCAACATCCAGGCCGCTGGATTCGGTCTCGGTCTCGACGATTTCTTTGAAGGCCGGAAGGCTTACCACAACGAACCTGAGATGGGGAAAGTCATCCCTTAGATGGCGGGCCGTTTCGAGCAACGGTCCCATGTGGTTCCTTATCTCCTGAGGGCGGCTACCCGGCATCAATGTGACCAATCTGTCGTTGCCGGAAAACCCCATCGCTTCAAAGAAACCCTCCCTTGTAAGCTGAGGCTTCACGATATCCATGAGCGGGTGGCCCACATATGAGACATCCACCCCTTCCGTCTTGAAGAACTCGACCTCGAAGGGAAGGATGACGAGCATCTTGTCCACGTTTTCTTTGATGATCGCAATCCGGTTCCGGCCCCAGGCCCAGACCTGCGGGGAGATGTAGTACATAACCCTGATCCCCCGCTTCTTGGCGTACTTCGCAAGGCGCAGATTCATGCCCGGATAGTCAATGAAGACAACCAGATCCGGCTTCTCACGGTCGATATGTCGCTTTGCCGCCCGGAGCGCTCTGTGGAGCCGACCAAGCCGGATGATCGCCTCCCAGAACCCCACGACGGAGAGGTCATTGCTGTCCAGGAAGGTGTCCACACCTGCGGTCCTCATGCGTTCACCACCCATGCCGGTGATCCGGATGGCAGGGTCCAGCTTGAGGATCTCGGTCGCCAGAAGGCCCCCGTAGATGTCCCCGGATACCTCACCGGTCACGATTACGATCTTCCGGGCCATCTACTTACCCCATACAGACAACCGCGACTCTATGTCCTTTATGATCAGACTGACCACTTCCAATGCCCTTACCCCCGCTTCCCCCGGAACCTGCGGTTCTTTCTCGCCGGCAACGCTCAGCAGGAAATCCTCCAGCTCGAGCACAAGCGGCTCTTCCTCCGCTACAGGCGGCACCACCATCTCAACGAGGTCCTGCATCCCCAGGCCCGCCCCCGGCGTCAGCGGCAGATCCTCTTCTCCGACTTTCCTGCGGTAAATCCGGGCATCACGCTTAAGAAAGTCGACGGATATGTAGGCGTCTTCCTGAAAGAACCTGAGTTTCCTCAGGCGCTCGACGGAGACTCTGCTTGCAGTCAGCGAAGCAATGGTGCCGTCGGCGAACGATATCCTTGCGTTGGCGATATCCACCCGTGGGGTGAACACGGGGACCCCAATCGCCTCGACCTTGTCGATCTCCGAGTCCACCACGCTCAGCACCAAGTCGATATCATGGATCATCAAGTCGTGGATCACGGAAACATCGGTTCCCCGCACCCCGAACCCGGCCAGTCTTAGCGCCTCGACAAACCTGGGTTTGCGGACCCACTTCCTTGCAGCCGAGAGGGAAGGTGAGAATCGCTCGGTGTGTCCGGTATAGAGTACCAAGTCGCGATCGCGGGCCATCTCGACCAGCTCCCTACCCTGTTCGACGTTCTCCGTGATCGGTTTTTCAATGAGGACATGGCAGCCCCGGGCCAGGATCGTCTTGCCGATCTCGTAGTGGAGCTTGGTCGGTACAGCCAGGCTGATGGCCTCGACGTCGGCAAGCAACTCATCCGCGGACGGGTAACCCCTGGTGCCGAACATGCCCGCCATCTTGGCCATTCTCTCGGGATCCGAGTCATAGATTCCGACCAGGTCGGCCTGAGGCAGCTCGCTATATATGCGAGCATGGTGTTGACCCAGCTGCCCCACTCCTATTACACCGCAAGCCAGTTTCTTCATGGTTCTTCCCCTCTTGATCAAAAGAGCGCCCACAACCCGGCCTGTTCACAAACCCTTCGCTACGCCGTCGTATCTGCCATCACTGGTGTCTATGGCTCCTCGAAACGCGGTTTGCGAATAATCCGGGCTAGGGCAGCTGGTTCCGGTCAATCACATCGAGGCTACTTACAGCCGGATGCCCCTCTCCGAGCTCTCTATGAAATCGATCAGATACTTGATCTCATCTGTCGGAGGGAGCTCCTGCCTGATTCGCTCGACAGCCTGGGCAACATTGAGTTCCGACCGGAAGAGTAGTCGATAGGCCTTTTTCAGGACAGCAATGCTCTCGGATGAGAAACCGTTCCGCTGCAGGCCCACGGTGTTCAGCCCGTTGACAACCGGAGGATTTCCTGCCAACTTGATGTAAGGAATGACATCCATGGCTACGCGCGAACCGCCCCCGGTATATGAAAAAGCACCGATCCGCACAAACTGGTGAATTACCGTGAGGCCGCTCACCACAGCGTGGTCCTGGATCGTCACATGGCCGGCCATGTTCACTCCGTTGGAGAGCACTGTGCGGTTTCCAACGGTACAGTTGTGCGCTATGTGAGCATACGCCATGATGTAGTTGCCATCGCCGACCAGAGTCTGGTTCCCCTCTCCCGTTGCCCGGTGTATGGTCGCGAACTCACGGATCGCATTCCTGTCGCCGATCCGGACGAATGCCTTCTCACCGCCGTACTTGAAATCCTGCGGCTCAGAACCTATGACCACACAATGGAATATCCGGTTCTCACGGCCTATTTCCGTCCAACCCTCGATAAGACAGTTTGCCCCGACGGATGTGCCGTCACCGATCACGACGTCCGGTCCAACCAACGTATTGGGGCCTATGCTCACACCTGTTCCCAACTCGGCCCGGGTATCGACGAACGCCGCCGGATGGATTCTCGATTGCATACCGGACCCACGGCTGCTCCCGCCCCCGGTCATTCCCGACCTTTCCGGATTCATGCGTTGATGCCTCTCTTCTCGACTTGCTTCCTGTCCATCAGCACGGACAGAAGTTCGGCTTCGGCCACCAGGTCTTCCCCGACGAAGGCTTTGCCCTTCATCTTGCACGTATTCATCTTGAGTTTCAGCATCTCCAGATCGAATCTCAGCTGGTCACCAGGGAATACCGGTTTTCTGAATTTCGCTTTGTCGATCGCCATGAAGTAGACCAGCTTCTCCTTCGGATGCTCCACCATACTCAGCAGAAGCACGCCGCCGACCTGCGCCATGGCCTCGATTATCAAGACGGCCGGCATGATCGGGTGCCCCGGGAAATGCCCCTGGAAGAATGGTTCGTTGATTGTCACATTCTTTATGCCGATCACCCGCTTACCCTCCTCCAGCGAGAGTATGCGATCGACCAGGAGAAAAGGATATCTGTGCGGCATTATCTCTTTGATCTGCTCTATGGAAAGACTGGACGGTACATCCCGGACGTGCCGCCCGGCCAAAGATCTCGCTGATCTGCCGAACCGGTCCTCAAGAAGCCTCACAAGTCTGATGTTGGAAGCATGTCCGGATTTCACCGATATGATGTGCGCCTTCACGGGCATTCCCAGCAGGCACAGATCACCGAGCAGATCAAGCACCTTGTGCCTCACGAACTCGTCGGAGAATCTCAATGGCTCCTCGTTCATGATCTGATGGTCGCCTATTACAATCGAGTTTTCGAGGCTGCCTCCCTTGATCAACCCCCGGTTTCTCAAGTCCTCGACATCCTTGAGCAGCGAAAAGGTCCGCGCCGGGGCGATCTCGGTCTCGAAGACCTCCTTCGACACATCGAAGCAAGCATACTGAGTACCAATCAGGGGATGGTCGTACTGGGCTGTGAAACTGATCCGGAGGCCGTCGTGGGGAAGCGCAACCATCTGGACCCCGTTCTCGGTAAGGGCCACGGGACTCTTCACCTCGATGTACTTCCTTCGGGCATCCTGCTCGACGATTCCCGCTTCCTTGAGAACCTTGACAAAAGGTGCGCTCGATCCGTCGGGTTCGGCAGGCTCGGCGGTGTCCAGCTCAATCGTGAGATTGTCGATTCCCAACCCCCTGACCGCCGCAAGAACATGCTCGACCGTGCTGATCGTGACACCACCGCGGCCCAGCACGGTCCTCCTGGAGTAGTCCCCGCTCGCCACAGCATTCGAGATATGGGCCTCTATCTCGGGCTTCGAGGCCAGATCGCTTCGGATGAACTTGATGCCCGAGTCCACCGGAGCGGGTTTGAACACCAGTGAGGTGCGGACCCCACTATGCAGGCCCACGCCGGAAAAGGATACCTCTCGGACCAGGGTGGCCTGCTTCTGGCTCATTTCTTAAGCCCTTCTTCAATCTTGGCCAGTCGCTCCCCCAGCTCAGCAACCCGTTTTATCAGATCCGGGAGCTTCTGAAAACTCGCGTATATCTTCTTCGCCTGATTGTGTTCGCGTGCGGGGTAGCCCGATACCATCATATTTGATGGTACCGATTTGGTCACACCTGCCTGAGCGGCCACCACTGCCCCTTCACCGATCTTTATGTGCCCGGCCACCCCTGCCTGGCCGGCAAGCGTTGCCCCCTTGCCGATCTCAGTCGTCCCGCCTATGCCCACCTGGGCCACCAGTATGCAGTTCTCATGGATCACGACATTGTGGGCGATCTGAACGAGATTGTCGATCTTGGTTCCCTTCCCGACACGGGTCGTTCCCGTTGCAGCTCGGTCTATGGTGACATTGGCCCCGATCTCGACGTCGTCTTCCACAACAACATCGCCGATTTGAGGGATCTTCCGATACACGTCCCCGTCTTTGGCGAAACCGAACCCGTCACTGCCAATCACAGCCCCTCCGTGTATAATCACACGATCGCCGATCTTCACATCCTCGCGAATAGTAACATTGGGATAAACCAGGCAGTCCTTTCCGATCCTCGCATCCCTCCCAACGAAAACACCAGGCATGATCACCGTCCCGTCACCGATCCTGGCACCATCTTCTATCACCGCACAAGCTCCGACAGCGATACCGGCTCCGAGGCCGGCTGAGTCTGAAACCACCGCGGAGGGATGCACTACGCGAGGGTAGCTGTTCTTGCTGGGTACGAAATGCTCGACCGCTTTGACGAAGCTGAGGTAGGGGTTGTCACTGAGGATCAGAGGCTTGCCTCTGTCGGAGGTTCCGGGCGGTGCAATAACGGCCGAAGCCTGCGTGGACTCCATGAATTTCTCGTATCTCGGATTGGCAAGAAACGTGATGTCGCCCGGCCTCGCCTCCTTTATCCCCGCAACACCACCGATCATGACGGAGTCGTCGCCGGAAACCTGCCCGCCGACGATGCGCGCCAGGTCCTTAAGCGCTATCTGCATGTAGTGCTTTCCTCCGAGACCCCTATTGAGTGGATCCCTTGGCCTCCTCCAGGCTCTGTACAACCCGGTCGGTAAGATCCAACTCAGGCTTAGAGTAAACCACAATACCGGGTCCGGCGTCCAGCACTAAGTCGAACCCCTCCTTCTGGGCTATCTTTCGCGTCGCCTCTTCGATATCCGCGATAATCGGCTTGGAGAGTTCCTCATTGCGCCGTGCGGCCTTCTGCTCCGCATCCTGCCTGAACTTGACATAGTCTTGCTGCTTCTGGTCCAGCTCCAGGCGCTTCTCCTTCAGGCGCTCTTCACTAAACAGGTATTTCCTTGCTTCCAGAGTGTCCGCAAGCGCTCGCAATTGCGTCTCCATCTCCGTGACCTGCTTATTCAGATCTTCGAGCTCCCTCTGATATGCCTCTTCAGCCTCCCTAGCGACGGAATACTGCTCGAATACGGTATTGGCGTTGACGAAGCCCACTTTCTGCCCGTACGCCGCCGAGCAGAGTGCTATAAGCAGCATTACCAGTATTGCAGCAGCTGTCCTTCTCATGTCACTGTCCCCCCAAGGCTTAGTATCCTGACGTTCCGAACTGGAAGTGGGTCTTCCAGCCGGGAGCGCCGAACCGATCTTCGCGATCGAAACCGTACGCTATGTCCAGCCCCAGCTGGCCCATCATCGGGATCTCTACCCGGAATCCGAATCCGGCGGACCTCCTCAAGAATCCCGGCCGAGCCGCCTGAAAGCTGTCCCAGGTGTTCCCGGCGTCGCAAAAAGCGAGAAGATGCGCGCGGTTCTTGACGACCGGCACTCTGTATTCCAGCGATCCTATGACCATGAACCTCCCGCCTTCGTCGACGGCATTGCCTTCGGGCACTATTTCATAGTCGGAGTAGCCCCGCACGCCGTCGGCCGCCGTACCGCCCAGACGGAATCTCTCATAGATCGGAATGTAACCCTCGCTGCCCAATTCGTCAACAACCCCCATCCGGGTCCGGAGCATCAGGGTGGATGACAGCAAGGGCACCGGCATGAAGTTGGAATTGTCCAGGATGAAGCTCTGATAGGCTGTGCTGCCCCCCAGGACACTCCCTGCAAACTCACAGGTCAACGTAGTCTTGGTTCCAGCGCGGGGGAAGAAGGGATTATCCACGCTGTTGCGAATGAAAGTGAATATAGTGGATGACGTTGTAACCTTACCGGCCTGGGCCTTCAAAGCCTCGCTCGCCTTGTCCTCATCGGGTTCCAGCTCCCTCCGCTCCAGGCTGTATCTGACGTAGAACCTCGAGTAGTCGATATAAGGAAGCCGCCTTCCAAAAACCAGCCCGAAGCCGTCCCTCTTCTGGGTATAGGTATCATACTCACTCTTGGTGTTGTAGATATCGAAGCCCACCAGGGTCGGTCTGTCCCTGAACCAAGGATCGCGATAGCTCAGCTCTATCTGCGAGAGCTTCCCGAACTCCCAGCGCAGGTTGATGGTCTGGCCTTTTCCCAGGCCCAGATACGGGAATTTCCTGAACCAGCCGAAGTTGTTGTGTGAGAATTCCAGGAAGCCTGTCAGGCCGAACTGCTCGCTGTAGCCGGCCCCCACATTAGCCGCGCCGATCTGCCTCTCCTTGATATTGAAGACAAGGTCGACATCGCCCTCCTCATTGGCCACGTTCGAGCTGATCTGGACGTCCTCAAAGTAGCCTAGATTAAACACCTCTCGATGGCTGCGCTCGAGCAACGAACGCCTGAGGATATCGCCCGGTTTGATGAGGAGTTCCCTGCGTATGACCTTGTCGAAGGTGGTTTCATTACCCTCGATCAAGATCTTATGCACCCTGACCGCTCGTTCCGGTTCCACCCTGAGAACGAGATCCAGACTGTCTCCGTCCTCGGTCTCTTCGGGCTCGATCCTCGCGTAGACGAAGCCTTGGTCCCCGAGCACGGAGTAAAGGTTCTCCAGAGTCCTGTCGTAGTCCTCCTGGCTGAAAGGCTCGCCCCTCTGAAGCTCGATCCCCTTGGCCAGGATGTCTTCCGACAAGTCGGTCTTGGTATCCGGCGCCGATTCGAGGGCGACGTCAACCCTCCTGACGTAGGTTCGGGGCCCTTCCTCTACTGTAATCTTCAGGTTGGCCCGCGCCTTCTCCTTGTCGATATTCACATCCTCGGATACCACACGGGCAGCACGGAAACCGTTGTCTCTGTATGCACTCTCTATTCTTGCCCGATCCTCCTCGAAAACCTGGGGATTGTAGTCCTTGCGGGCAAACCACCCCTTCTCCTTGGTCTCCATCACATCTCTCAAGGCCTTGGACGATAGCGAGTGGTTGCCTGTGATAGTGATTTCGCCGACCTTGACCTTCGCCCCTTCGTCTATGTTGAAGACGAGGGCCACAGTGGACTCATTGACCGGTTCCACCTCATAGTCGACCTTGGCAACGTAATATCCCTTGTTCTTGTATAGGGAATCGATCGCGGCGATGCTCTCAAAGACGAGCCTCTCCTCAAGGGACGATCCCACCCCCAAGACGGTTTGCTCTCTGATATCGCCCTTTCCGATCTTCCGGTTACCGGCGATCCGGATCGCCCCCACGACCGGACGTTCGACAACCTCGATCACAAGGGCATAACCCTGCGGGGTCTCTTCGGTGAGGAGTCTTACGTCGTCGAAGAAGCCCATGGCATAGATGCGGCGAAGGCCGCCTCTGACTTCCTCGTAAGGGTAGGTTTCGCCCAGAACCAGCCCCAGCGTGTTTGTCACGGCCATCTCCGAGACCCTCAGGTTGCCGGAAACCTCGATCTCCGCCACCTTGATCTCATCGGGAGCGGCAAACACTGCGGTGCCACAACAGAGAGCGCCGATCAGGAGGAAAACAAGAACAACAACATCCCCCGACCTTACAGGGGAGAACAACGCACCAGTTGTAGAGCTACCCAGCCAGAGCCTACTGGAGCTCCTTCTCTGCAATCTCCTTCTCCTTAGACTTGCCAGCGGCCACCTTCTCCTTAGCGGCCTTCGGTTTACACTCGAAGCTCAGTACATCCGTCTTTCTGCATGCCTTGATCCTTGCGCCGGGCTTGAAACTCCCCCTCAGGACCTCCTCCGCCAGCGGGTCCTCAAGCAGCCTCTGAATGGTCCTCCTCAAAGGCCGCGCGCCGAGCGCAGGGTCGAACCCCTTTTCCACAAGCAACTGCTTTGCCTCGGGCGTCATGGATAGATCGAGCCCGTATGCAGCGAGACGCTTCTGAACCTCTCTCAACAGGATTTCGACTATCTTCTCTATCTCGGGCACGCCCAGCGAATGGAATACGATGATCTCATCCACGCGGTTCAAGAACTCGGGGTTGAAGGTCCGCTTGAGTTCCTCCAACACCTTGTCCTTCATGCGGTCATAGGTTGCATCGAGATGCTCACGATGGAACCCGAGTGTCGTCCCACCCTTGATCTGCCGCGCACCCACGTTAGAAGTCATTATCAACACACAATTCTTAAAGTCAACTACTCTTCCAAAACTATCGGTAAGCTGCCCGTCTTCCAGCACCTGAAGCAGAATGTTGAAAACATCCGGATGCGCCTTCTCGATCTCATCAAGGAGTACGACCGAATAGGGTCTTCTCCTCACCTTCTCGGTGAGCTGGCCGCCTTCCTCGTAGCCCACATAGCCTGGAGGGGCCCCCACAAGGCGCGACACGGCGAACTTCTCCATGTATTCGGACATGTCTATTCGGACTATGGAGTTCTCATCACCGAAGAGGAACTCTGCAAGAGCCCGGGCCAGTTCGGTCTTGCCCACACCGGTGGGTCCCAGGAAGAAGAATGAGCCGATAGGTCGTCTGGGATCCTTGAGGCCCGCACGCCCCCGCCTGATCGCCTTCGAGACAGCCGTAAGCGCCACGTCCTGCCCGACGATTCTCTTTCTGATCTCGTCTTCCATCCTCAGGAGCTTCTTGGATTCTTCCTCCTCCAGTTTCATCATGGGTATGCCCGTCATTCTGGATACCACATATGCGATGTCGTCGCCATCCACCTGGACATTGGTGACGTCTGCCGACTGTTTCCAATTGCCCTTGTGCTCTTCGAGTTTGGCTCTCAGCTCGCGCTCCCGGTCCCTGACCCTGGCTGCATTCTCGAAATCCTGGTTCTTGATGAAACTCTCCTTCTCACCTACGAGCTTCTCGATCTTTCTTTCCAGGTCCCGGATGTCCGGCGGCACGGAGGACACCGAAAGCCTCGCCCTTGCACCCGCCTCGTCCACAACATCAATGGCCTTGTCGGGCAGGTAGCGGTCCTTGATGTATCTGTCCGAGAGCCTCGCAGCTGCGATCACCGCCTCATCGGTGATGGTCACGCGGTGATGCGCTTCATACTTGTCCCTAAGTCCCTTGATTATCTCTATGGTTTCTTCGACCGTGGGCGGAGAGACCATGATTGGCTGGAACCTCCGTTCCAGCGCACCGTCTTTCTCAATGTACTTCCGGTATTCATCGAGAGTCGTGGCCCCGATGGTCTGAAGTTCGCCTCTGGCGAGCGCCGGCTTCAGCATGTTGGAAGCGTCGATGGCACCCTCGGCCCCACCCGCTCCGACTATGGTATGGAGCTCGTCTATGAAGATGATTATGTTATGGGCCTCTCTGATCTCGTTAATGATTGCCTTGAGCCTCTCTTCGAACTGACCCCGGTACTTGGTTCCGGCCACTATTGCGGCAAGATCAAGAGCAACCACCCGCATGTGCCTTAGAATCTCCGGCACCTTGGCATCGACGATGCGCGTGGCAAGGCTTTCGACGATGGCCGTCTTGCCCACCCCCGGTTCACCGATAAGGACAGGGTTGTTCTTCTTGCGGCGGCACAATACCTGGATGACTCGTTCTATCTCGACTTCACGCCCTATGACCGGGTCCAGCTTGCCCTGTTTCGCAAGGTTGGTAAGGTCCCGTCCGAACTGATCCAGAGCCGGCGTTTCGGTCTTGGCTTCACGCTTGCCCTTGTGAGCGCGGGACGCTCCGCCGAGCAACCTCAAGGTCTCCTCTCGAACCTTCCTCTTGTCCGCACCGAACTCAACCAGCACACGAGCCGCGATCCCTTCACCTTCACGGATGAGTCCGAGGAGCAAGTGCTCTGTACCCACATAGTTGTGGCCCAGCAGCTTGGCTTCGTCAACGGAGAGCTCCAGCACATGTTTCGCTCTCGGAGTGAAGGGGATTTCTCCTATCTGCACGGCACCGCTGCTTGCAGGCACCATGTTCTCCACAGTTCTTCTTACGACATCAAGATCCAGCCCCAGATTGGTTAGGATAGTGGCCGCCAGCCCCTCACCCTCCCGGATGATCCCAAGGAGCAGATGCTCCGTCCCTATATAGTCATGATGCAATCTCGCTGCTTCTTCTCTCGCCAGAAACATCACTCTTCTGACTCTGTCTGTGAACTTGTCTTGCATCAGTTTGCCTCCCTCAAGCGCACCGCCTATCCGGCACTCGCTCTGGTTTCCTCCTCGGCGAGTATCCTTCTCACCATGTCGGCCCTAGCGATTTCCCGTTCCTCTGTAGCCATTCTACGGCCCGCCCTCTTCTGGAGATGGGCCGGCTGGCTCATGAAAACCATGCTGTTGAGCCCGGCTACCGAAATGCTATCGGTCATCCCGAGGCAAAGCCCCAGCCTGACTGCAGAGGTGAGCGACATCACTTCCTGCAAGTTGACTTTCCTGCAGTACTTGAGGATGCCGTACGCCCTCCATACCTTATCTTCGATCCGGGAACGTGCGTCCCTTAGCAGAATCTCTCTTGCCCGGGACTCAAAATCGAGGACCTGGCCTACGACCTTCTGCAGACCCTGGACTATGTCGATTTCCGAACTACCCAGAGCGGTTCGGTTTGATATCTGGAAAAGATTGCCCATCACCTCGCTCCCCTCACCATAAAAGCCTCTGACCGCCAGCCCCATCTGTCCTATACCGTTCAGGACCTTGTCCTTTTGGCCTGTTGTCACCAGCGCCGGCAGGTGAACCAGCACCGAGGCCCGCAACCCCGTCCCTGTATTGGTCGGGCACGCCGTAAGGTAACCCCACTCGTAAGAGAAGGCATACTCCACCTTCTTGTCTATCTCATCGTCCAGGCCGTCCACGCGCTTCCAGGCGTCCGCAACGTCAAAACCGGACTGTATGGACTGCATCCTCAGATGGTCTTCCTCGTTTATCATTATGCTTATCATCTCGTCCTTACTTACCGCCACCGCTCTGGCAGGCGAAGTCTGCGCGTGCTCATGGCTTATCAGATGCCGCTCGACCAGGAACTGCCTGTCCAGATCGTCGAGATCGGTCATCAGCACGAAATCGCCCGGTTCCAGCGAGCCGGTCCCATCCAGAGCCTCG
>CAZRAU010000099.1:0-6078 GCA_964598025.1 uncultured bacterium
GTCGAGATCCTCCATGCTTACCATGCGCAGCGGGACGTCCCCTTGCGTCATCGCCTGCCAGGCGACGATGCCCATGTGAAGAAGCAGCCCCATTTCGTCCTCGGTCAGCTGGTCTTCCCCCACAGCCATTAGGTAGGCCAGGATGAAGGGCTGTTCTTTCCCCATCATGTCGACCATGATGGGAGCGTCCTCAGGAGACATGGCACCCACACGCTTCCATGTCTGTTCCACTATGTCTGCGCCGATCATTTTCAAGAGCCTGTCATACTCCTTTCCACAACAAGGGATCGCCGGCTTCCGGCACTACCAGGGATTCCGGAGCATCTTCAGGCGCTCCTCGGGATCATCGAATTCCACCTCACTCGGGTCGAAATCAGCAGGGTCGAATTCTCCCCCCACCCATTCCAACATGCTCTCATACTCGTCACTTGAGGGGTCCGCCAGGATCTTGAGAAAATCCTCATATCCCCCTGTCCCTCCCACGTCTTCGGGCGGGCAGGCCATTTCGCCGTCAACGCACACAGGGTACTCCGCGGCCTCATCTCTCGGAAGGATTCCCTCGAGCCGGACATCATGCTCCCAGCCGTCCCCAAAATCATAGTCGTAGCGAGCGCTGCTCCTTTCGGCAGAAAACCAATCAGAGATCCTGTGCCGCCAACCGGCAAGGGTGGGTATCATGCTCGGGAAGTCTTCATCCGGGATGCCTATGAAGACCTCGCCGCCGCGTGCGGGATCGCGCATCACGAACTGATGGAGATGACCGTCGAACCACCCCATGGCATCCTGGATGGCTACGTGGAGATCCCAGAAGGTGTAGGTTTCAGGGACCTGGATGCGCCGCCACACCGAAGGCCTGGTTTCCCTCAAGGTGATCTTGAACTGGTAGACATGCTTGAAGCGTTTCCCACATCCGGCGGATTCAGCCCGCGCGCCCTTGCGGGCCGCACCCTGTCGGAAGCGTATGAGCTTGCCGAACAAGTCGGACTTGGCAATCAAGGTAGGCCGGTCCGTTCCGGCTCCTTCGGTCCTTACTTCCACAAGGCCGAACCTGCAAAGAAACCTTTCGAAGGTTCTCAATGAATAGCATCGGAGAAATTGCTGAGGCGGAGTCCAGAAAGCGCTGCCGGGAAAGGCGCCCATAATGAAGGGAAATGCGGCTGCAAACTTGTCCGCGTAGAACTCCGCTCCTGCCGGCTCCTCGCCATATCTGCTTACCAGGTAGATTGAGAAAGCAAAACCGGCCTGGACAGCGCCCGCTTCTGGATAGCCGTCCTCATAACCCCAGTTGAAGCGGCGCGCGTACTTGAAAAAGAGGAGCTTGTACAGATCCAGGCTCTTCTTCCCCGAGAGATACCCCTCACCTTGTTTGGTCAAGGATATCTTTCCATGCACCTTCCTTGTAAGGCCGGCTGTTCGACACAGGATATTGATAAGGTGTATATGGTGGCAGTCCATTTCCCCGCGCATCCCATGCTCCTTGAGCCAGCGTGTGTCAGGACCAGCTGCACCCATGCCCACCAGCTTCTTGCAGAAAAACACAGGCAGGTTTCCCTGCTGAGTAAGCTTCAAAGGTTGCTCCGCTTTCAGGAGATTGAGCAAGTCCACCACGTTGCGGTAGAAATCAACCGCCTCAATCGACTCCGGATCTACGTCTTCGTTGAAGGAGATGGGAGACTTCGCCGGATCGGACGCTTCAAAGATATACGTATACGCCTCATCAGGCGTGAGGTTGTCAAAATCACCGAACGGCCTCAGCCGCATCATGAGCTTGAATGTGGCCCTATCCGGCTTTCCGGTCTCTTCCAAAGCATGCCCTCCGGCGGTGACCGCCCGAAATTCCAACCCGTTTAGTATACCTCAAGCGCCAATGAGGTCAAGTCCGCGTTTGGGGGTGCATGGGCGCCGGCAGATGTAGGCGGGAAGCCAGGCAAAAGTCGGGTACGGAGACGCGACCGCCGTCGGGGGTGGAACCCCGATGCTACAGAAAACACTCGTCGCCTTGGGCTTTAGCGGAAGACCAGGAGGCCCAGACTGTCGGTCGCAAACCGCAGGGGTGTCTGAAAGTCGGTGACCGCGCCTAATCGCTTATGCCACCTGCGGAAGTTGAAGCCCCACTCTCCACGCTCCGCGGCCCCGAGGCCGAAGGCCTCAAACGGGATCCTGAGCTCGGCCACCCATCTGTCGTCGAATACCCCGGTCCCCACATCAACCGGGGCGTCCCAGGCATAGTCCTGGACATAGGTGCCGAAGGGGCATATCTCGATTTGCTTGTCGAACACGGTGCCCTTAGGGTTCACTGCCACCTCATAGAAGACATTGGTCCCAATCTCAGGCTCGAGGAGTACGAGGATGTAGTCGTCCCGACCCCCGAAGCCGTCCCTTGTCTCAGCATTGGCCCCCAGCTCTCCCACCGCGCTGTCGAAACACTCGACGGCGACATAGAGATTCTCATCGTCATAGCAGATACGAAGTGATGTGGAATCGGCGGGCGCCTCTCTCGGTGCCGAGCCGAAGAAGGCCGTCTCGGAGACCACCCCCGGCCAGACATCCTCCAGACTGCCGTCCATCGCCGGCGCCCCGCCCGCAGAGGCCGCAGAGATCACCCGCTTCACCGGAAGGGCCTTTGTGATCTGGACAGGCTCACCGCCGTCATAGGCCATGCTCAGCTCCAGCCGCGGGACAGGGAAGAGAGCTCCGTCATTCGTCACGTACGCGACCATAGTTCCTGTCTCCCCCGGCGGCACCTCGACATAATCCTTGGGCGGCTCCACGATCCAATCCCCGGGTGCGACCCACCTCGCCGTATCCCTCAGAGTCGATGACCCGGCGTTACCGATGTTTATTCTGACCTTCGCCGTGCCTATCAACGCGGGGCCGGCAAGCTGGATCTCCTCGATCTGTACCGCCTTCGACTGGATGCCGGCAACCCGGATCATGTCCTCCATCGTGATTTCGCCGGGGCTCGCGCCGAACCCGGGTTCAAGCATCCTCACCTCCAGGTCCTCCCCATCGACCCTCGCCAGGAGGAAGGAATAGAAACACCCCATTCCCCTGCCGCCATAAGGCAGCGCACCACCCGAGCTCGACACGCCGAAGTAGCGGATGCCGTCCCGCTCGGTATAGAAATGGCGATGGTAGTGGCCGGTGAAAACCGCGTCGACACCGTAGCGGCGGAAGATATCATGAAGCAGGTTGGGTCTTTCGAAGGAGAAATCCTCACACCAGAAGGGCTTATGGTAAAACACAAAGGTGTTTGTGTGCTTGGCCGCTTGCTTGAGGGCTTTCTCAAGCCACTGGATCCTCTCCGCCGGGAGGTTATCGGCCTTGTACTCCATTGAAACATCGAGAATTATAAAGAGGTTGTCATCATATACAAAGGCCGCATCCGTGGGGCCGAACCGTCTCACATAAATGCGCCTGCTCTGCGCATCCCAGATGTCGTGATTGCCCGGGGTAAGGTGATACTCGATACCCGGGCGCTCGAGAAGATCGAAGACATAGTCCCACTCTTTTTCAATTCCCGCCGAATCGGGCTTGTAACCTTCTATGTGATCGCCGACGGTGAGGATAAGGTCGGGGGATAGAAACTCCACATCTCCGAGCACCTGCTCGTAGACGCCTTGCGTCGCTCCACCCGTTCTGTCGCCGAGCACCGCAAACGTGAAACCCAGGGCCGGAGAGGGCCCCACACCGAGCCAGGCACCATACGCCAGGCCCGCCAAGAGGATTGAGGCCAAAACCTTCCTGTTCATGGTGATTCTCCTCGATCCGGGGTCGTTTCCCGGCCTTCCGGCCACGCTTGTGGCCCGCCCCCGGCGCCCCACCGGAGCTCAGGCCCGGAGGCTGTGCCGTCCGCGGCGGCCCCTTTTACCTCTGTATAATTTCCGCTTGCACACGTAACACCTGTATGGTAATGTTCAGAGGATTAGTTGGCCATATAATTTTCGTTACCCTTTGGTTCAAACCTACCACACGGGGGTATTCAGGCGTGAAGTACTGGAGAAGACCGCTGGATGCGGACACCGTGAAGTCTCCCAAGGGCAGGATCTACGTAATCAAGGAGCAGTGCAAGGGATGCGGCTTCTGTGTAGAGTATTGTCCTAGGGATGTCCTCGAGCTGTCGCAGGAATTCAACAAGAAGGGCTACCACCCTCCCGTCGCTATGAGGGAGGACGACTGCGTCAGCTGCGGACTGTGCGAGCTCATTTGCCCTGAGTTCGCCATCTATGCCGAGCTCGTTGAAGAGGGCGGCCGCAAAGAGCCTGCCGGGAAAGAGACTCCGGGCAAGACCAAGAAGACGAACAAGAAAGCAAAGGCGGAGGTTTAGCAATTGGCTGAAGACAGACGCGTCCTCACGGGAGAGCATTTCTTGAGTGGAGACCACGCCTGTGCCGAGGGCGGCATGGCGGCGGGATGCATGTTCTTTGGAGGCTATCCCATCACTCCCTCCACCGAGATTGCCGAACGCATGTCCGAGCGATTGCCGGAGGTGGGCGGCATATTCATACAGATGGAAGACGAGCTCGCATCGATGAATTCCATTCTCGGCGCCTCGTGGGGCGGCTGGAAATCGATGACCTGCACCTCCGGGCCGGGCTTCAGCCTGATGATGGAAAACCTCGGGCTGGGTATCGTGCTGGAGACTCCCACCGTGCTGGTCAATATCCAGCGCGGGGGGCCATCGACGGGGCTTCCCACGCTGTCGGGACAGGCGGACATGATGCAGGCCAAATGGGGATCCCACGGAGACTACGAGGTCATTGCGGTGGCCCCGAACTCACCCCAGGAGATCTTCGATTTCACGGTGAAGGCCTTCAACCTTTCAGAGATTTACAGAATACCGGTGCTGGTGATGAGCGACGAGAGTGTGGGCCACATGACCGAGAAGGTGGTCATACCCCCGGCCGACAAGCTTGGGGTTGTCCCCAGGAGATTCACGAAGAAGAAGCCGGGCGAGTATCTGCCGTTTGACTTCGGCGAGGACGAGATCCCCGAGATGGTCAAGGCGGGAGACGGCTATAAGATTCACATCACCGGGCTTACCCACGACAAGCGCGGCTATCCGGTCATAGACGCAGAGTGCCAGGACTGGATGGTCAGGCACCTGATCAACAAGATCCAGAAAAACAAACGCAAGATCATCGAAGTCGAAGAGATAAACATGGATGATGCCGACGTGGTCATCGTTTCCTACGGCATCTCTTCCAGAGTCGCCCATAGAGGAATGGACCTGGCCCGAGAGCAGGGAATCAAGGTCGGGATGCTGAGACTCATAGTGGTGTGGCCCTTCTGCGATTACCTTATTCGGGAACTTGCCGAACGCGTGAAGGCATTCGTCACTGTCGAGCTCAACTTCGGCCAGATCGCTCTGGAAGTGGAACGGTGTGCGGCCGGCAAGGCCGGATGTTACCTGGTGCCTCACGCGGGCGGCGCCGTCCACAACCCCGAGGACATCCTGGAAGCTATTAAGGAGGCAGCCAAATGAACAAACCAGCAACCCTGACTGCCGCAATGAGCGAAGCCAAGCTCACACATCCGATGTCGGACCTGCTCCGCATGGACAGGATGCCGCACATCTGGTGCTCGAGCTGCGGCCTCGGCACAGGGCTCACCTGCTTCATAATGGCTCTCAGGGAATCAGGCCTAAACGAGGATGACGTGGCCGTAGTGTCCGGTATCGGGTGTACCGGCCGTGTAGCCGGGTACCTCAACCTGGATTCGTTCCATACCACCCACGGACGGGCGATTCCCTTTGCGACCGGGCTGGCTCTGTCCAACCCCAAGCTCAGGGTGGTGGTCTATTCGGGTGACGGCGACCTCGTCGCCATAGGCGGTAACCACTTCATACACTCGGCGCGCCGCAATATGGACCTTATGGTCATCTGTGTCAACAACTTCACCTACGGGATGACCGGCGGACAGGCGGGCCCCACCACACCGGTCACGGCCAAGGCCACCACAGCACCCTACGGCAACTTCGAGTATCCATTCAACATACCTTACCTTGCGATGGCCGCCGGCGCATCCTATGTGGCCAGGTGGACCTCGCTTCACATGCGAAGGCTCAAGAACTCGATG
>CAZRAU010000099.1:6088-12219 GCA_964598025.1 uncultured bacterium
GAGGGTTCCGCGTGATCGAGATCATCTGCCCGTGTCCTACGGCTTTCGCCCGCAAGAACAGGCTGGGAACGGGTCTGGATCTCTTGAAGTTCTACCATGACAACAGCATCATAAAGCACGGCGCCGACCCTAGAGAGGCCGACATCGGTATGACCAGCAAGCTGATCTGCGGCAAGTTTGTGGACCAAGAAAGACCGACGTTCAGGGATTTTCTTACTCAGAATGTACACGATAAGCTCGGAGGGTAGATAATGGCCGGCACTGACTCTTCACGAAAAGAGATTAGATTCACCGGTTTCGGCGGGCAGGGGATGGCGGTAATCGGATCCATCCTTGGCCGGGCTGCTGCCGTTTACGACGGCAAGCAGGCCACGATGACCCAGTCCTACGGACCGGAGGCAAGAGGCGGAGCGTCAAGCAGCCAGGTGATCATATCGGACGGGAGAATCTTCTACCCTTATGTGATTCAGTCGGACATCCTAGTAGGAATGTCTCAGGAGGGCTACGACAAGCACAGGTCGAATCTCAAGAAGACCGGTGTCCTCCTCTATGATGAGGACCTTGTGACGCTCGACCCGAAGGAGAACACCGATCACATCCACACGATCCCGGCAACCCGTTTTGCCGAAGAGCTCGGTCGCAAGATCGTGGCGAACATCGTGATGCTCGGATTCCTTTCCGGTATGACCGAGCTGGTGAGCGAAGGTGCTCTGAAGAAGGCGATTGCCGACTCCGTACCTAAGCCGACGATACAGCTGAACTTCAAGGCTTTTGACAAGGGCCGGGAGCACGCAAAGAGTATTTTGGAGGGATCGGCCGTCAAAGCCAAAAGCTGATCCTCTCGTCTTGATAGAGTTTCATTCTTGGGAATCGAAGCTAAGGGTACTCTATACTCAACAATGTAGAACCGGATGGCGGCAAAGCAAGCCACGAAAACTAAGCCTGGGGCGCGAAAAGGCGTTCTTGTTATCGGGGGGGGAATTGCCGGCATCCAGGCTGCGCTCGATCTCGCCAAGGCCGGGGCCCCGGTTTATCTCGTCGAAAGAACCCCGTCCGTGGGCGGCCGGATGGCCCAACTCGACAAGACGCTCCCCACGAATGACTGCTCGATCTGCATCCTCTCCCCTCTTCTGGTGGAAGCCTTGCGGCATCCCAACATCGAACTGCTGACCTATAGCGAGCTCCTCTCCCTGGAAGGTGAAGCGGGCGACTTTAGAGCGAAGATCCTCCGGAAATCGCGCCATATCGACGAACATGCATGCATAGGATGCGGAGTGTGCGCGCGGTCGTGTCCGGTGTCCGTGCCCAACGAGTTCGACATGGGGCTTGGGGACCGAGGAGCCATCTACGTTCCCCTCGCCCAGGCGACTCCGCTTGTGTACACGATAGATGAGAAGACCTGTCTCAATTTCAAGGACGGCGGGTTCCGCCAGGTGTGCGACAAGTGCCAGGCTTCCTGCCCGCGCAAGGCTATCGACTTCACGCTCGTAGACCTGGAGATCGAGATCGACGTGGCCTCCGCTGTCGTGGCCACAGGTTTTGACGAGATGGCCCCGGGTGTCATCCGCAATCTGAGCTACGGCGAGACGCCCGATATCATGACCGGCATGGAGTTTGAGAGGATGCTCAATGCCGCGGGCCCGACCACCGGGCACGTGGTGCGGAGATCGGACGGCAGGACCCCCGATTCCATCGCCTTCATACAGTGTGTGGGGTCGCGGGATGAGAGATACCATTCATATTGCTCCAGGGTCTGCTGCGTTTACTCGGTGAAGCAGTGCATAGTAGCAAAGGACCACGAGCCGGCGGTCCGTGATTTCTACTACTTCTACCGCGATATGAGGGCCTATGGCAGGGGGTTCGAGGAGTTCTATCGGAGGGGGAGGGACGAGACCGGCATACACTTCATCAAGTCGTCTCCGGCGAGCATAGCGCCCCGCGCCGGCGGGAGGATCAGGGTGAGATATGAGGACCCCCATACGGCCAGACCCGTCTTTCAGGATGTGGATATGGTGGTTCTTTCCTGCGCCATGATACCGAGTGCAGGGACTGTCGAACTGGCCGGATCTCTTGGTATTGAAGTCGAATCCGACGGCTTCTTCAAGATCCCGGATGCCCTCGGCGATCCGCTTGCATCGACACGGGAGGGCGTCTTCGTGTGCGGATGCGCGTCCGGCCCCAAGGACATACCGGATTCGGTGGCCCAGGCATCCGCTGCCGCGGCGAGAGCCCTGGCCTACCTGGACGAGAAGTGCCCGGTGGAGGAGGAACCGCTACCTCTTAACGACCCTGACGAGAAGCCGCGCATAGGTGTATTCGTATGCCATTGCGGCCTCAATATCGGCGGCGTCGTCGACAGCAAGGCGGTTGCCAAGTATGCGGGGACTCTCCCCGACGTGGTCTACTCCACCGACAACCTCTACACATGTTCCGACGACACCCAGTCGAAGATCGAGAACCTGATCAAGAAAAAGGACCTCAACCGTGTCGTGGTCGCGGCATGCACGCCACGCACCCATGAACCTCTATTCAGGCAAACCTGCGCCAACGCAGGCTTGAATCCCTACCTGTTCGATATGGCAAACATCCGGGACCAGTGCTCCTGGGTCCATTTCCAGGCCCCCGAAGAAGCCACCCGCAAGTCCAAGGACCTGGTTCGGATGGCGGTCTCGAGGGCAAGGCTCCTGAGACCTCTTCAGCGAAGCCGCGTGAATGTCACAAGAAGCGCGCTGGTCATTGGAGGCGGCGTGTCCGGCATCCAGTGTGCCATCGACATGGCAGGGCTGGGTATCGACGTCTGCCTGGTCGAGAAGGATGCCGAGCTGGGCGGTCAGCTAAAAGTATTGGACCGACTCTTCCCTGAAGGCCGGCCGGCACGGGAGCTTCTGGAGGAGAAGCTCGCAGAGCTCGGGCAGCTCCCGGTGACGGTCCTGACCGGCCGCACGATCGAGGCCATAGAAGGCTTCGTGGGAAACTTCCAGGTCAGTCTCGGAGACCAGGACATCTCCGTGGGAGCGATCATACTCGCCACAGGCGGCGTCGTCCTGGAGCCCACAGGACGGCAAGGCTATGGGAAGTACGACAACGTCATATCTTCAATCCAGTTCGAGGCCCGCTTGCACAAGGCCGGCGGTCTTAAGCAGGGCGACCGCATCGCCTTTGTTCAATGCGTCGGAGCACGCCAGGAAGAGGGTTACACCGGCTGTTCGAGATACTGCTGCCAGGTATCGCTCAAACAAGCCGTCGAGGCCGCCAAGAGAGGGGCTCGGGCCACCATCATCCACCGTGACATCAGAGCGTTCACGCGCTACGGTGAGCATCTCTACCGCGAGGCGAGGCTGGCCGGGGTCGGGTTCTTAAGGAGAGCCGAAGCCACCGATGTCACGGTATCGGGCAACGGAGCCGTCAGAACGCTTACACTCTCGGATGCTACCCTCCTCTCGGACGTATCGCTGGATTGTGATCTCGTGGTGCTCGCGGTGCCGATGATGCCGTCGGATACGTCCGCGCGTGTTGCGGAGATGCTCCGTATCCCCCTGGGAAGAGACGGCTTCTTCCTGGAGAGGCACGTCAAGCTCGGACCCCTGGAGACCAACACCGAAGGCATCTTCCTTTGCGGCTGTGCCCAGTATCCCAAGGACATACCCGATTCACTTGCCCAGGCATCCGGCGTGGCGGTCAAGGTGGGGGCGCTGCTCTCCAAGGCCTACGTGACCCTCGAGCCGGCAACGGCGTTCGTCAGAAAGGACCTGTGCAGGGCATGCGGGACCTGTGTCGACATATGTGAGTACCATGCTCCGGATCTTACGGAGGATGACGGTGTCGCGTACGCCCTCATAAACGAGGCCCTTTGCAAAGGGTGCGGGACCTGTGCGTCCCACTGTCCGACCGGTGCCATTGTCGCCAAGCATTATACGGACGATCAGATAGAGTCGATGATAGACATCCTATTCGAGGAGTGAGGATCGATGGAGGACTTCGAGCCCAGGATCGTAGCCTTCGCCTGCAATTGGTGCAGCTATGCCGGCGCGGATCTGGCAGGCGTATCCCGGCTCCAGTATCCTCCCAATATCAGGACCATCAGGGTCATGTGCTCGGGCCGCGTGAGCCCGGGGTTCATCCTCCGGGCATTCGAGGCCGGCGCCGACGGTGTTTTCGTATCCGGCTGCCACATAGGCGACTGTCATTACGGGTTTGGGAACCGCCGGGCGGAGAAACAGATTGACCGTGCCCGGCGGCTTGTAGAAATGCTGGGACTCGAATCCGACAGGCTGCGCCTGGAGTGGATTTCCGCGTCCGAAGGGGACAAGTTTGCTTCCTCGATAAGGGAGTTCGTCGAAAGGATAAAGCAACTTGGCAAAAGTCCCATCTGCTAAGAAAGTGCGTGACATAATCAAGCATACGGCAGCCTACCTCTGCATAGACTGCAGTAAGTGCACGGCCAGCTGTCCTGTCGGCAAAGCGGGATCGGTATATTCACCCAGGGCTCTGGTGCAGCATCTTGTGCTTGAAGGCCGGGATCCGTCGGATACCGAGCTCTGGCGCTGCCTGACCTGCGGACTCTGCCGGGAGAGATGCCCTTCCAACGTGGACTTCCCGGGTTTCATACAGGCGCTTCGGGAGGTTGCCTTCGCCGGAGGGAGCAAGCCCCAGGATACCCATGGCGGAACCGTGAAGCAACTGATGCGTCTGATGGCCAACCCGCGCCTGCGCCAGAACAGGACCGACTGGCTGCCCGCTTGGGTTGAGGTCCTGGATGACCGGGAAGCAAAGAGCAAGAGCGACGACATCTACTTCGTGGGCTGCGCGCCGTATTTCGATGTGATCTTCGAAGACTTCAATCTCGACCTGACGGCTACGCACAAGGGTGCGCTCACCCTCCTCAGGAAATGCGGGGTCACACCGGCCGTGCTTGCCAACGAGCGCTGCTGCGGGCACGATGCTCTCTGGTCCGGGGACAGGGGCCTTTTCAGAGAACTCGCCGCACGCAACGTGGACCTCTTCCGAAAAGCGGGAGCGAAACGCGTTTTCGTATCCTGCCCGGAGGGCTACTACACATTCACCCACGACTATCCCGAGTGTTTGGGAGATCTCGACATCGAATTCGTGAACACGGTGAAGTTCCTGGCCCGGGAAGAGCTTGACTGGGGGGCCACAGACGGTGAGACAAGAGTCACCTATCACGACTCGTGCAGAATGGGGCGGTTCTCCGGCCTCTATGACGAGCCCCGCAAGATCATTGGAAACGTGCGCGGCCTGAACCTTACGGAGATGGAGTTCTCAAGAGAGCAGGCGCCTTGTTGCGGGAGCAACCTCTGGGTCGCCTGCGATGCCATGTCGAAAAAGATGCAATATGATCTGCTTGATGCCGCGGGCGGCACGGGCTGTGAGATTCTGCTCACCGCATGCGACAAGTGCAGGATCCATCTCGCCTGTGCTCAGATGGAAAACGGATCCGTCGGCAACGGAATCAAGACCGAGAGCATTCTCGGATTTCTGCATAGAAGGGGGGTGAGAAAGTCTTGAAAAAGAGAATCGGTGTCTTTGTATGCCAGTGCGGCATGAATATCGCCGGTACCGTTGACTGTGACGAGGTCACAAGATACGCCGAGACGCTGCCGGATGTCGCCTTCGCCGTCAACAACAGATACACGTGTTCCGACCCCGGCCAGGCGGAGATAAAGAAGGCCATAGGGGCGCACCATCTGGATCGGGTCGTGATAGCCTCGTGCACGCCCAGAATGCATGAGCCCACCTTCAGGAAGACCGTGCAGGAGGCGGGGCTCAATCCCTACCTGCTGGAGATGGCCAACATCCGTGAGCAGTGCAGCTGGGTCCATCTCCATGACAGGGAGGCGGCGACCGACAAGGCCAAGGACCTGGTCAAGATGGCGGTGGCCCGGGCGCGTGAGCTTGAACCTCAGACAGAGGTGGTTGTCCCGGTGAAGCGGGCGGCTCTGGTCATTGGCGGAGGTATCGCAGGTATCCAGGCCTCCCTGGATTTTGCCGAGAACGGCTACAAGGTCTATCTGGTGGAGAAAGAGCCCTCGATCGGCGGCATTATGGCCCAGATCGATAAGACCTATCCCACCATGGACTGCTCTATATGAATTCTCGGGCCCAAGATGACG
>CAZRAU010000100.1:0-9798 GCA_964598025.1 uncultured bacterium
AGGATCTCGACATAGCCGAGTCCGAGAACTTCCGGGTGCTGGAGTACCTAGAGGACGAATCTGAAGCAGGCCTCTATGACGTGGCGGAAAAGCTCCTCGAGACCTATAACCAGCGAGAAATTCTGAGATATATTCTGGATGCTCTGATGGAAGAGCCGGACGATGGTTTCATCATCGGGGATGAGAACATAGGAATCATGGATGTGTATCTCAAGACCATCCTTGATGCGATGGACCGCTGAGGAAGGGACGCGGCCCCACGGTGGACCGGCGCTTCTTGCAAGACCGGTGCAATCAACGGTGCGTCCAACGCAGATTCGCCCCCCGATCCCCGCGGAGGGTAGTGACGTGCCTGACATCCCTCGGCACGCGGTCGGCATGGAAGCCACACCCGGCGGTAGAGAGCAAACCCATGCCGGGGCTAGAGCAAGTGGCCGGCCTTGGCCCTCTCATCTAGCAGGCGGCAGCCTTCCATGAGAATGGACTCGTTGGATTCGTCTGAGTTGGATGGTGGAATGTCGTCCGGGGCTACAGGTTCCACCGACCATGCCCCGGTCGACCAGGAAAGGCATTCATAGATGGCCTCCGGGCCGGAAAGAGCGCCGAGCTCGGCAAACACTATGGAGCCTTCCCGGAGGTACATGGTCATGGGCGGGGCTTCGTACCCGTTATTGCGGACCGTTATGCGGACGGTCTTCTGACCCGGTCCGAGGGCCTGCACCAGATCGATCAGGTTCATATCCGTGAGGCGGCCCGACGCCCCGGCGGTGGAGCCCGCCTGTTGCGTGGCGGCCTCTCTCTCCGAGGCGATTCTCGCCGCCAACTTCCGCAGCTTGCTTACCAGGAGGCCGAAGCCCTCACGGCAAACGATCACATCCTCTATGCCGATCTCGAGTAGATCGGGTACATCTGAGAAGAGGGCTCGCTCGGAGACCACGAGGACGGGCGTTTCCTCAAGGCACACGCCGCCTCCCCTGAGGCGGTCCACCAGGGAGCAAGCTGCCGACGGCTCGCATTGCAGAGCGAGGACAAGCACATCGGGTCGACGCCGTTCATAGAGTTTCAACAGCGCACCGACGCTGCTTTCGGAGACCACTCCGAACCCCTCCCTGTCGAATGCCATCTCCAGCGCCCGGCCGGTGGATGCTTCCTCGGCAAGCAGCATGACCTGGAAACCCTTGCCGGCCGGAGATGCAACCAGAACGTCCTCCTGCAAGATTCTGATAAGGGGTTCCACAATCTCGTGTGGAAGCATCCTCCCCGCAAGGTCGCGGAGTTTCTTCCTGAGGACATCCAGGCGGTCCAGCGACAAGCACTCGTTTGCGGGAAGGGAGTGGCAGATCAGTTCGACTGCGGTGATGATATTTCCACCGAGAGTCTCAATGGTGTGCTGGGACTCCATGCCTTCATCGGGATCCGTAAACGTGGACCGGAGTATCCCCACAATGGTCTCAGGGTAGCCCATCGAAGTGAGGAGCCTGGCGCTATGCTCGATGATCTTCCGGTTGTCGCCGTCCTCGACGACATCATAGCAGTACCCGGCAACGTCGTGAAGATACGCAGCATGCGTTATCGACACGCGGTCTCTGCGGGGGAGCCTCAGCCTCCGACAGAGCCGGTCGACGTATTCTCCTACCCGGGCTGCGTGGTTTTCGGGCCGGTCGGCCTGCGCGGCAAGCAGGGAGGTGAGCAAGTTGAGGTTCGCAATGCGGACTCCATCGCCGAGATCGTCCCCGCCCCTCAGAATCAGGTCCGAGATGTCTTCGTGGAAACTCACTGTCGTTGTCGGGGAGACCTTCCGGATACGTGCCTCAAGTTGCTTCGGGTCATGAGTGGTATCACGCTTTATGCACACCCTTTCATAACCCTCTTCGCGTACGCGGTCCGCGATCCCCTCCATGGAGTCACTGATCTCGACCGCGTGGCCGTACCTTTCAAGAACCGACTGCACGAGGCGCGGTGCGTATTCCTCGTCGGTCACGAGCAATATCCTGAGCCCTGAGGTTTCGACCGGCGCGGCTTCCTCTCGGCCCTGCGCGCCATCTTGCCCGTCCAGCCTTGTGGCATCCTCCGGTATCTCTATCAGGAGGTTGTCATCCAGCGAGGTTTCCCGGCCGAGGTAGTACCTGGCAATCGCCGTGTTGAGGGCTATCTCCGCGGCGACGTGAAGCTCTATGTCCTTCCCGTGGGCCACAAAGGCAAGCTCCTTGGCCAAGTCGTGATCCCCAGGATTGAGACAGGCGATCTTCAGAACGTTCCGGATTTCATCATATTCGAACGGGATCACGCGACGGGCAAGTGCGACCTTCTTGGGGATCAGTTTGAGCGTGGCTTCAGGTATCTCGACCTTTGATATCACGACGCCGCCACAGCCCATCTGGGTGGAGAGGGCTTCCACCAGCTGATCTTCGCTGATGTGGCGATAGTAAACCAGATGGGAACCGAATCTGCCGCCACACGCTTTCTGGCGTAAGAGCGCGTCCTTGAGCTCAGGCTCGGTTATGGCTCCCTGCTCGATGAGTATTTGGTCGAGGCGCTTCGTCATCGTCTTACACCATTGCCTGCTTCCTGCCCGCCAGGGTGGCCATCTCTCTGAACTTGGCCGGGTCGACTGCGCACTTGATAGCCTCGTGTGCCGTGATCTGTTCGCTTTCCACAAGCTCCCGAAGGTGATTGTCCAGGAGCTGCATCCCCTCCTTACCCCCGGTCTGAATGGCGGTGGGGATCTGGAACGTCTTCTGTTCCCTGATCATGCTTCCAACCGAGGTCGTTCTGACCAGGAGCTCATAGGCTGCAACCCTGCCCTGCCCATCGGCGCGTCTCGGGAGCTGTTGGGAAATGATGCCCCGAATCGAATCCGCGAGCATCACCCTTATCTGCTGTTGCCTGTTGGCTGGGAAGACCTCTATTATGCGGTCCACGGTCCCTGATGCCGACCGTGTATGGAGCGTGCCCATCACGAGCAGGCCGACCTCGGCAGCCGTGATGGCAAGCCCCACGGTTTCCAGATCTCTCATCTCGCCGACCAGCACCACGTCCGGGTCCTCACGCAAGGCGGCCCGAAGACCGGTGCTGAAGCTCTCCGAGTGGAGTCCGATCTGTCTTTGCGAGATCAAGGAGTTCTTGTTGGTGTGAAGATACTCGATCGGGTCTTCAAGCGTTATGATGTGCCTTGATGAACTCAGGTTCATATGCTCCACCATTGCGGCGAGAGTGGTCGTTTTTCCGGAATTCGTAGGTCCGGTCACGAGTATGAGCCCCGATCGACTCTCCGCCAGCTTGGCCACGCTGTCGGAAAAACCGAGCGAACGGAGGTCCGGAGGCTGCTCCGGGATTATGCGAATCACTGCGGCGATGCCCGTTTGGGTCTTGTAGATGTTCACCCGGAATCTACCCAGGTCGCCGGTGCCATAGGCCAGGTCGAGGTCGCCGGATTTCTCGAACCTGCGTATCTGTTCATCCGTGAGGATCTCGTAGACCAAGCGCGTGATCTCCTCCTCGCACAGGTCCCTGTGCTTGGTGGTCTGGAGCTGGCCGTGCAACCTGACCATCGGCCTTATGCCTGCGACCAGGTGAAGATCGGAGGCTTGAGCGGACTTGACGATTTCCAGAAGATGGTCTATTCGCGGCATTTGCGGACTTCACCCCCGTTGACGCGTAACCGGTCCCCTCAGTAAGTATATCGGCATCGGGGGCCCTTCACTGAACCGCGGACGCCTTTTGCCCCGGATCCCCGCGCGGGCACTGTCACACGCCAAAACGGTTGACAGGGCGGACCCGTTCGTCTACACTTCTCCTCTGGTTATGCGCGCCTCTGAAACAATCGCTAACCCTTAGTGAGGTCGGAAATGCCCTTATCCAACGGAACGATTCAGGTCTATACGGGTGATGGGAAGGGAAAGACGACTGCGGCCCTTGGTCTGGCCCTGAGGGCTTGCGGCCATGGGTTCAAGGTTCTTATGATACAGTTCATGAAGGGCTCCAAGAACTACGGGGAAGTCATGATAGCCGGGGAGATCCCGGGCTTCACGCTCATACAGTCGGGGCTGCCCACCTTTGTGGAGAAGGGCAACCCGTCCGAGGAGGATCTCAGGCTTGCCAAAGCGGGGATGGAGATGGCCGTCAAGGCTGTTGACGAGGCAGCCTGTGATATCCTGATTCTCGATGAAATCAACGTGGCGGTGGACTACGGCCTCGTCGACGTCAAGCAGGTGCTTGATATCGTAAAGCGCAAGCCGCCAGGGATGGAGCTTGTGCTCACGGGTCGCTATGCGCCTGCTGAGTTTAAGGAGATCGCCGATCTTGTGACCGAGATGAAGGAAATCAAGCACCACTACATGTCGGGTCTGGGGATGAGGGAAGGCATAGAATACTGAACCGAGGCAAGGAATGACAACGAGCGAAGACCTGCTCAAGCGCTTCGCGGAAGGCAACAGATCGGCGCTTTCCAAGATAATCACGTTGGTGGAAAACCACGAGAGCACCTTCCCCGAGGTCCTCGACAGGCTCTATCACAGGACCGGGCGTGCCTATAGGATCGGGGTGACCGGCCCGCCTGGAGCCGGCAAGAGCACCCTGGTCTCCACGCTGGTCAAGCGCGCGCGGGCGGATGACAAGCTGGTGGGAGTGATCGCGGTCGATCCGAGCAGCCCTTTTACGGGCGGAGCCCTCTTGGGCGACAGGATCCGCATGCAGGACATCGGTGTCGACCCGGGTGTCTTCGTCCGCAGCATGGCCACCCGAGGCTCGCTCGGCGGTCTGGCTGAGGCGGCCGGGGATGTGGCCGATGTGATGGATGCCTTCGGCAAGGATGTCATAATAACCGAGACCGTCGGCGTGGGCCAGTGCGAGCTCGACGTCGCCGAGGCCTGCTATACCACTGTCGTAGTGCTTGTGCCCGAATCCGGTGACAGCGTGCAGGCCATGAAGGCGGGCCTCATGGAAATCGCGAATGTGCTGGTCGTAAACAAGAGCGACCGTGAGGGTGCCGACCGGATGGCGCGCCAGGTGCGGGCCGTGATCGAATTGGGTGGGGAGCGAAACGGTTGGAGCCCACCGGTGGTCTGCACCATTGCCTCCGAGGGCGAGGGCATCGAGGAGCTCTACGGCCACATAGAAGAGCACCGGGATTTCTTAAGCCGGTCCGGGGGGCTCGAGAAGCACCGCCGGGGCAACGTGGAGGCCACCGTAAGGGCCCTCGTCGAGACCGAGCTTCACCGCAGGATCTGGACCGAGCGATCGCTCGAGCGTCTCCACGCGCTGGTCGGCGAGGTCTGCGCAGGTGAGAAGACCCCCAGACAGGCATCGGGTGAGATCCTTAAGATGATTGAGGGACGCTGAGAGGGGAGAGAGCAAGTATGTTTGAGAAGGATAAGCTTGAAGAGTTCCGGAAGAAACGGGAAGCGTGGAAAAAGGAATTCCTCGAATCCTGCTCCGGCTATGAAGCCACCAATCCCTCCGGCAGGCCCCTCGAACCGCTTTACGGCCCTTCGGACATAGCCTCACTCGACTATGAGCGGGACCTGGGATACCCCGGGGAATACCCCTTCACGCGCGGCGTCTATACCACCATGCACCGGGGCAGGCTCTGGACCATGCGGCAATTCTCAGGCTACGGCAACGCCAGGGATTCGAACCTGCGTTATCATTTTCTCTTGGACCGGGGCCAGACGGGGCTTTCGGTCGCCTTCGACATGCCCACCATCATGGGCTATGACTCCGACCACCTACGTTCCCAGGGCGAGGTAGGCATGTGTGGTGTGGCCATAGACTCGCTTAAGGACATGGAGATCCTCTTCGATAAGATACCACTGGACAAGGTATCGACCTCGATGACCATAAACGCTCCGGCTGCGATGCTGCTTGCCTTCTATATCTGTGTGGGCGAGAAGCAGGGGGTAGCCTCGGAGAACCTCCAGGGCACCATCCAGAACGATATCCTCAAAGAATACATAGCCCAGAAATCCTGGATCTACCCCCCCGAGCCTTCGATGCGCATCATAACCGACATCCTGGCTTTCTGCGCGGACCATGTGCCCAAGTGGAACACCATCTCCATAAGCGGTTACCACATCCGTGAAGCCGGCTCCACGGCGGCCCAGGAGCTGGCCTTCACCCTTGCCGACGGCTTCGCCTATGTCGAGGCGGGCATAAAGGCCGGGCTCGATGTGGACACCTTCGCTCCACGGCTTTCCTTTTTCTTTAATTCCCATCTGGATTTCTTCGAGGAGATTGCCAAGTACCGGGCGGCCCGGCGCATCTGGGCCAGGGCCATGAAGGAAAAGTACGGGGCCAAGAAGAAAGAGTCCCTCCTAGTCCGCTTCCATACCCAGACCGCCGGTTGCACCCTGACCGCCCAGCAGCCTGAGAACAACGTCGTGAGAACAGCCTACGAGGCCATGGCCGCCGCCTTGGGGGGCACCCAGTCACTCCATACCAATTCCCTGGATGAGACCCTGGCCCTGCCTTCGGAGAAGGCCGTGCAGATAGCGCTCAGGACCCAGCAGATCCTCGCCCATGAGACAGGTGTCACCAACACCATCGACCCTCTGGCGGGGTCTTACTATGTTGAGTATCTCACCAACAAGCTCGAGGAGGAGGCCGAGGCCTACTTCCAGCGGATTGAGGACCTGGGCGGGGTCGTCAAGGCCATCGACATGGGCTTTTTCCAGAAGGAGATATCAGATGCGGCTTACCGGTATCAGCGGGAGATCGAGAAGAAGACCAAGATCGTGGTGGGTGTGAACGAGTATGTGATCCCGGATGAGAAGATCGACATAGACATCCTTAAGATAAACCCCAAGGTCGAGGAAGAGCAGGGCAAGGCCTTGAAGCAACTCAGGGAAGAGAGGGATAACGGGGCTGCGCGTAGCGCTCTTGAGAAGCTCGGGCAGGCGGCAAGGGGGACCGAGAACCTGATGCCCAGGATCCTCGACTGTTCCCGTGCCTATTGCACCCTTGGGGAGATGATCGAGGTGCTTAAGGTGGTGTTTGGAGTATACAAGGAGCCCATAATCTATTGAGTCTGATTCGGAGGCGGCAATGGACCATAAGATCAGAGTGCTGGTGGCCAAGCCGGGTCTTGACGGCCACGACCGCGGGGCCAAGGTGGTTGCCAGCGCATTCAGAGACGCCGGAATGGAAGTGGTTTATACCGGGCTTCACCAGACCCCGGAGATGATAGTGGAAGCAGCCATCCAGGAAGATGTCGACGTGGTGGGTCTGAGCATCCTCTCGGGAGCCCACATGGCGCTGCTTCCGAAGATCCTCAAGCTCTTGAAACAGGAGGGCGCCGGGGACAAGCTCATCATAGGCGGTGGCATCATACCCGAAGACGATATGGTGGAACTCAAGAAGATGGGCATCACCGAGATCTTCGGGCCCGGGACAACGACCGAGACCATAGTGAATTATGTGAAAGGCGCAATGGCGTCCCGCAGGTAGTAGGTGGCGTCACCGGCTCCGCAGAAGCCATCCTGTGCCGGCCGGACCGCTCAATACCGGGATTGCGACTACGTTCAGGAGGTGATGGATGCAGCTCAGCGATGAACACAAGATGATAAAAAAGATGGTGCGCGAGTTCGCCGAGAAGGAAGTGGCGCCCAGGGCAATTGAGATCGATGAGACGGCCGAGTTTCCCTGGGACACCATAAAGAAGATGGCTGAGCTGGGTCTCATGGGGATGCCCTTTTCGGAAGCATGGGGAGGCGGCGGCAGCGATACCTTAGGCTATTCCATCGGGGTGGAGGAGATATCCCGGGTGTGCGCGGCAACCGGCATCACGATGGCCGCCCATACCTCGCTCGGCGTGGCCCCCATCTATCAGTTCGCCGATGAGGCGCAGAAGCGGAAGTACCTCCCCGATATTGCAAGCGGCAGGAAGCTAGCCGCATTCGGCCTCACCGAACCCGGTGCCGGCTCCGATGCAGGGGCCACCCAGACCACAGCCGTCCGCGAGGGCGACCACTACATCGTAAACGGCACCAAGTGTTTCATCACCAGCGGCAGCACCGCCGAGACCTTCGTAATAACCGCCATGACCGATCGAGAAGCCGGAACAAGGGGCATTACCGCGCTCATCCTGGAAAAGGGCATGCCGGGTTTCAAGCCGGGTAAGAAGGAAAAAAAGATGGGGGTCCGGGGATCGGACACCTCCGAGCTCATATTCGAAAACGTCAAAGTGCCCGTGGAGAACCGGCTGGGTGAGGAAGGTGAGGGCTTCAAGATCTTTCTTGCCACCCTGGACGGAGGGAGGATCTCCATCGGAGCCATGGCCTTAGGCATAGCCCAGGGAGCCCTCGATGCAAGTGTCAAGTATGCCAAAGAGCGCAAGCAGTTCGGTCGGACCATAAGTAAGTTCGGGGCTATACGGGAGATGCTTGCCGACATGGCCACCGAGGTCGAGGCCTCGAGGCTGCTCGTATACGACGTCTCCATGGCCAAGGACCGGGGTGAGAACATCATCAAGGAAGCAGCGATGGCCAAGCTCTTCGCCTCGGAGACCGCGATGAGGGCCACGCGCATGGCCATCCAGATACACGGCGGCTACGGCTACATGAGAGAGTATCAAATCGAAAGGCTCTTCAGGGACGCTAAGATCACCGTCATAGGCGAGGGCACCTCGGAGATCCAGAAGCTTGTGATAGCCAGGGAGCTTACCAAAGACTGAGGGGGCAAGATGACCGGGTTTGAGAGGGTTAAAGCCGCATTCAGGAAACAGCGTCCCGACAGGGTGCCGTTTTATCCCATCGTGAGCGCGCTCGCCGGCAGCCTCATCGGCATAGATGCAAAGACCTACTACACCGATCTCGACAAGTTCGCCGACGCCCATATCGCTCTCTATGAAGATATCAGGCATGATGTCGTGGCCCTGATGGCGGATCTCTACATGGAAGTAGACGCTATGGGGGCCACGATCGACTTCGTAAAAGACGACGTGCCGAGACTGAGGGGCTATCTGCTCAAAGCGGACAAGGCGCGCCTGGGCTCGCTCGAAGTGCCCGATCCCGCCTCAGCCGGCCGGATGCCCGGCTATCTTGAGGCTTGCCGGAAGGTGAGCCGCGCCGTCAAGGAAGCCCCCGTGGGCGGGGTTATCTGCGGCCCCTGGACGCTTGCCACCAACTTGCGGGGAGCCGAGAACCTCATCATGGATACGGTGACCGACCCTGAGTTCGTGCATGAACTCATGCGGTTTACGGTCGAGGTGGTAAAAAAGTTCGGCGAAGCGGTGAACGCAGCCGGCGCGGGCTTAAGCCTGAGTGAAGCCCCGGCTTCCTTAAGCCTCATTTCGCCTAAGATCTTCAAGGCGTTTGTCGCGCCCTATCTTAAGGAATTGATCGCCGACCTGAGGGAGAAACGAACGAGTGTCACTCTTCACATCTGCGGCTTTATAGAGCCCATAATGGCAGACATCGCCTCCCTGGGGGCCATCGCTCTTAGCATGGATGAGCCCTCGTCGCTGGAGAAGATGTTTGAGGCTTCCGGGGGCAAGATGGTTGTCATCGGCAATGTGGCAACCAATACGTTTGTGGATGGCACCCGTGAGGATATGGAAAACGAGGTCAAGCGCTGCATGGCCGCGGCAAAAGAGAGGCCGGGCTTCATTCTGGCCTCAGGTTGTGAAATCTCTCCACGTGCGGACATGGAGAAGATAAGACACTTCTGTGAACTGGCCAATCAACTTGGGAAGCTGGACTAGCCCGAAAGGAGATGAAAGATGGCGGACCCGAAGGATGTTGTCATTGTAGGTGGTGCCCGTACGGCGACGGGTAAGTTCCTTGGCGCGCTGGCAGACGTAAG
>CAZRAU010000100.1:9808-12064 GCA_964598025.1 uncultured bacterium
TAAGAGCTCCGGACTTGGGGGCGGTGGCCATAAAGGCTGCCGTGGAGCGGGCCGGGATAAAGCCCTCGGACGTGGAAGAGGTGCTGATGGGTAATGTGGTCGGTGCGGGCGTCGGACAGAATCCTGCCCGGCAGGCTGCTATCAAGGCCGGCATCCCCGAGAGCGTGGGAGCTACCACCATCAACAAGGTCTGCGGCTCGGGCCTTAAGACCGTCGTCTTCGCCGCCCAGGCCATCAAGGTAGGCGACTACGGCTGTATCGTCTCAGGCGGCCTGGAGAGCATGAGCCAGTGCCCCTATATGTTGCCTAAGGCAAGGACCGGCTACAGGCTGGGCAACGGCACCTTGGTCGATCTCATGATTCATGACGGCCTGTGGGACATCTATAACGACTTCCACATGGGCAATACCGGCGAGCTCGTTGCCGAGAAGTACGGCATCTCCCGCCAGGAGCAGGACGAGTACGCCTATAACAGCCACAGGAAGGCCATTGCCGCCATCAAGGCCGGGAAGTTCAAGGACGAGATTGTCCCGGTGGAGATCCCGCAGCGTAAGGGCGACCCCATCGTCTTCGATGTGGATGAGGGCCCCAGAGAGGATACCACCGTTGAAAAGCTTGCCAAGCTCAAGCCCGCCTTTAAGAAAGACGGTACCGTGACAGCCGGAAACGCCCCCGGCGTGAATGACGGCGGCTCGGCCGTTGTCGTCATGTCCCGCGAGCGGGCGCAGAAACTGGGTGCTAGACCCATAGCCCGGGTGACAGGCTATGCCACGGGGGGCCTTGAGCCCAAGTGGGTCATGCTTGCACCCATCGAGGCTGTGAAGAATCTCTTCAAGGTCACCAACTACAAGATGAAGGACTTTGACCTCATAGAGCTCAACGAAGCCTTCTCGGTCCAGGCCCTGGCCACCATTCGGGAGCTCGGCATGGACCCTGAGAAAGTCAACGTCAACGGCGGCGCCGTCGCCCTCGGTCATGCCATTGGTTCCACGGGTTGCCGCATCCTGGTGACCCTGCTTTATGCCTTGAAAGACCGGGGCCTTAAGAAGGGCCTGGCCACGCTTTGTCTCGGTGGCGGCAATGCCGTAGCCTTAGCAGTCGAGATGGAATAGGAGGGGGGAGATGGAGATAAAGAAGGTTGGAGTAGTAGGTGCGGGCACCATGGGGAACGGTATCGCCCATGTCTTCGCGACGAGTGGCTTTGATGTAGTGCTCATGGATATCAATGAGAAGTTTCTCGAAAGAGCAACGGCCATCATCACCAAGAACCTCGACCGCATGATCAAGAAAGAGAAGATAACCGAGGCCGACAAGGAGGCCACCCTCAAGAAGATCACCAAGACTACCAAGATGAAAGACCTGGCCGGCTGCCAGATCGTAGTGGAGGCGGCAAGCGAGGACTATAAGATCAAGCAGAAGATCTTTAAGGACCTGGATTCCATTTGTGGCGAGGGGACGGTCTTTGCCTCCAATACCTCGTCCATCTCGATAACCGAGATCGCCTCCAATACCAAGTGCCCGGACAAGGTCGTGGGGATGCACTTCATGAATCCCGTCCCCATGATGAAGCTTGTGGAGATCGTAAAAGGCGTCGGGACCTCGGATGAGACTGTGACCCTGGTGACCGAGCTCTCCAAGCAGCTCGGCAAGACCCCGGTCCTTGTAAACGACTATCCCGGCTTTGTCGCAAACCGGGTCTTGATGCCCATGATAAACGAAGCCTGCTGGACCTTGATGCAGGGCGTGGCAGACAAGGAAGCCATCGACACCGTGATGAAGCTCGGCATGGCCCATCCCATGGGCCCATTTGAGCTTGCCGACCTCATCGGGCTCGATGTGTGCCTTGCCATCATGGAAGTCATCTACGAAGGCTTCAGTGATTCCAAGTACCGCCCTTGCCCGCTCCTCCGCAACATGGTCAAGGCCGGCTACCTGGGCCGCAAAACCAAACGCGGCTTCTACGTATACGAGTAACGCCGCGGTTGTGTAGCGTCGGGTTTCCATGCCCGACGTCCTTTCGGGGTTCCATCCCCGACGAACCTCTGACGGGAGCGGCCCTCCGGCCGCCCCCTTTTTCGCGTCCGTGTAGCGTCGCGTCTCTGTGCGCGACGTCCTTCCGGGTTTGCGTAGCGTCGGGTTTCCACGCCCGACGGCCTTTCGGGTTCCACCCCCGACGCTCCCATTTCCCTTTCTCTGTATTTTCTTACTTGCAATCCCACCCACCTTGGTGCATAATAACCCTGCCATCAGTGTCAT
>CAZRAU010000101.1:0-11954 GCA_964598025.1 uncultured bacterium
TCGAGCTCCAGCACCTCACGGAAAGCCCTCACCATGCCCTTGTTGAAGGCGACCCCACCCTGGAAGGATATGGGCTTTCTAAACTGCTTCCCCTTGGCGATATTGCTCTTGAAATTCCTGGCCATCGCGAAGCAGAGCCCGGCGACTATGTCATAGTCCGGTGTCGCCTCCTGCTGCAGGTGAATCATATCGGTCTTTGCGAAAACACTGCAACGGCCTGCAATCCGTGGAGGGTGCTTGGACTTGAGGGCCATCTCACCGAACTCCTCGATTGTAACCTCAAGCCTGCTTGCCTGTTGGTCAAGGAACGAACCCGTGCCCGCGGCGCATATTGTATTCATGGCGAAATCTCTGATGACGGTAACACCCAGCTCCCTATCGAAATCCACCAGAATCAGCTTGGAGTCCTCACCTCCGATTTCGATGATGCTCCTCACATCGGGATGGAGCTTCTCCATCGCCTTGGTCTGGGAAATGATCTCGTTGACGAACTCGCCGCCCAGGAGGTCGGCGAGACGCTCCCCCCCCGAGCCTGTAAGCCCAAGGGCCTCGAAGCTATCTGCCGGATAGCACTTGAAGATGCCCTCGAGAACCGACAAGGCGGTTTCCATGGGAAGTCCCTTGGTTCTGGTATATCGCTCCTCGAGGATCTCGCCATCCTGGGAAAACACGATCGAATTGAGACTCACAGAACCCAGATCAAGTCCGAGTAAGAGTCTCCCGGCGCCCTGCCTGTTCTGCTCCTCTCTCGTTGTCGTACGCTCAGTAGCTTCGGACATCAAGAACTACCTCCTCGCTGGGTCTATATCTTGATCTTTGTCAGTAACGCGGTTGGTCCCGATCACTATAGATACGATGGTCAAGTTCGGGAAACACATTGTCCTTGTTTTCTATATCACTGAGCCAGTCCCTGTCAATACTGTGAGCCATTATATCACGGTAGAGCCTTCTGAATCTAAGGATATGTTCTCGCGTTCGCTTGACTGCGTACGGAACCGTCGTGCCCGTCTTCATGATGAAGGCCCAGTCGCTGCTCTGGGCCAGCAGCACCTCCCGTGCGGCTTGATTGAGCGCCCGGGTGGTCAGGGGATCGCCGTCATCTCCGAGATTCGCGAGCTCGACCATCTTGTCTGCAACCCAGTGAAGGTGGCGGTAGATCCAGTCATTGGAACCCTCGAGCCAGACCTCATTGTAACCCTTCCAGCCCCAGCTCGAAAGCGACGGCGTCGCAACCTGACATTCGGGATGGAGCCTCAGATACTCCGACGGCGTTATGAAGCGGAAGGTCTTCTGATCGAAGGCCGTCTTGCGCATCACCAGCTCGAGCCACTGGGGACCTTCGAACCACCAGTGGCCGAAGAGCTCGGCATCATATGGTGCTACAGCTATCGGTGGCCGGCCGAGAACCTCCGCCAGGTGCTCTATTTGTTTCTCCCTGTTGAACATGAAATTGCCCGCATGCAGAGCTGCCTTCTCCATAGCGACAGCGCTGTCATACGGCTGCTTATCGTCCCCGGGGCCGGTTATGCGGTAATACTTGATCCCGGTGTGCACCCTGGTCACTCCGCCATGCAGGTATGGGCGGACGTAGTCAAGATCCAGGTCGAAGCCCACGTCCCTGTAGAAGTCCCTATACCATAGATCCCCCGGATAACCCTCCTGGGCGCTCCAGACCTGGCGGGAGGATTCCATATCTCTGCCGAAAGCCGCAACCCCGGAGGGGCAGTAGACCGGGGCGAAGACCCCGTACCTCGGTCTCGGCTCGGCATGGAGTATGCCGTGAGTATCGGTGAAGAAGTATCGTACACTCGAGGCTTTGAGCACCTTGTCCAGCCCGGGTTCATACGCACATTCCGGCAGCCACATGCCCTTCGGCCGCCTGCCGAAGTTGCGCTCGTGGTAGCGGCAGGCCGTCTCTACCTGGGCCCTGGCAGCGTTGGGGTTAAGCGACATCAAGGGAAGATAGCCGTGGGTGGCGGCACAGGTCATGACTTCGACGTTGCCCGCCTCGTCGAGTCGCCTGAAGGCCGACACCAGATCCCTGGAATACCTGTCCTCATAGACCCGGCGCGTGTCCTCGAACAAGTAGTGATACATGAGGGCCAGCTTATTGAACTTGGGGTCCCACCTCGTCCGCTCGACTTCCCTGGCCGCCAGTTCGATCAACTTCCCGAGACGCTTCACATAACGGTCCTGGAGAAGCCAATCGTTCAGCATGGCCACCACGGTGGGGCTCATCGAGACCGTGATCTTGTAGGGAACAGACTCATCTTCCAATCTCTCAAACAACTTCAAGAGAGGGATGTAAGTCTCGGTGATAGCTTGAAATAGCCAGTCTTCCTCAAGAAACTCGGCATACTCCGGGTGCCTCACAAAAGGAAGGTGGGCGTGAAGCACAAGACATACATACCCTTTGGGTGAACTCATGTGATTTCGCCTTTGGAAACCCGCTATTTCTCAGTCTTCTTGTTTACGATGGGAGTTATAGTGATCCGATCGACACCGTCCGCGGATTCTGCAACCGCCGGTATGACCTGCTTGCCGTCCGGCAGGTCGAACCTCACGGTGAACGTGCCGTCCGGTCTCAGCTTGACAGGCCGGCCTTGAATGGTCACACGCGCGTCGGGTTCCGTCGCCCCGTAGACTATGAGCTCGGTCCCGAGTCTGAACCAGAAAGCCCTGGCCCGGGGCCTCCCCCCAGGACTAGATATCTCAAGACTGCTCGGAGCCAGGCTCCCCCGCGCCCCCGAGCTCACCAGGCCGCCTAAGGACTTCTCCATCATCTCCTTGAGCTCGATCGAGCCCGAATCCGGGTTGAAGCCTCCGGAAAGGGCATAGACCCTGTCGAACTCCCAATCCGGTATCATCCATTGCTCGTCGGTGATATCCGAAGGTACATCCCTCGGTGTCGCGGCCACGTTGGAACGCGCAAGCACTATGAACTCGCCGGCCACCGAGAGCAGCCCGATCTCGACACAGTAGGCGCGATTGGGCACCTGTATGTTTATGTACCAGTTACTTGCCCCACCGGTTATCTCGATATCGAAATAGGAGTTGGCGTTGGCGCCGTCGAACTCCACTCCGGTGACATCATAGACCCTCAAGATGGACTTGGCCTCCGGCCACCGCTCGCCCAATGCCTCCTGGGCCCTGGCCAGGGTCTCCCTGGTTATGTCCCAGTATGCATACACCCAGTAGGGGTCTCTCACCAGAAGGGCGATTCTGTCCTCATCGTACGAGACCGGCAGATCCTCGACCTCGGTCTTGGCTTCTGTCTTGCCTATGGGGCTCGGCATCTCAATCTCGTACTTGGCCTGGGTGACCACGGCTTGCTGCTCACGCCAGCTCTTCCTTACGCGCATGCCTTCCCTGACCGGCCCGCGCCGCTTGCGAGGTGCTCTTCGGTCCGTGCCTGAGGCGTTACTAGGCCCTGATGTCGCCTGTTTCCTTGTTCTCCCGCCCTTGGCGGCCTTCGGCTGCTCCTTCCCCACACCGGCTATGGCCCGAGCCAGCTCGGCCTTGGTCATGCGGGACCGGCCGCGTATCTTCAGCCCGGCAGCGATCTCCATCAGCTGCAGCTTGGTAGCTAAGCGAAGGTCCTTCTTCCTCATCTCACCCTCCCTGGGGGAGCGCCCCCGCATACTCTATAAGACCTGGCCAAAAAAGGTTGCCTACACTATAATACTGCATGTGGTGTGGTGCAACCTAATTGTTAGAAGATTGGTCGCCGATGGGGCTCACTGACCGGCTTTAAACCCTCCAGGGAGGCAGCCGAATGAGAGTCTTTCTTTGCGGGATAATCCAGGGCTCGCGCCCGGATCTCAGCGTCCACGAACAATCCTATCGCGATGAACTGAGGCGGCTGGCGGAGAAGTACCTGCCCGGAGCCGAAGTCTACTGCCCCGTGAGCCTGCATCCGGAGTCCCCATCCTATGACGATCGTCTGGCTTCTCAAGTACTTGAGGAGTCGGTTGAGGCGGCCAAGGCCAGCGATCTCCTGATCGCCTATGTGCCTGAGGCCAGCATGGGAAGCGCTATAGAGCTCTGGGAAGCCAAGCGGGCCGGAGTCAGGGTGGTTTCCATCACGCCGCTCAAGGACAACTGGGTGATACGCTACGCCTCGGATGTGATCCTGGAGAAGTTCGAAGAAATCGAGTCGTTCTTGAAAGACTATGCTTCGGGGAATCCCTCTCAGTAGGTCTTGGCCTCGATGCCCGTCCTGTCCTTGACCTTTCGGGCTATCTCGGCCAACTTCTTCGCGGACACGCCCACTAGCGTTGACATTGCCGGAGCGTTTTCGAGGCTATATATCTGCATGGCCTGGGGGGCGACCTGCTCGACGCTGTCAAGCCACGCCTCAACATCCTCGTCGGAGGTATTGGAGACGCCGCCCTCGACAAAGACCGATTGGAGAGTGACGTCGTCGAGGTGCTTGAGGCCCTTTACGATTGCATCCACGGTAATGCCCGCGCCCGGCCTGTTTATGCGCTCAAGCACTTTGTCCGTCCCGGCATCCAGCTTCATGATGCGGACATCCAGTTTGGCCAGCCCGTGAAGCACGCGATCGTCGGCAAGCCCCGTGGAATTGGAAAGCACGGCAACCGCAGCCTTGGTGCATATCCTGTCTCTCAACGCGCTCACCCGGTCCACGATCTCTTCAAAGTCCGGGTGGAGCGTCGGCTCGCCGTTTCCCGAGAAGGTGATATACTGAGGCGGAGGGTCAAGAGCCTTAAGCGTTCGCTCGAGGGCCTGCTCTATTGCCTGCGGGGTCGGGAGGTCCTTGATATAAGCCGATAGATCGGAGGTCAGATCCTTGGTCCACCCGTAATGGCAATAGACGCAGTTGAACGAGCAGACCTTGTAGGCCGTTGGCGAGAGATTGAGCCCCAGCGACCGGCCGAGTCGCCTCGAAGCGACCGGCCCGTAGATAATGCCCTTCTGAAGTCCCAGCACCTGTGACATGCTTCCAGCATCACCTGCCTTTCATCCAGATAGTACAGCTTCCCCCTCGGCCGCACAATCCCGGCCTTTACCCATAGAGTTGGGGCTCCGTATCGGACGCTTCACATGTACTCGTCCCGGTGGAGGCGGGAGCGCTATGGTTTGCGCAGGATAACGGTATCGCCGAGGGTAAGGTCCAGGGCCCGGGCGGCACTAGCTTCGCGGATCGATACTTCGAGGTAGCCGGAGCTTCCCAGAATGCCTAAAGGGCGGCCCCGTTCGACGCCCCCATATGTGTCGGCCAAGCTTGTGGCTCCGCAAGGCCCGAGGTCGATGGCAATCCCGCCCCACTTCCCTGACAGATCCTCGACCAGACCGGCGGGGCAGTCCGTGACAAGGTTACCGAATCTGTCGATCCATCGGACCCGGGTGGTCGCGTGATCTTCGCCAAGGCCGGGGCCTGCAATCGCAAGCCGCACGTATTCGCCGGCATCGGGCCCCAACCTCTCCGCCTCAACGCCCAGCGAAAGATGGGCTGCCACGGGCGCGAATATGTCCCGCCCGTGAAAGGTCGAACTCACGGGCCGGAGGAAGAGCTCAGGGTTCTCCACTCGGACGAGTTTCTCAAAGCCCTCCCGATCCAGAAACTCGGTGAGCACCCCATTGTCGGGAAAGACAAAGTGGCGTCCTCCGCTTTCCGCACAGAGGATGCTGCGCTTGCCTCCCACCCCCGGATCCACGACCACCACGACTATGGAACCCGAGGGCAGATACTTGTATGAAGCTATGAGGGCGAAGTTGGCCGCCTCGAGGTCGTGCGGGGGCACGGAGTGCGTTATGTCGATTAGCGTGGCCGAGGAGTTGATTGTGAGAATAACGCTCTTCATCAACCCCACATACCAGTCATCGACGCCGAAGTCGGTAAGCAGGGCAACGGGGGATGCCATGACTCCCTCCGTCCTTCACTAACCCGATATCAGCGGGCGTATCCAGTTGTTCACCAGGAACGAGAACCTGCCCATGAGGAGCGAGATACGAGCCATGATGGTATAGCCGAAACTCGCACCGAAAGATATCATCAGAAACCATATCCCCACCCTGGAGATCTTGCCCACGATTCCTTTGTGCTCAATGGAGAAATAGAAGTATATGAGTACCGAGAAGACGCCCACTATCACCAGCACGTTCCACAGGGCTTCGATGCCGCCCGTGGTAACCGGCATGATTGTGTCCCGGGTCTGGGGGAGTATCTGGCCGTGGATCTTCTGCATCATGAGGACTCCCACGTAGTATCCGATATATACGGCCAGTGCAATCCTTGCCACCCATGCCACTCTGGCAATGTACCGGAAGTAGAGCATGATCCCCAGCGCCATCGGGACAAGAAGAAGGTAGTTGTAGTTCGCCGTGAAGGACTCCTTCAAGGGGGCAATCAGGTTGGGCTGCAAGGTCTGGACCGTCACGATCCCGATATAGTAGCCCAGCGACATGCCCGCGAAGAGACTCTCAGCAAACCTGAAGAAGGGATTGTCCTTATAGAGAAAACTCAAGATGCACAGGGTCAGGAACGCGTTCACCCAGACCCAGATCGAGACACCGGTCGCTTCCATGGCCTATCCCCTCCCCTTCTTCTTCGATGCGAAGAACATGACGTTCCCGAAAATGATGAAGGCGATAATGATCACATGGATGATGGATTGCACGTCCATCCCTGTGGTCGCGGATATCACCTTCTCCTCTGGCCTTTCGTAAATGGCTGCGATCTCCGGGTACTTGCGTTTGACGAGCTCCTCATACTCGGCTGCGCCCCTCAAGCCCCCCAACACCGCAAGCATCTGCCGTGCGCGGAAGAAAGCATAGTACTTGGGTGCCGAGACCGCGGTGCATCCGACTGCCACCGGAACGTCGAACTGGGCGTTCACAAGGTCCGCCCACCACTCACCTATGATTCCGGTCGCCAGACTTATCACCAATTTGACATCATTGTAGTTCCTCACATTCTCCACAATCGGCATGGCGTCGGTCGGGGTCCCATCTACGTCCGTAGGAAACACCTCTTCAATGCTCACCGCCATCGCCTTCATGGCGGCCTGTCCCCCATCCTTGTAGCCAAGGTTGACATAGTCGTTGCCATACTCGAGCCCGGGGTATTCAGCGGCGATCTTCTCGACCTCTCGAATGGCCATGTTCACCCCTCCCAGAGGGAAGATGGCCATGATCATGACCCTCAGTTCCTTGGTGAAGCAGTGGCGCATGATAGCCTCAGCCATGGGATTGAGCTCGGGCTCCGAAGATGGCCCGTAATCATAAGAGATCATTACGGCGTCGCCCGCATCCAGGCTCTCAATCTTGTCGAAAAGGCTCTGCACAGGATCCGTAGTAACAACCGGAAGGCCGATGGGCCTGATGATGGGAATCAGAGCCCCTATGGCGACGAGGAGGTATATGATCCTTCGATCGATATAGAGCAGTTTCTGTACGTTCATGATAGCCTCCTAATCGCCTTTCCCGAGATACGTCGTCTCGATGCCCAGAATCACCCGGATCGACATCGACGCCGCCCCCAGGGCCGCCCCGATCATGATGCCCCGCTGGGCGGCTGCATTGGGCTTGTCCATCAGCCATTCACTCAAGGGCGTCATCCTGCCGCCCGTGAGCATATCCCCGAAGGGGATTCTCCCCATCATCACAACAATAGCGGCAATGAGGAGAATGGTCGCTTCGAGGTTCCTGGCCCGGAACGCCCGGTAAGCCGCGGAGGCTACATAAAAGGCCAGCAAAGAGAACATGGTCGCCTGAAGCGGGGAGACCATGTGCTCGAACAGGAGTTCGAAGGTGGGATGAAACCCCGTGTGCTGCCCTGTTATGACCCCGATCACCCCAAAGTAGGCCATCACTGTGAGGCCGGCCAGGAGCACAATGGCATAAGGCCAGCCGGGTTTCTTCTGCTTGATCTTGCTGAGATTCATGCCCACCAGGTTGACCACGCCGAGCGGCAAGGCAAAGGCCGCAACAATCACCAGAGCCGTGTCGAGCCATTGATTGACGTTGGAAACGGCGTTGTGGGGGACGAAGAATGCGAAAATCGGGTACATGCCCACCAGGAAGGTAAGCACAAGCGGAAGCGTTCTTCTCATCGTCTCCTCCTTCTACCGTGTTACCAGTGCTGTCCTAATGTGTTCAGATCCGAAAGCCAGAAGCACTATGCCGGCAGCCATTATACTCATCAGTATTACCTTGGCTATGTCCTGCGCTTTTATGCTTCCCAGGAGGACAGGTTCACGCGACAGGTAAGCACTGGCGGCGTAGAGCTCTTCTCCCAGCAGCGTATAGTCGCATGTGGTAACGAAGAAGGGAAGCTGCGGTATATCCGCGGTCCCCGCTACCTGAATGGCCCCTACCGCCTGACCGGTTTCGGCAAGAATCAGTGACTCTGCAAAAAAGGAACCGATAAGGAAGTTGGTCGCGGGCCTTTCCCTCACCATCTTGGCCGTTACCGACGCAGCATAGGCGAACTGGTCATAGGTGATGTAGGTTACCATCTCCTCCTTGAACTGGTCGGGTTTCCCGGCTTCCAGATAGGCCTGCTTGACCGTCTCCCTTGCAGCGGAGAAAACAAGTGGGTCCTTATTGGGGACCTCTATGTTCGTGCCATAGACAGCCGTCAGCTTCGCTATGTGCTCGAGGATACTGAGACTCGCAATCGTCTGGATCTCGCTCAGGCTCAAGATCCCGGGAATGTACATGATCTTCTTGCCCATCTCGGTTGCGCGTCCCACGGCTTCGTTGATGGCATTGAGCCCGGATATCTTCCTGATATAGAGATCTCTTCCCTGCCTGGCCACACTCACAAAACCAATCACCAGGCCGAACATGACCATGGTAGCTATCAACGTGTTCATTCGTGCGCCGCGGAACCAGTTGCCCCTGGCCACCACCGGCCCCACCGTCTCGCTCACAAGCGTGTCGGGTCCTACTGCGTAGGCCAACTTGTAGTAGTACTCCGACCCTCTGGTCACCGCTCTATCCCCGTAACTCCCGTCGGATGCCAGCGCCTCGCCTACCTTCTCGAAATCACCCAGCCTGGCGGTGGACCTCAGCACGCTGAGCATGACGTCACCGCCACCGGTCCATTCCACCATTACCTCCGTCCCATCATCGCCCGGGGCGTCGAAGGCTTTGAGGTCTCCGGCAGGCGCACCGGAGGTGATCTGAGCGTGGGCACACCACGGCGCGGTCACCAATAGAGTCAAGGTCAGAAAGATGCACAACCTACTCATCCTTGCCCCCTTTTCCAGCATGGACACCCTGTGACTTTAGCAGTACCTTAAACCTATGTCAACCTCTGGTAGCAGGTACCCGGCGCTCTTGACTTCGTGCCCACCCTGCTGCTATCCTACTCCGTGATTTTGCCGTGGAAGCGAATAGGAAAGGAGAAAGAATATGCCGCTGAAGACTCCCGACGAGTATATCGCAACCATCAAGGCAAGAAAGCCGATGGACATCTGGTTCAGAGGCGAGAAGATGAACGACCCGCTGGAGTACCCGGCACTCAGATCATCCGTGGAGACAATCAAGCGCATCTATGAGCTGGCTCACCATCCCAAGTTCAAGGAGCTCCTCACCACCAAGTCCCATCTCACAGGTGAGATTTGCAACCTGTATACGGCCCCCCTGATGAGCAGGGAAGACGCCATGCAGAAGAGCCGTTTGGCCCGGTCGCTGGCCGAGATCCTGGGCTGCTGCACCTTCAGATGTACCGGTTCCGAAGCGATATCGGGCTTGTATCCGACCACCTACGAGATGGATAAGGCCTTGGGAACCGATTATCACGAGCGGCTTAAAACCTGGCTCAAATGGGTACAGACAGAGGACCTCACCGTTACAGCCGCCCTCACAGATCCAAAGGGCGACCGCAGGCGCAAGGCCCATGAGCAGAAGGACCCGGACGCATACTTGAGGGTGGTCGAGACCCGCGATGACGGGATCGTCATAAGGGGTGCCAAGGTCAACCAGACCGGCATCATCCTCGCAAACGAGGTGATGATAATCCCCACAACGACGGTCCGCGAAAACGGCAAGCAGTATGCGATCGCTTGCGCGATCCCTGCCGATGCTCCCGGTATGAAATATGTCCTGGGACGTTGGCCGGTTGACCTCAGGGTGGGTATGGACGAGATCGAGATGATCGACGTGGGCAAGAAGTACGGTGACCACCAGGCCATACTCATAGTCGATGATGTTTTCGTGCCTAATGAGAGGGTATTCATGTGCCAGGAGTGGCAGTTCACGCCCGTGCTCATGGAGTTCTTCACCGCCGTGCACAGGCTCACGGCCGGGTCATGCAAGTCAGGAGGCGTGAGCCTCCTCCTCGGCGCAGCCAAATTGGCGGCTGATTCCACCAATGTGTCCGGCGTGAGCCACATCCAGCATAAGTTGGGCGAGATGGGAATCACAGCCGAGACCCTCTACGCGCTCTCGCTGTCGGCAGGCGTGGAAGGCTTCCAGCACGAGTCGGGTGCGTGGATACCGAATTCGCTGCTGGCGCACAGCGCCAAGTTCCAGGCCACCAGGCTCCCCTTCGACGCAGTGAGATATGCCAGGGAAATCATGTCGGGAATCGGGGAAACCGCTCCCTCCGCCAAGGACTTGCTGGAAAGTGAGATTGGACCAATGCTCGACAAGTACCTGGCACCCGCCAAAGAGGGCATGACTACCGAAGACAGGCTTCGCATAGTGAGGCTCATCGAGAACTTGGGCCGGGGTACCAATTGGACGGCGATGGCCCTGCATGGCGGCGGCAACACCGAGGCCTCCCGTCTAATGGCTCTCAGGCACATCGACTTCGAGAAATTGAGCAAGATCGCAGAGGTTGCCTGCGGGATAGAGAAAGACGAGAGCAAAGCTGCGGACCTGATATCGGAAAGGCTGGGTAAGATCGACCGGGGCCCCGAGATGTTTGAAAAGTGAGACTTCACGGAACCGTTGTGGCACTCAAGAATTCGGTTGCGCAACCAGAATCGGAGTGATAGTTTTCCGCTCAGTGCGAAATCATTCTCACAAGACGGCATGACTCCGAAACGGGAGGTGAAACAATGGCAGATAAGGCTGCCGACAAGAGAGCGGATCTCGCCGGTCCCGGTATAGGGAGCTACGAAGATCTCAAGCGCATTCTTCCCGGCGATTACGAGCCTATTCTCGACAGGCGTGAGACCATGCGCGCCCTGTTCGCGGCGAAGAACTACATTGAGGAGAACCTGTGTAAGGAACTCAACCTGATGATGGTTCAGGTCCCTCTCATAGTCGACGTCAAGAGCGGTGTCAACGATATGCTCGACCGTGACGGTTCGCGTACTCCAGTCGGATTCCATATCTCGAACGATCACGGGAAGAACCCCATCGATGCGCAGGTAGTGCAGGCGGCGACCAAGTGGAAGCGCGTTGCTCTCGCGCAGTATGACATGAAGCCGGGCGAAGGTCTCTGCACCGACATGAAGGCAGTACGAAAGGACTACTTTCTCGATCACGACCATAGTGCCTATGTGGATCAGTGGGACTGGGAGCAGACCATTACGGCGAGAGAGCGCAATCTTGACTATCTGAAGGGTGTGGTCCGCAAGATCTGGAAGGTCCTTAAGGGCGCTGAAGACCTGGTCCTGGGGATGTATCCCAAGCTCGACACCGACAGGTATCCCAACCTGCCGGATGAGCTCACCTTCCTCCATGCGGAAGACATTCTGGACATGTTCCCCGATCTCCCGCGCAAACAGCGCGAGACCGAGGTGCTTCAGAAGTATCCTGCCGTCTTCATCCTGGGTGTGGGATGGACGCTCAAAGACGGTTACCCGCATGAGATGCGGGCTGCCGACTATGATGATTGGGTAACCGAGACCAAGAGCGAGGACGGCAGACCCATGCATGGCCTAAACGGCGATATACTGGTATGGAACCCCGTCACGAAGCGCCGGCATGAATTGACGTCTATGGGGATCAGGGTCAATGCCGAAACCCTT
>CAZRAU010000102.1:0-11716 GCA_964598025.1 uncultured bacterium
GGCTGAATGAGTGAGACCTCCACGGTCCTTCCAGGCTCGGCCCCGCGGAGCACAAGCCGTCCCGCCGCCAGTGGCACGAGCAGGACGGCCGCAATCAGTGCAAGGTAGGAGACCTTGCGGGAGATCAGGGCTCGCGCCAGCATGCCGTTCACCAGCACTATGAGGGCGGTAATGCCGTAGCTTCCCACAGCCGCCGCCATTTGAAGCATGCCGAGATACGGGGTCTGCGAGTAACCGAGACTTGCCCACGGGAATCCCAGCGGCCCCAGCGAGCGCAGATATTCCATGGCCGTCCAGGCCGCCGCCACCGCTATCTCGAAGGGAATGCGCAGGTTTGCCAGGCGTCGCGCCAGCCAGCCGGTGAGTGCCAAGAAGACCGCTAGGTAGATGCTCAGCACGATCGCTGCCGGCAGGCGCAGCCAGGGCACGGCGATCTGCTCCCTGCCGAGCATGGCTATCCAATAGAGACTGCCCAGGAAATAGGCCAGCCCGAAGACGAAGGAATTCAGAATGTAACGCCCGCGCCCGTCCGTTATGCCGGAGGCGAGAATGAATGGCACCAGCACAACGAAGGCGAGGAAGCCGGTGCGGTAGGGCCAGAAACAGAATGACACGCTGACACCTGATACCGCGCATATGACGGCTGCCGCGCCTGGAGGCAGGCGGCCGGTATTGCAGTTCACCTTTCCCCCCCCGTGTACGGCGTTCCGAAAAACGGACATCTGAGCCTACCAAGACCGGCAAGACACGGTCAACTTCATTCGTGCTTGGTGATGCTTAATCTGTGGAGCTTCCTGTGAAGGCCCTGCCTCGTGAGCCCAAGGTGCCTTGCGGCGCGGGTCTTGTTCCAATCGTAAAGATCAAGGGCCTCCATGATGATCTGCTTCTCAAGACCGGCAAGCCGCTGCTTGAGGCGTCCGTCCCGGTCGCCGGCGCCATCGCCCGGAAGGTGCTCGAGAATACGACTGGAAACCATACATCGCCCTATCGGCCTGCCCTCGTCGGCCAGTGCCACCATTCGATGGACCTCGTTCTCAATCTCCCTGACATTCCCGGGCCACGAGTATCTGGCGAATATGTCGAGAACCTCGCCGCTCAGGCGCGGCACGTCCCTGCCCATCTGCCCGGCGTACTTAACGGCGAAATGGTCCGCGAGGACGGGGATATCGCTCCGTCGCTGCCGCAGGGGTGTCAGGTGGATTCTCAGCACCCCGAGCCTGAAGAAGAGATCCTCCCTGAACCGGCCCTCACCCATCTCCCGCTCCAGATCTTTGTTCGTAGCGGCGATCACACGTATGTCGACCTTGTATGCCCTGGTGTCCCCGACCCGGCGTACTTCCTTCTCCTGCAGGACCCGCAGGATCTTGGCCTGCATGGACGGGGAGAGATCTCCTATCTCATCAAGGAAAGCCGTGCCGCCGTCCGCGGCCTCAAAGATCCCGGACTTGTCCTTGACGGCACCCGTAAACGCCCCGGCCCTGTAACCGAAGAACTCGCTCTCGAACAGGGTCTCAGGTATGGCCCCGCAGTTGACGGGAACAAACGGCTTGGCCGCCCGCCGGCTGTGCCGGTGTATCAATCTGGCTATGAGTTCCTTGCCGGTGCCGCTTTCCCCCTCGATCAGGACAGGGGCCGACGTGTGCGCGATCCTCTTCGAGGCCCGGACAGCCTTGTCCATCTCGCAGCTCACATAGACTATGTCCGACATGCCCATGATTGTTTCCGGTCAAAGACTACTCGATCACTACGTCCCCATCGCCGCCATAGATCTCGCCAACCACCCTTGACGCGGGAGTATGCTTCAACACCTGAGGGAGGTACTTATGAGGTGTGACAAGGATCATCCCCAAACCCATGTTGAAGACGCGCAGCATCTCCTCGGCTTCCACGGGTCCGGTCTCTCGGATGAGATTGAATATGGGCGGGACCCTCCAGAGACCTTGCCTCAGCCTTGCACTGCATCCGTCCGGCAGAATCCGGCTGAGATTGCCGGCGATACCTCCGCCGGTTATGTGTGCAATACCGCTCAGGGCCTTCATCTCAATCAGAGGGTAAACCTGCTGGAAATAGTTGGTGTGGGGCAGAAGCAAGGCTCTCCCCAGGGTCCTTTTCCATCCTTTCGGCCTGGCCTTGAGATCCAGGCGGCCCCGCTTGAGGAGCACTTCTCTTGCCAGGCTGTATCCGTTGGTGTGGAGCCCGTTCGAGGGGAGCCCCACCAGAAGATCGCCGTGTTTTATCCTCGAGCCATCAAGGGCCTTCCCCGATGATGCAAGCCCGAGAATGCAGCCCACAAGATCGTATTCCCCTTTTCGGTATACGCCCGGCATCTCCGCCGTTTCGCCCCCGATCAATTGAATATCATTCACCTTGCATTCGCGCGCAATGCCTTTGACTATCTGCTTGAACACCTTGACATCCAGCCGGTCGAAGCCGATGTAGTCCATGAACCCTATAGGTCGCGCCCCCAGACACAAGATGTCATCGACACAATGAGCGACGATATCCTTCCCGATCCCGACGTGCCAACCGTAGTCCCGGGCTACTCTGACCTTGGTGCCGACTCCATCCACGCTCGCCACCACGAGGCGCTCGGACTTGCCGTACCGCTTGAGATCGATCATGCCGGCGAAAAGACCGCCGCCGCTCTTCTCACTCGCCCCCTTAAGCTGCTGTTTGATGAAAGGCACCAGGCGCTCGTACTCACCGATATCGACTCCCGCCTGCCGGTAGGTCATCTTCTTCATGGCTCTCCTCTCGAGCAATCAGCATTTCCCGTGCCCGTAGGCACGCGAGCATTCTGCTACGGTTCGCAAGCATGGTCAACAGGAATCAAAAGCTCTGTAAGAAAACGGACATCGGCGAAAATGCAGAGACGCCTCAAGTGCCGCTGAAGGGGTTTATCTCATACTCGGTGTGCTCAACAGGAGGCAGCATCTCCACAATCCTGTTACATGCATCGAGGGCCGCATGAACGGTAGCCTGCTGCTCGTTGTCGTCGAACTGAACGCACCCGGCAAGACTCATCACATACCCATCCGAAACGTAGTTGGCGAGGACTATGACCGTCTCTCTGTTGGAGATCCTCATCCGTACCACATCGAGGAGTTCGAATTCGACTTCCTTGCCCACAAGCTTCTCGACCGCACGGAAGGTTGCGTTGGCCACAAGCCGCAGGCTGCCCCCTCCCACCGCCACACCCGCCCACTCGCCGCAGACCTCGAAGTCATCCCGCGCAAGCACCACCTTGCACTCGCCTTTGCCTCCGGCCGTGGAAAGCGCGATGGAATTCAGCCTGGGTCTCGGGGCCTTCTGGATAGCGGCCTCAGCCCGCCCGGCGATCCTGGCGATTGAGATCTTGCGGTGATCGATCCCGATGCCGAAGTCGGCCTGGAGCAGTGACTCGATGTCCCGCACCAGCTGCTTGGCCGGCCGTTTGCTCAAGGAGACCACATGGATGGCGGAGATCACATGATCGTTGTCGAATTCCACCTTGCAGGACTGGACGTCCGGTAGTGAGATAAGTGCTCGCTTTATGTCCTGCTCCGAAGCGTCCCGCTGGGCCAAGTTCCTCTCCCCTGTGTGTCCTGTCAAAAGTGTATGATATCACAAAATCGCCCTCCAAACAACTCTCATTTTGGGCGTACTTGGGAATAGGAAGATACAAGGTGACCCCCCTGGCTGGGTGAGGAGGTTGTTGGTTCCGGGGGAGGATTCTTGGAGAGAGATCGTGGGCTTAGCGGTGGCGATCGCCTCGCGGCGTTGTCACTCCCGTGACGAGGGAGCCTTGCGCGCGACCACGGCGAAATACTTCTGCACGTAGCCCAGCATATGATCGGGCGTTCCGGGCTCTGCACCGGCGGGTGGGCTGTGGTGGCGGGGGTACTCCTCCACGTGGGTTATGGTCATCCCGGCTTCGATCAGGCCATTGAAAATGTCCTTTAGGAGGTGCCGGAACTCCATGGCCTCGGCATCCTCTATGCGGCCCCCTGAGTAGCGTTCCAGGATCCTGTAACCCTCGCCGTCCCAGGATGTCTCCTCGACAACTTGTGTGGCGGGATTGCAGTGGCCTACCCGATACAGGCCCCTGGGTTTCAGGATACGCGCCACTTCTCGATACACTTCCCTCACGTCCGGCACGAAGACGATCGAAATCGCCTGGTAGACAACATCGAAGGCTGAAGCTGCGAAGCCTGAAAGGTCGCGCATGTCTCCGAGGATGGTCCGCACTTCATAGCCGAAGTGCTCTGCCGCCTTGCGATCGGACTCGAGCTGGGACGGTGTGAGCTCGAGGACCGTGACCTCGGCCCCAAGCAGGCCGAAGACGGCCGATTGCTGGCCGCCTCCTGAGGCCAGGCAGAGCACGCGCTTGCCCTCCAGGCCTTCAAACACCGAGTGCGGATAGAGGCAGGCGTAGTCTCCAGGCAGGATCTCCACCTCTCCCGCCCCAAAGGCCCGTATCAGATCGCGATCGAGATCGAGCCACGGTGTCGTGTATGCCATACCCCGGCGTGCCAGGTCCTCCCAGTGCCGTCTGTTGGCATCACCTATCTTATCCATGATGTAAGTATAAGGGGTCGGATCTTGAAAACCGAATTCGATTTTCAAGATCCGACCCCACGCTCCCGTACGTGCAGCACCGGCCCGGCGCTACATGGTGGCGGGCGCGGATATGCCCAGCAGCGAAAGGGCGCTTCTTATTATAGTTCTTACCGCATAGCACAGATAGAGCCGCGCTTCGGTGAGCGGGCGGTCATCGGTCACAACCCGGTGGTTGTGGTAAAACCGGTGGTACTTGCCGGCAAGTTCGATGAGATAGGTGGTCAACCGGTGGGGCTCGAGTGAGGCGGCACTCGCTTTGACGAGTTCCTCGAAGTCACAGAGCGCCTTGATGACATCCATTTCCTCTTCGCTCGCAAGCAGCGTGAGATCGGCCCCCTCCGGAGGCATCCGGTCGTAACCACCCTCGCCGGCGAAGCCCAGAACACTGCATATACGTGCGTGCGCATACTGGACATAGTAAACCGGGTTTTCTTCCGAGGTCTGCTTGGCAAGATCGAGATCGAAATCCAGATGGCTGTTGCACCGTCTCATCAGAAAAAAGAACCTCGCCACATCGGCCCCCACCTCTTCCACTACATCGTCCAGGGTGACATACTCCCCCGCCCGCTTGGACATCACTACCCGTTCGCCCTCTCGTATGAGGTTGACCTGCTGGGCAATCAGGATTTCGAGCCAGCCTTCCGGCATCTCCACGTCGGAGAGGACCTCCGACATGACACCCATCGCAGTCTGCATCCTCGCCACATGGCCGTGATGATCGGGCCCCCAGATATCTATCACCTTCTCGAAGCCCCGCCTGCGCTTGTTCACATGATATGTGATATCGGAGAGGAAGTAGGTGGGCTGACCCGTCGATCTTCTTACAACCCACTCATCCTCCTCATCCTCTGCTCCCCCCTTGAGCCACACCGCACCCTCTCTTTCGGTGACGAACCGGGCGTCGGCTATGAGGGCGTCAAGAACCCGCCCGACGTCGTCCCTGAGGGTCGACTCGCGGAACCATGAGTCGAAGGCGAGACCGCCCTCAGGCAGCTTCCCGAACCTCCCAAGCGATTCCTGCTGGCCCGCGACTATCTCCTCCACCGCGAAGCGGGTGAAGTCGAAGGCCCGGGCATCACCACCCGCCACCCCCAGGAAATACCGGTCGGCCGGCACATGAGGTTTCCCGTTACCGCCGTCCGGCTCATAGAGAGACTTGAGATAGCTCGTATACCTGTCGAGCCATAGCAGGCGGCCCATGATGTGGGTGAAGGCGAGACCGTCGGCGGAGAGTTTGCACACATAAAGCGGTGCCCACGCAGCAAGGACTTCGGGCTCAAGCCCGGCCTTGAAATCGAGATAGGCTTGGAGGTACGCCACTACCTCCTCCCCGGTTCCAGGCCCGCAGGACGCTTCCTGCGCCAGGAAATCGGCGACCGCCTTTCTTTCCATTTCGGCGTCATCGGCGAGCACGGCGCTTTTCTCCACGGCACTGTCGGCCCAACGGGCGAGGTCCATCACGCGCCGCGCAATCGGTATGAGGTACTCACCCGGATAACCGTTCTCAGGGATCTCGGCAGCCTCGCCCAACTGCTGCCTGAAACGTGCCTTCAGGGACTGTCCCAGATGTTCCACTTGCGATCCCGAGTCATTGACATAGAACTCGCTCCGGGCGTCGTAGCCTGTTCGCCGCAAGAGCCGCACAAGCGAGTCTCCCACCGCCGCGGCCCTCGCGCTCACAACATTCAGCGGTCCCGTGGGATTGGCACTCACGAATTCAACCTGGACGAGACGCCCCTTCCCCAAATCGGTGAAACCGTAGGCTTCATCATGCTCACAGGAGCCTATTTCCCTGATCTTGTCCAGATAAGCCTGGTTTGATATGAAGAGGTTTATGAAGCCGGGCTTCTTGATCTCGATGGATGTGACAAGGTCGGAAGGGGTCTTGATCCTGCCGGCTATGCGCTCGGCCACCTCCATGGGCTTCTTGCCTGTGACCTTGGCGGCCGCCATAGCGAGGTTCGTGGCAAAGTCGCCGTGGGCTTTGTCCCTGGGCTGATTGACCTCGAAGCGAAGATCACCCGTCTCGGGGAACTCCGCTTTGAGGGCCTGCGCCAGGAGGCCCTCGATGCTTTCCCTGAAAGTCATTTCTTCCTGGTCCTGGGTCGCTTCGCCTTTATCTCCTCAATCGGGGCATCGCCCCAAAGTGTCTCAAGCGAGTAGAACTCTCTGGTCTCATGGTGAAACACATGAACCACAACATCCACATAATCGATCAGCACCCACTTCATGGCCCCATAGCCTTCCACATGCCACGGCTTGAGGCCCTTCTCGGCGGTCCCTTCCAGGATGTTGTCGGCTATGGCCTTCACCTGGCGGTCCGCGGCGCCGCTGCATATGACGAAGTAATCGGTGGGGGCATTGAGCTTGCGAAGATCGATTATTATGACATCTTCGGCCCTCTTATCAAGGGCCAGCTTGCAGCAGGTACGAGCAAGAGCTTTAGGTGCCAAAGAAGGTTTCAACACCTCCCTTCGGTTTCATCTTGGTCCAAGATGCGGATTATCCTGGGCAGCCCGGCTTTGCGGCCCGTTCTCTCAATACCCTTAAGTAGCAGAAAAGACCCGGCGAATGCAAGACATCCCATCGCGATACCGGCCGGGACCGGCCCAAACCCCAGGTTTCCGGCCAGCCGGTAGCCCGCGTAGCCGCCTGCCAGGGCCGAGAGTATGGGTAAGATGAACATCATGAACGCCGCCACGACCAAGCGCCCGGGCGAGATCTCAATCTCGACCCTGTCGCCCTCGGCCGCTCCGATGTCGTTTGCCGCCGCAATACTCCGATCCCTTGTATCCGAGGCGGCAATACAAGCACCGCAGCCCGCACATTGCGCGTGCTTACCGAGAAGCACCTCAGCCGAATCAGACCCTACTTTCCCGACATATCCTATGGTTCGCATTCTGAGAGAACTCTAATTGACCGCCCCATACCTTTCAAGCACTACCTTCCTGAGAATGGCCGCGGCAATAAGGCCGGTGAGAAAACCCACTCCGCCCCCCAGCAACACAAACCCACCCAGGAGGCCCGCCGGCACAGGCCACCCCACAAAGAGAGCTGTGAACAGCACGACCTGCACGAGATTGCTCGCAGTGGCCCCGGCAGCGCTCGCCCCTATTACCGAGAACGGCGGCACGGCTTTCCATCTTATCAAGGCCATCACGGCAAGAGCCGACATGCTGCCCGCCAGCGAGAAGAGAAAGGCCGGGCTCAGAGTGAGACCCATAAGGAGACTTCCGGCAAGAACCCTCACCAGATTGACTAGAAACGCCTCCCATACCCCGAACCCGAAAAGGGCCACGACCACAAGAACATTTGAGAGACCTACCCTTGCGAAAGGAAGCGGCATGGGAAGAAGCGACTCAAACACATAGGCGGCAACAGCCCCCGCACTCAAGATCGCTATCCTTGTAAGCCGGCGCGCCTCCATGACATCCTTCACGGTGTAATCCCATCATAATCGGATTCACCCACGATCCTGGCCACCACCCCGTTGGGCAGGCAGGCGATGAGATCCCCGACGCGCGATACGGGCCCCTTCTTGACACAGAGCCTGTGGGGGCACGGCGATTCGACAAACCTCACCGTTTCGTTTTCGATAGAGATCGTGGTGGTGCCGAGGAGTCCCTCAACCTCGACCGTCTGCCTGCGGCCGAGGTCCAGGACCAGGTTCTCGCCGCCGAGGCTTCTCACCACAACCGTCCTTCCAGTCTCGGCATGGGAGCCGGCCATGGCAATGAGTGAGATTCCGGCGACGATAATGACGGCAACGAGCGTGATGTCGCCTGCGGTGAGCCTGGTCAGTCTCCTACCTCCGTGAAGCGATCGGTGAGACCGCTGCTTACGGCTATGCTATCGCCTTCCGCGAAAGCAAACACAGCTTCCACTTGCCCACAGGAGCGCACCGCCTCCATACCCGAACGGGGGCCCATCAGGAACAGGCCCGTTGCCATGGCATCGCTCAAACATGAGCCGCGCGCCACCACGGTAACGCTGTTCGAACGCCTGCCCGGCATCCCCGTGGCGGGGTCGAGGATATGGTGGTAGCGTTTGCCCTCATAAAAGAAATACCTCTCGTAATCCCCCGACGTTGCAACCGAGACATCCTCAAGATCCAGGTATCCGAGAAAGTCACTGGTGCGTCGCGGATGCCGTATGGCGATGCGCCAAGGCTTTCCGTCAGGGCGCCTGCCCAGGAGGGACAGGTCCCCGCCTGCGTTTATGATTGCCGACCCAAAGCCGAGGGAACGGAGCTTGGCCGCCGCGCGGTCCACTGCGAAGCCCTTGGCGATGCCGCCGAGATCGAAGATGAAGCACCGGTCGCCGGTCCCGGCGAAGTAGCGCTCAAGCCCCACATGCTCGAGGCCGGCCTGGATGGAATCCCGAGGGGGCGGCACCGCACCTTCCCAGAAATCCCAGAGCCTTGTGACGGAACCCACGGTCGGATCGAAGTAGCCGTCGCTTGTCCGGTGAACCACTCTTGACAATTCAAGCAGTTGGGCGAACTCGCCCGAGGCGACGACCGCGCTGTCTGTTCTCGTATCCACCATGCCGTCCTCGAAGATGCCGGCAACTTCGGCGATGCACGCAAAGGCCGAATCGACTGCCGCCTCTATGGGGACTGCCCCATCTCCCCATACACTAATCTCGACTATGGTATCCATCATCATGGCCGTATCGGAGTAATGGGCGGTCCCGGTCCTCAGGTTGGTCACTATGACCGCTCCCAGAAGAGCTGCTACCACAAGAACCGGAGGCAGGAATCTATATCGTCCCATCGGACACCGGGCTACTTATGACGCGTGACAACGAGATCCGCGAGGCTCATCAGTGAAGCCTTCGCGGGACTCGGGTCAAGGTGTTCGATACAGGTCTTGGCGTTGGCGACGAGGGTCTCGGCGCTCCTGCGGGTATAACCGACGCCGTCGTTCTCATTCACGAACTTCAGGACCTCGCTCCAGGCCGCATCATCGAAAGTGTCGCCGGCAATGATCTCCGTCATCCTCCCTGCCTTGTCGGCCCCGGCGTTTCGGAGGGCTACAATCAGAGGCAAGGTCACGCGCCCGTCACGCAGGTCGTTACCGATAGGCTTACCCAATAGATCGACGTCGCCTACGAAGTCAAGCACATCATCGACCATCTGAAAGGCGATCCCCAGACAGTCTCCGTAGGCTGCCAGGCCGTCCCTGTCCGGGCTCGAGAGCCCTCCCAGCATGGCCCCCGCCTTGCATGCGGCGGCAAAGAGGGCCGCGGTCTTGAGCTTTATCATCCGGAGGTAGGCCTCCTCAGTCACATCATACTTGCCCCGCAGATCCATCTGATACATCTCGCCGTATGTCATCCTGTCCGAACCCCAGGAGAGCACCGCTGCCACATCGAAGAGCCTCGCTTCGTGCACAAGCCGGAAGGCGCTACAGAAAAGATGGTCCCCCATTATCACCGATACCTGGTCATTCCAGAGGCGGTTGACTGTGGGCAGACCTCGCCTCAAGTGACTTCTGTCGATGGAATCGTCATGGAGGAGGGTCGCGGTGTGTATGACCTCCACGGCGGCGGCAACCCTTATGGCACTGTCGATATCGGGATCACCGAGTTTCGCCGAGAGAAGGACCAGGATGGGCCGCACCATCTTGCCCTTCGTCGTGACAAGATGTCTCCCGATCGCAGACACAAGATCGACATCGGGTGAGAAAATGCGGTCAAGCTCACGTTCCAGGAGGCTCAGCTCCTCCCGGATCGGAGCCTTGATCTCATCCGAGGAAACCCAGGTACGGCCTTTGCCCGCATTCATGACAACCTATCCTAATACGCCGCGCCCAAGGGGTCAAGATCTGACCCCTGTCCCCAGTGACCCAGCTCCCTTGCTACATCTTCTTCAAGACTATGTCCCGGCTGGTTCGCTCCCGGGCCCGCAACCAGAAATCCACGAAGTCATTGAACCGTTCGCCCTGGTATTCGCCGGCCGCCAGCTTGTTCCGGACAACTATCAAGACTTGGTCTCCCTCCCGGGCGCAGCACAGATCGTAGGAGCCGTATTTGCTCGGGGAAGCCACATCCGGAGGGAGCTCCTCGACATCCCAACCGGCCGGCACATGCAGCCGTAAGGTGTCGACCTCGTCAAAGGCTAAGGGTACCCAGAGGGGATACTTCCTCTCCGACCCCCGGGGCATCTCGGCCAGACCCGTTACAATGGGCCGCAGGAAGTCAAGCCTGAGCACCATCCGGTCTCCCAGCCTTATCGCCGCCGAGGGCTTCGTGAAGCGCCCGCAGATCCGTACCACCGGATCAGTCTCGTCCATCCCTGTAAGGGAACAAGTGTCGATGCTCACATCGCGGAAGCAGGAGGCAATATCCTGCTCGATCTTCTCTTTCAGCTCCGTCGGGCTCTTCCCCGCATAGGACCGCTTGCGTTCCACCCCCATGTCACCGCTGTAGGTGGTCCGGCACAGACCCTCGAGTGCGCCTGAGGGTGCAAGCGTGATCTCGGTGACCGTCGCCCTCTTCGAGCCATAGGGTGTAGCGGCGGGCGTGTGTTTCCAGACACCTTGCTTCCCCTTGATTACAAGCGCATCGACGTCCCGGGCCATCTCGGGCACGTACCCCACCGGGCAGGGCGCCGCAGCGGGATCCAGCCATACCTCTTCCCCGTCGGTTTCCACATAGACGATCATGTGATTGAAAAGAGGAACCGCCAACTGCGGATCGATGACCCCGTTATCCCTCGTGAGGACAAGCGCCGGGTAGGCCTCGATCCCGCGCCGGCTCAGGATCGCCACTGTTGCGCATGACATGTCCTTACAGTCCCCGTACTTGTTCTCCAGGACCTCACGCGGATCATGAGGCCTCCAGCCGGAATCCTCGATATCGACACTCACATAGCGCGTATTCTCCCCCATGTAGTCGAGTACCGCCTGGATGATCTCACGCTCCCCTTCCTTGTCCCCGGCGATATCCCCGGCGTACCGGTCCAGCTCCGGCCCGACCTCATCCAACCGGGGCAGGATCTTCCCATACCAACTGGTGAAGGTATCCCAGTCGTCGGGCTGCCGGTCGGGTGCGAAACCCGCCAGGGCAATCCTGGGAAGGAACATTTCCCTGGGGGGCATCCACCGCTCCTCGG
>CAZRAU010000103.1:0-11526 GCA_964598025.1 uncultured bacterium
GCGCTCGAAGAGAAGCCTGACCACGGGTCTCGCAAGCACGATCAGCCCTATGGTCGACGGGATCAGCAGGGCAAGCATGAGTCTTAAGGAGAACGCGAAGTCCTCAACCAGTTTCTGCTTATCGTCCCCGGCCGCGTGCGCCGCGAGCATCGGAAGGGCTGCGGTGGTTATGGCCACTCCGAAGATTCCCAGAGGCTGAATTGCTATGCGGTTTCCCAACCTCAGAGCAGTCACGCTTCCCTCGGGAAGTGTCGTTGCCAGCAGCGTATCCACCAGGACGTTGATCTGGGTCACCGCAAACGCCAGCATACCCGGCAACATCAGGCGCCCTATCCATTTGACGCCGGGGTGGCTGAAGTCGGGGTCGAACCTCAGCCTGTGACCTGTCTTGCGGAGAAGCGGCACCTGCACTGCTATCTGCAGCACGCCGCCTACGAGGGCACCCACGGAGAAGATCGTGATCGCGCGCTCGCCGGCCCCCCAGGAGCTTTGGAGCAGTATCAATGCCGCTCCTATCAGAGAGATATTCAGGAAGGCCGGAGCAAAGGCCGGCAGGGCGAAGTACCCTCTGCTATTGAGTGTCCCACCGGCGAGTGCGGCCAGGGCGACGAAGAAGATGTATGGGAAGAGCACCCGCGTGAGCCTCACCGTCAGCGCAATCGTATCCGGCGAACCTCTCCAGCCGAAGGCATAGACACGTACGACGGGGCTTGCCAGGACGACCCCCAGAACAACCACCCCTCCCAGGACAACCATCATCACCGAGAACACCTTGCCGGCAAGCCGGGCAGCGGGGACTTCTCCCTCCCGGCGAAGATAGTGCATATATACGGGCACGTAGGAGGCGTTGAGCGTCCCTTCCCCAAAAACCCGCCGCAGGAAATTGGGGATCAGAAAAGCGATGTTGAAGGCGTCTCCATAGAATGTGGTGCCGAATATGGCCGCGAAGAAGCTGTCTCTTGCCAGCCCCAGAACGCGGCTTATGAGCGTCGCCCCGCCTATCCGGCCGGCTGACTTCGCGATCTTCTCTTTCGAACCGCTTTCCATGTGCAGACCTCGGCGGTAGAATATACCAGAACATATATGACGCTTCAAAGGAAAAGGCTCCGACACCCTGCGGGAGAACGCTTGTCCGGGAACTTGACACGCAGGACGCCCGCTGCTATATTGCTGCGCACAGGGGGCGTGCTCTATGAAAGTCAGCGTCAAAGCCAGTGTGATCATCCCCACCTACAGGCGGGCCGATCTTCTCAGAAAAGCGCTTGAGTCGCTGGCGGAGCAGAAAAGCGATTACACCTTCGAAGTCATGGTAATCAACGATGCTCCGGATGAGGATCTCTCCGCTCTGGAAACCGAATTCAGCGACATCGGGATCAACCTGATCAACCCGCCCCGAAACGTGGGGCGTGGCATAGCCAGAAACATCGGAGTCAGGAATTCTACCGGAGAGATAATAATCTTCCTTGATGACGACATGACGGTCCCCCCACAGTTCATCAACGCCCATGTCCGCGCCCATACCGGCCCGGGGCTCGCGGTGGTCGGCAACATAGTAAGCGCGCCGGAATACGCCTCCCATCCCTTGGCCCGATATATCGAGCGCCAGGGGGCGAAGAAGCGGGCAGGCGAGGCGAAACTGCCCCCGAGGGTCTTCCGCACAGGCAATGGATCCCTTCAGAGGACGCTCTTCACAGAGGTCGGGATGTTTGACGAGTCCTTCAGCACCTACGGAGAGGATCTCGACCTTGCCATGCGCCTTGAATACCATGGCGCCAGGTTTGTATTCGCCGAAGACGCAATATCCTATAACCATCATCCCCCCGACCTCGATGATATGCTGGGAAAAGTGCGTGAATGGGGCAGATACACTATGCCGGTACTCGCAAAGCAGCACCCCGAACTGGAAAGAGCCGTCCTTGCCCACCTGGCCCATCCCGTGAGGCCGGGCCGGGAGAGCCTGGGGCTCACTCTCCATAAGATTGCCGTCAGGTTCGCCCTGCTTCCTCCTTTCTATCGGCTGGCCCGCCTGATTTACAGGCTGACATTCCTGGGCTGTCTGCTGTTTCCGCTCATAGACTATCTTCGCCTCTACAACTATCTTGGCGCCTATCGCGAAGCCCTAAGGGAAAAGGGCCGGGGGCAACAGCCTGTTTGATCCCATAGCGTCGCGACTCCTGTGAGGACGAATGTGAGATCGAGCAGCAACCGAACGGCGAGAGGCCAGGATCCGTCGGCCGCGGAGAGCCGATCCTACAGAAACCAGTCATTGCCACAGAATGGGCAACGCTCCGGGTACGGTGCAGTGACAAGCCGCGAGCATAACGCCGCAGACGGGTATTCTCCACCCCTCAAATCCAGGCTGGATTAGGATGCCCGGATGCAAGGCCCGCGAAGTGGTGAGGAGCGAGGCGTACTTGAGGTACGGTGCAGTGACAAGCCGCGAGCATAACGCCGCAAACGGGTATTCTAATCCAGCCTGGTGCTTTTGGTTGACTTTGGGACCATGGCAATGTTATATTGACCCAAAATCGATAAGGAGGTAATCAGGTTGCCGAATCATAAGTCTCCGAAGAAACGAATGCGACAGGATGCGAAGCGTAGATCCAGAAACAGAGCGGTCAAGTCCGAGGTGCGGAGCGTATCCAAGAAGGTCTTGGCTGCGTCGGCTCCGGAGGAGGCGGGGAAGGCTCTGTCTCAAGCCGCATCAGTAATAGACAGGGCGGCCAAGAAGGGCATGATCCACTGGAAGACCGCGGCTCGCAAGAAGTCCAGATTGGCCAAAGCGGCAAAGGTTACAGCAGGCTAGACCGCCAGCTTCCGCTTCTCTTCGTCCACGGTTTCAACGATTATCCGGACCGCCTCCCGGCGGTCTATCTTTATGGTCTCACCGGTCTTCCGGTTGCGAAGTTCGACCTTGCCTTCCTTGGCGGCACGCTCACCCACGGTGACTCTCAGGGGTATCCCGACCAGATCCGCGTCCTTGAACTTGTTGCCGGGCCGTTCATCGCGGTCATCCAGGATTACCTCGACTCCCGCTTCGGTGAGCCCGGCATAAATAGCTTCAGCGGTCTCACGCAGATCCTCATCCGATACGTTGGTCGGCAATACGTGAACCTCGAATGGGGCTATGCTTATGGGCCAGGCGATCCCGTCCTTGTCATTATGCTGCTCGATCGCGGCGGCCACCGTCCTGGTGATGCCAATACCGTAGCAGCCCATGACGAATGGATGCTCCTCGCCCTGCTCGTCCAGGAAATGTGCCTTCATGACCTCCGAATACTTGGTGCCCAGTTTGAAGATCTGCCCCACCTCTATGCCCCTCCAGGTCGAGAGCGGCTTTCCGCAGCGCTTACAGGGGTCACCTTCGACCGCTAAAATGATGTCGTGGAATTCGCGGACATCGAAATCCCGGCCGAGATTGACGTTCAGGTAATGGGTATCGGCCTTATTCGCCCCCGTGACCATGTTTGCCATTCCGGCTACGCGGTGGTCGGCGATGAGCCGCACGCCTTTGAGGTCCACCGGACCCGAGAACCCAAGCGGACCACCCGTCACCTTCTCGATTTGCTCGGCTGTGGCCATGGCATAGTCGGTTGTCCCAAGGATGCGCCCGAGCTTGATCTCGTTTATTTCGCGGTCTCCGCGTACCAGAGCCGCCACATAGTCATCACCCACCTTGTATATGATGGTCTTGAGCAGCTCCCCCGGCTGCTTGTCAAGGAACCGTGTGACCTCCTCCACGGTGGTGGTGCCGGGTGTGCTCACCTCCTCGAGGGCTGCTTGGCCGGCACCGGCCTCAACCGGTACCGGATCGCATTCGGCCGTATCTATCGTGGCCGCGTATCCGCAGTGACAAGCGAAAACCTGCGACTCACCGGTCTCGGCGAAGACCATGAACTCATGCGTCACGTCTCCTCCAATGGCACCCGAATCCGCCTCCACCGGACCGAACCTGAGACCGCACCGTTTGAATGTCCTGGTATATGCCTCGAACATCCGGTCGTAGGTCTTGGCAAGGCAAGCGTCGTCCCTGTGGAAGCTGTATGCGTCTTTCATCAAGAACTCGCGTGCCCGCACCACTCCAAACCTGGGCCTCACTTCATCCCGGAACTTGGTCTGGATCTGAAAGAGAATGAGCGGCAGCTGACGGTAGGACCGCACTTCGCGTCTCACTATGTCGGTCACCACTTCTTCGTGCGTGGGACCCAAGGCGAAGAAACGGTCATGCCTGTCCTTGACACGCATCAATTCTTTGCCGTACACATTCCATCTGCCGCTCTCGGTCCAAAGCTCCGAAGGGCTCAAGACCGGCATGAGGATTTCCGATCCCCCGGCGCGGTTCATCTCTTCCCGGACAATGTTCTCCACCTTCTTGACGGCCCGAAGCCCCAAGGGAAGCAGACTGTATATCCCCGATGAGAGCTTCCTTATGAGCCCCGCCCTCACCATCAAGCGATGGCTTATTATTTCCGCTTCCGCAGGAGTCTCCTTGAGTGTCGGCAACAGATACTCAGTCCAGCGCATGTTTTCCTTCCCTTAAGATCTCGACGACCTCTTCAACAATCATCTTGACCAACCGGGTCTGGTCGGCCGAATCCCCGGCAGAGCAGGTTCCGGACTCCACACAGCCGGGATAAGGCCCTCTTATCCCCAGGTGCTCACGAAGATTCATGAGCTTCTCCACCTCTTCACCGGTGAGCGGTTTCACCCTGCCCAGCTGCCCGGCAATGAAACTTATGTGTGCGAAGTGCTCCACGGTTTCCAGCTTGTGATAGGCGCCCAGGACGTCGGGCCCGACGGTCATAACACCATGATTCTTCAGCAAGAACGCATCACTCCGCATGACCACTCCCTCAATCGACTTGGGTACCTCCTCGGTCGAGGGCGTGCCATAGTGGGCCAGAGGCACAGACCCTATGGTGAGGATCACCTCCGGAAGTATGCACTCCTCGAGTGGGATGCCGGCCACGGCATAAGCAGTCGCATAGGGCGGGTGGGCATGGGCCACCGCATTGACATCCTCCCTCATCTCGTATGCACGCAGATGCATCTTGACCTCGGATGTGGGTTCACGCTTGCCGCTCACCTGCCTGCCGGCCATGTCAACTACCACAAGATCGCTTCGGCCCATGAAGCCTTTGCTCATACCGGTCGGAGTTACAAGCACGCGGTCTTCCGAAATCCGCGCACTGATATTGCCGTCGTTGGCGGCAACATAGCCGCGTTCATACATTCTGCGGCCCACGATTATGATGGCCTCGCCGGCTTCCTCTACTGAGATCATGCGTCTCATGCCTCATTGCCCCGCTCGAAGTCTATCCGGTCCACAACACCGAGAATCAGCGTTCTTATGGTCGGATACTCCACATCCATCACGGTGCGCGTCGCCGTCCCCTGGTCGATTATGAGGACCACATCGCCGATACCAGAGTCCACCATATCTATGGCGATCAACGGCTTGTCGTATTCGGTGCCGTCGGGCTCCAGCGGCTGCACCAGCAGAAGCTTCTGCGCATGCAGGGTCTCGTGCTTCACCGATGAGACCACATCACCTATCACCTTGGCTATATACATGACCTATAGATCCACCCGGTCTACGATCCCCATGATTGCCGCATCCGCCGGATTGAACTTGTCCGCGAGCGTATGTGCCGCCTCCCGGCCCTTGACGAAGAAGACGACATCCCCGGGCCCCACCCTGACTGTGTCCAGTGCCACTATGGGGCGTCCATCAGGTCTGCCCTGGGGATCAAGGGGCTGGACCACCAGCAGCTTCGAGCCCTTGAGCGGCTCGACCTTTCTAGTGGCCACGACGGTCCCAATCACCTTGGCAATATGCATGTCCTAACCCAACTTCCCTTTTAGATCGTCGTGCGGACGCGGGATGACGACCGACTTGACCAGCATGCCCGTAGACCTTATCAGATCGACGCCGACATCCACACCGGCCGTGACATCACTTACATCGCCTGTTATAGTCACAAATGACTTCCCCGCCAGTCCTTGCGCAAGCCTAAGATCCTTGAGCCTCACCTTCGCCGCCTTCGCCGCCCCGTCACCGGCGATGATGGACGCTGCGACCGAGAAGGTCTCGATAACACCCAGGGCCTTTATTTCCCCTACATCGGCGGTCCCCATTATCGCAGGGAAGACATCCGGATGGATGTTGGGGATGAAGAGGCTGTCGACCATGAATTCCGCCCCCGCCTCTTTGCCCCGCTTGACCGAGGACTCCACGGCCGACACCTCGCCTCCCACGAGCGAGATGTACTTGCCCGGACATATCGTCATCGCCGCTATGAGGGTCACTGGCGCGACCTTCACCATCTCGTCCGCCGTCATTATGCCCGCGGCGATACTATTGAGCTCCACCATCCCTATGGCTTCGATATCAGACTTCATTGTTTCTCCACAACCACTACACTGCCGAGTTCGACCACCACACCGCCTATGCCGGCATGCACCCTGGCTCCCACAGCCTCGCGATCTATCTCGCCGATCACCTGCCCGCGGCGCACAACATCCCCCTTCTCAACCACCGGCGTCGCAGGCACCCCCACATGTTGCGCGAGCGGTATCCTCACCTTCGCCGGTTCCACCCGGCCTGCAAACTCAAGCTCATGCTCGTAAGCGCCAAGTCCGGTCCGTTCCACTATTCTCGCGTGAGGCACGAGCCTTCCCGCCCTAACGGGCAGTACGCCCCCTGTGGGCTTCCCCTCCTGCCTCACCCCCCGCCCGCCCATCTCAGCCCGGACCATGAAGCTTATTCTATCCGGCGAGAGGAGCATAGGGCAAACATAAACACCGCAGAGGCCGCAACCAGAGCAGAAAAGAGCGCCGGCAAGATCGGGAACGTATTCCCTTCCCCATGATACGGCCCGCATGATCTTGTGAGGACTGATATCATGCCCCATCAGATGCCTCGGACAAAGCTCCGTGCACTGAGTGCATTGGCAGCAGACCGAGGCGGCCCGCCTTATCATGACATCGACAGGAAGCGATTTTCTCACCATGATCTCGCTGTCCCGGGGCAATACCGCGATAGAGCCGACGCGCTTGTCTATGGGAGTCGTGAGATCCTCGCAATACTGCCCCATCATGATTCCCGAAAGGAGCAGACCCTTCTCCCCGGGATCCGAACGGTTGCCCGTGAGCTCGAGGGCATCGCCGACTGTGGTCCCTATGGGAACCTCCACGACACATGGACGGGCGACATCGCCGCAGATGGAGATCACGCGGTCGGTTACCGGATTGCCGTCCACGGCCCGCTTGACGTTCACCAGGGTGTTGGCATTTGAGACCACCACGCCGACGTCGGGCGGAATACCACCCTCAGGGACGACCCGTCCGGTCGCCTCATAGACCAGTATGTGCTCATCCCCGGCCGGGTAGGTGTCGGCCACAGTCACGACGTCGACACCCCTCGCTCCCTTCACCCCGTCCCGCACCTTGTCAAGAACGTCGGCCTGCCCTTCACGCAGGGCCACGTATCCACGCCCCGCGCCGGTTGCCAGCATCATTATAAGAAGGCCGTCGATCATCTCATCGAGGCGCGAGGTGAGAACATGCCTGTCGGTGGCAAGCAACGGTTCGCACTCGCAGGCGTTGGCAATCACGACGTCGGCTGCCGCGCCGGCCTTTATGTGGGTCGGGAAGCCCGCCCCACCGGCCCCCACCACCCCGGCCTCGAAAACCCTGTCCCTTATTTCCTGCTTAGAGGTTGGGAAATCCCTTGCCAATGGAAGAGACCTCAAACGATACGGAAATAGTCAACAAGCACGCAGCGTCTCATTCTGGTGAAGGTGCGCGCGGAAGTGAGCCCCTCTCCGGTCGGGCTCGCTATCGTGAAACTGGTGAAACCCTCACCGCCAAAACCCAGTCCTGCATACGACGGTCCGTTCTTGACGAAAATGGTGGTGTTGATGTACCTCGCCATCCTGGAGAGCATGGTGATATTGGTCGAGTGCATCATGGCCGAATGTCCGAAGCCGTGCTCGACCTGCTTGGCGAGCCTGATGCCATAGTCGGCGTCGCGGATTCTCACGATGGGCAGGACCGGCATCAAGAGCTCCGTCCAGACGAAGGGATGCGACTCCGGGGTTTCACAGATTATGAGTTTGGGGTCCCCCACGTTCTTGATCCCGATCTCGGCAAGGAGCAAGGCCGCGTCCTTGCCTACGAATTCTCGCTTTGTGACTGCGTGTTTCGACGGCCCCCGGTCCTCCTTGATAATGAGGTCCTTAAGCTTCTCGATGTCCCGTCCCTTTATCTCCAGCGCGCCGTTTTCGGCCATCCTGGCCTTGAGACGGTCTACAACACTGTCGACCGCAAGGACCTCCTTCTCACAGATGCATACGATGTTGTTGTCAAGCGAGGCCCCGTTGACCAGGTGCTTTGCAGCGCTATCCAGCTCGGCCGTCTCATCCACAACCGCAGGCGGGTTCCCCGGACCGGCGGCTATCACCTTCTTGCCGGAGTTCATCGCTTCTCTTACGACGGCCCCACCACCGGTCACGACCACCAGCTTGACCTTCGGGTGTTTCATCAGGGCCTGGGCCGTTTCAATCGTCGGCCTGGTCACGCATGCAAGCACATCGGGCGGTCCCCCCTCCGCCGTGATCGCGGAGTTGAGAAGCTCAATGGTCCTCAGAGTGGTCCGGGTCGCCCCCGGATGCGGATTGAAAACCACGGAATTGCCGCCGGCCACCATGCCGATGGCGTTGTTTATCACCGTTTCCGAAGGGTTGGTCGACGGCGTGATCGAGCAGATGACACCATAGGGCGCCCTTTCCACAATCGTTACACCATGATCTCCGGACACTGCATCGGGTTCGAGATCTTCAACACCAGGGGTCCGGGTCGCTGCAAGCAGGTTCTTGTTTACCTTGTCCTCGTACCTCCCCAGCCCCGTCTCCTCCAGGGCGAGGCGCGAAAGCTCCTCGACATGATCACAGGAGACCTTCCTCATCGCGGCGATTATCTTACGGCGTGTTTCCAAAGGGACGTCACGGAGACTTTCGAAAGCGCGCCCCGCAGCATCCACGGCATGATCGACAGAAGCAAAAGCCCCCCCGACACCTGAGGTCGGCGGAGCCGGTGAAGCACCAATACCTTCAGTCTTGAGCTTCTTCAGGACCTCCTCGACAATCGCACTTATGGTCTTCTCATCAAGCATACTTCTGGAAGATAAGGTCGCCCTCTATTTCTATGGTGTCGACTATGCCGATTATCACCGCATCTATGGGGCAATCACGCGTCTTGTCCGTGAGGCGTGCGGAACTACCCTGGGCAAGCAGAACCGTCTCCCCCTGCCCGGCCCCCACGGCATCCGCCACCACGAGGTATTGGCCCGTGGGCTTAAGAGCCATATCGACGATCTTGACGATCTGAAACTTCAGCCCGGACAGCCGCTCTTCTTTCCTGGTCGCCACAACGGTGCCGACCACTTCAGCGATAAGCAAAGCTACCTCCCGAATCGACTCCGGCTACTTCTTCTTCACCTTGAAGAGTTTCCCTATCGGCAACACATCCTCGAGATTCGGATGAGGTCTCGGTATCACGTGGACCGACACAAGTTCACCGACCTTGCTCGCCGCCGCGCCTCCGGCCTCGGTAGCAGCCTTAACGGCAGCCACGTCCCCTCGCACTATCGCGGTGTTATAACCCCCGCCGATCTTCTCGTAGCCCACCAGCGTAACCTTCGCCGCCTTGACCATGGCATCCGATGCTTCGACCATCGCGACGAAGCCTCTGGTCTCTATCAGCCCCAGAGCCTCTCTGTAGACTCCCTCAACTCCATCGGCCACCTTACTCAACCTCCTCTTGCTTTCCGGCTGTCATATTATCTCACCGTCAATCGAGCATTATGTCTTCCAGCGACTCGTCCGGACTAGGAATAACATGGGCGCTCACCAGCTCGCCGACCTTCTGGGCCGCGGCCTTCCCGGCATCGACCGCAGCGAGGACGGCTCCCACATCCCCCCGGACAAGGACCGTCACCATCCCGCCTCCGGTCCGCTCGTATCTAGTCAGTGTTACCTGTGCCGCTTTGACCATGGCATCCGCCGCTTCCACCGCAGCAACAAAGCCCCTGGTCTCTATCTTACCAAGTGCTCCCGGCAAACCGGATCACCTCCTCCCCATTCAGGGAATGATCTCAACCAGGCTCCCATTCCCAAGCCCGGCAGCGTTAGCATCGTCTGTATCAAGATGGAAGTCAAGCGCAAAACTGCCGCTCACCCTGACAAGCACGTTGTCAAACACAAGGCCTCGCTCACCCGTGACCCGGACTTTGACGATCTGACCGTCGTGGAGGCCGAAGCGCTCCGCGTCGTCGGGCGTCATATGGATGTGACGCGTAGCACTGACCGCGCCCTCCCTGAGGTTCACCGTACCCCGGGGTCCCACGACCGTAAGTCCGGGGGTCCCGGATAGTTCACCGGTTCGTCTGATCGGGAGGTCGATTCCCAGCTTCAGACCGTCGCTCCTTGACAGCTCGACCTGGGTGAACTTGCGGGTGGGCCCCAGAATGCGGACGTTCTCCATGGCCCTGCCGCTCGGGCCTATCAACGTGACCCGCTCCCCGGCCGCGAACTCTCCAGGCTGGCTGAGCGTCTTGTAGATTGTAAGCTGGTAACCCTTGCCGAAGAGGCTCTCGAGCACTTCCCGGGTGAGGTGAATGTGGCGCCCGGAGATCCCCACCGGTATCAGGATCTTGCCGCGAAAAGAAGGCTGCGTCAGGCGATCCCGCACCCTTCTTGTTACCTCCTCGCTGATCCTTCCGATGTCCGGGCCCCCAGGCAAGAACAAACCCCCTTAGGCGGAAGCGGGCATCCACATACGCGCCCGATCCGGTTCTTTGGAGGGTAACAGAAACAGGAGGCGGGTGTCAATCCGAATGAGGCGGGCTCAGGCTTCTTACCATCTCCACAATCTCAGGCGTACTGATGAAGCCTCCCCGCTCCTTCTTCGAGAACACGACATCCCCGTCCACGGCGACATCGAACACCCCGTGGTCTCCCTCGATGAGGTCGGCCGTGACGCCCAAATCGTTTTCAAGCGCCGCCGCCACCCGGGCAGCGCGTGCGTAGTAGTCTCAGGGCACGCAATAGGTGATCGTGATTCTCATCCGGGTACCTCCCTGACGGACTTGAACTCCCTGGATAACACCTTGATTCCATCGATGAGGCCGCTTTGCCAAAGAGGCAAGCCGATCCTCACGACTCACGGATCCACATTATTCGAATACCTTACTTCGCACGCTCTGTCAATAGCGTTAATTGAGGGCTCTGAAAAAGTGGCTCCGGGAGAGTGCTTCTCTGTTGTGTATCGTGAGGAGTGATGGCTGGGCTTCGATCTGATTCTTCTCTTTCTGGCTTCACGCCTTCTATGTCGGTACGCGACACCCCCGGCCACGAGGGTTATAGCCTTTCTGCCCCCGTATTCGGGTAAGCCTCTTAAGATTGATCACTATGAAAGTCATAAGCACCTGAATCTTGACTCTCCATAAGCCGCGGTAGCGGGCTC
>CAZRAU010000104.1:0-11416 GCA_964598025.1 uncultured bacterium
CGCTCCTTCACCAACCCCAAGCATGCCGATGACAGCCGCGACACCTATGACGATGCCGAGCATCGTGAGGAACGAACGTGTCTTGTTGGACAGAAGCCCCTTGTATCCGGACGAGAAACCGGCCACAAGACTCCCGGCCAAGCTGGTTCTCCTCCTGGCTTTCTGCGGCGACGCACCGGTCTCATGTACCACCTCTTTGAGGACTTCGTCTCGGTCTACCCGCCCGTCCTTTATTCTCACTATTCGCTCTGCGTAATCGGCGATCCCCTGGTCGTGGGTCACCAGTATAATGGTCCTGCCCTGTTCATGCAGCCTGCGGAAGACCGCCATGATCTCTTCACCGGACTGCGAATCCAGGTTACCGGTCGGCTCATCCGCAAGTATTATGGCGGGATCATTGACTAGCGCCCTGGCGATCGCCACCCGCTGCTTCTCCCCGCCCGAAAGTTCGTTGGGGTAGTGATGGGCGCGGTCTTTGAGCCCGACGCTCTCCAGCGCCCGCATGGCTCTTTCCTTGCGGTCCCTTGACGCCAAGCCTGAGTACAGCAGAGGAATCTCGACATTGCTGAGCGCGCTGGTCCTGGGCAGCAGATTGAACATCTGAAACACGAAGCCGATCTGTTCATTCCGGACTTCGGACAGGTAATCATCGTCAAGATCGGCCGTGGGCCGCCCATCAAGATAATAGCTGCCGGAGGTAGGCCTCGACAGACAGCCGAGTATGTCCATCAATGTGGTCTTGCCCGATCCTGACGTCCCCATGATGGACACAAACTCCCCCCGGTCAACATCCAGTGAGAGCCCCCTCAGGGCCCTGACTTCAACCTTGCCTGTCACGAAGGTCTTGATCAGGTCGCGTGCTCTGATCAGCATTGTTTTCGACCTCCCGCCTTCACCTACATCGGCGGCCTTCCCGGCGGAGACGCCTGTACCGATCCTGATTGTTGGCGAAGCGCAGACTGACTGCCTGTTATGACCACTTCATCGCCCTCCTGCAGACCCTCTCTTACTTCCACGCTCACATCATCCTGGAGACCAAGCGTCACAGGACGGGGGACCGATTTCTCGCCTTCCAGGAGCGTCACCATGGCGCCGCCATTCTGCTCTATGACTGCTTCCTTCGGCACGCACAGCACGTTTTCGGCTCTTGCGATTATGATATCAAGGTCGGCGGTCATTCCGGGTTTGATCAATGCGATGCCGGCCTGGTCCATCTCACCACCCTGAGGCAAGCCGAATCCGGGTTCCGGACGGCCCGCCGGGGCCTGCGCGCCTCCGTGCTCCGCCAGCGCTTTCTCAATTACACTCCGGATTTCCTCCCGGTCCGCACCCTGCGCCCGCAGGTCGCTGATTTGCTTGCGCAGAGCGTCCCGTTGGTCCTCCGGCAGACTCGACAGCAGGCGATCGGCGGGAGGCTGCGAGGACGTCCCCGAACCGGATTTCTGGAATTCTCCCGATATGGAGCCTATGATCTCCACCTCTATTGGAAACACCACAACATTTCCCTCGACGGTACCTGCCGGGGCTATTCTCTTGACTACGCCGCTGTATACTCTGTCCCTTATGGCATCGAATCCGATCTGTGTTGATTGGCCCACCCTCATCTTCCCTACGTCAACCTCATTTACATTTGTTTTGACAATCATCTTGCTCAGATCGGCGATGGTCATAAGGACGGTCCCACCGCCGCCATACGCCTGGGTCCCCGACGTAATCATCTCACCTTGCTCGACATCCAGGCTTATGACCACTCCCGAGATAGGTGCGGTTACGGTTATGTTGTCAAAAGCCTTCGCGCCGAGCCCCCCCGGTTCTACAGACTCGGCTCCGCCGCCCAGCACGACCCAGAGCTGCTTCTCGGAAAGGTCGTATTGTATCTGGCTGCGTCTATGTTCCTGCTCTGCGTCTTCGACGTCCTTCTTTGCGATGAAACCCTTATCGTAAAGACCTTGTTGGCGCTCCAGGTTTCTCTCCGCATCCTCCAGGTCGATCTTCGCGCGCTCCACCGATGCCCTTGCCTGTGCGATCTGTTGCGCCTGCGATGATTCCTGCTGCACCAGGGCCAGTCTGTCACCGGCCTTCACACTGTCTCCCTCTTCCACGAAAAGCCGCTTCACCTCGCCGGCCAATTCCGATTTCACATTCACAACGGTAAGGGGCGCCACTTCTCCGCTCTCGGTCACTTTGACGACTATGCTGCCCCTCTCGACCCGTGCCGTCCTGAGCGTGCGGTCCTGCTTGCCGCCGTTTCTTAGAACCGATAGAAGAACGACCGACGCGACTACAACCACTGCAACAACACCGGCAATGATGAATGCTCTCCTTCTCATTGACTCCTCCCCGCTATCTGAAAGGGCAACCGGCCCATGGCCTGTCTCAGCCGGGCCACGGCCAGAAGGTAATCGTATGTAGCCCTGGTATGGCTTACCTTGCTGTTGGAAAGCGCCACAGCGGCATCGATAGCCTCCGTTATCGGCGCTACTCCGGTCTGGTATCGTCCCAACGCTGCATCGTAACTCTCCTGTGCGCTTTCGACCTCTTTCTCAGTCAGGTCTATTCTCCTTAAAGCGGTGACCAGGTTCAGATGTGCCGATTTCACGTCCAGATCCACCTGCTTCTCCCAGTCCGAGTAACCGAGCTCGGATTCCCGCAGGTCTACCCTCGCCGCCTGAACAGCTCTCCTTGTCACCCCGCCGTCGAACAAAGGAAGGCTCAATCCTATTCCCACGCGCCAATCGCTGTTATCCTCCCAGTTCGTCCGGTTGACCGAAAGGTCGTCAAAGAGAAACCCGTCCATGTACGCATTGTAGCTTCCCGTCACTGTGAGTTTCGGCCATCTCTCTATTTGTGCCAGCCTCACATTGTGTTTCCTGATCGCCAGACTGGATTCCTGTTGCAAGAGCTCAGGGCGGTTCTTCAAGGCCTCATCCAGGCAGTCATCCAGACTCGGGGGGACCTCCCTTGTGACCTTCACGGGTTTGATCCTGGTGGGATGGTCGAGCCGAATGCCCATGACATCGTTGATCTCGGCATGGGCAAGGCCGAGGTTCCCGTCGGCCTCCAGCGAGTCGACCTCGCCCGAGACGACCGCCACCTCAGCCTTGAGCACATCGGATCTCGGGACGAGGCCCGCATCATACTGAGCCATGGCGAATTCATAGTGGGTCCTCTTCTGGGCCAGACTCTCCTTTCTGAGCTCCAGAATCTCCGACGCCTCGAGCAGACTGTAGTACTTGCTCATGACTTCAAGAACAAGATCGATCGCGGCGAGACGCTGGCTCTGTTCAGCCGAGGACAACGACTCCCGGGATTTCGCAGTGTTTATGAGGTTCCTTCCACCATTGAATGGGCTCATAGACGCGCCCAGTGACAGGCTATAGTGATTCTCGTTCCACTCAAGTCTGTTAAACGTATCGGTGAGGTTGTATCCCCCGGACAGATGAAGCTCAGGCAAGAAGCCCGACCAGGCATCTTTAAGGCCTATTCGAGCCTTGATCAGGTCGCCTTCGGCTACGGCAATCCGGCTGGAATTGTCGAGTGCAATCTCAAGACACCGCTCCAGACTCAGTGAATCCTCAAACGCTATCGCCGAAGCGGTGCTGTCGGGGCATGGATAGACGCACGCCGGAGCAATGCATCCCACCACGAGCCCCACCAGCAATATCTTGATCTTCCCCATTCCTTATCTCCTTACCACATATGTTACGCTTCTCATACCGACCTTACTGCGCCGTATCTTAGCACGGCGCGCGCTGCACAATCCACCGGCTTCAGCAATAACATCTTCTGCCGGCTTGCCCCGAGCAAATGCCGCTATCCATCTGCTTAGACAATATCCCGCCCATAGATATTCCAGATTCCCGTCCTGTTGCCTCGCGGGACAATCCAACCGGGCTCACGCTTACCACATCCGCCCCGGATGAAGGTATCTCGGACCGAGATCAGTCGGGCATTGGCACCCGACGTGTGCCTGCGTAGCGTTGGGGCTCTGCCCCCGACGTTCGATCCAAAGGCGGTTTCCATTGGCACGGGGAAGCTGCGATCTCACTCATCAGCACAGGCCCATCACAATCCCAACAGCACATGCCAGGGCATTGCCACTACCTTGTCATCCAGCCGTTTTAGCGCTTTGCCGGTGTGGAGCAATACGCATGCCGAGACTTCGGGGTACTCCTCACTGAACGCCCTCAGGCCTCTGGCGTCGGCGTACCGTGGTTCGCTTCCCAGCTTAACTTCTATCGCGACTATCTGCCGGCCCCATTCAAGCACGAAATCGACCTCTTGCCCCCCCACAGTCCTCCAGTGGAACAGTTGAGGCTTCGGGGTCATTAGCTGGCAGAGCGAGGCAAGGTGCAAGTAGACCATCGCCTCGAAAAGAGCGCCCGCCTGTCTCGACTTACGCATGCTATCGGGGTCAAAGTGACCAGAAAGAAAAGCGACGAGCCCGGGATCCATCCACATGACCTTAGGTGACTTTACAAGGCGTTTGGTTCTGTTCACAGCGTATGCTGCCAACCTTGACATGAGACAGGTGGTCTCCAGAAGCCTGATGTACCGGTGAACCGTTGGCTGGCTCATACGTATATCTCTGGCGACCTCGGATTGATTCAGCACGTTCCCGCAACGGAGCGCCAAGGCATTCATCACCCGCCGGAAGTCTGAAAGCGATGCGACTTGAGACAGCCGGCGGAGATCCCTTTCCAAGTACGTCGCGACGTAACCCTCCCACCAACCCGAGATCACCTCAGGCTTGTCAAATCGCATCAAGGTGGGAAGAAACCCCTTCCACATGGTCTCGATGAGGTCAGGCAAAGCCACCGTAGCTTCTCCGTCCGGCGGGAACTCCCCACCCAGAAGCATGCCCAGCGTGCCCGGGGGCGGGGACTCATTCATCTCACCCAGTGTCATCGGGTTCAAGACATGATAGACTGCCCGCCCTGCCAGGCTTTCGCTCACGCCCTTCATAAGAAGCAGGTTTGCCGATCCCGAAAGCACAAAACGCCGGCCCGAATGGTCGCTGTCCACTTCGATCTTGATCGCGTCCAGCACATTGGTGGCCTTCTGTATCTCATCCAAGACCACCCCATCGGCTCCCGCCCAAAGCGATGCCGGGTCGTGCTTCGCCTGGTCAAGCAGATCGAAATCATCGAGGTTGACATAGCGCCAAGCTGAAAAAGGCGGCTCGTTCCTCAGGAGGGTGCTCTTACCCGCCTGGCGCGCCCCTGTAAGGACTATCACCGGATAGTGCTCGACAGCCTGCCTGAGTACCGGGCCCATCCAACGTCGTCTGTAAATCAATTCACTTGATGAATGATTTGCATTCACGACATGAATTATATGCAGATAGACCTGGAAGTCAAGCAGTTTCCCCAGCTTATACGCCTGTTGACCCCGTCGGCGGCGACCACTCAGGGAGTACCGGACTTGAGTTCGAGGAAACGCCTGTTGACACGCTTGCCCTGGGTGGGCCGCCTGAGGATGCCGAGCACCTTCGGGATATCTTCACCAATCTCGGCCATCACCCCTTCCCGGTCGATTTCCCAGCTCGGATCATCCCAGATCTCCGAGAAGAGGATGATATTCGGCAGATTCTCCTGGCCGATATTGGCAATCGCGCCCTCGTTGGGACCTACCAGGAGCACAAGATAGGCTTCGGTTTCGGGCGAGCCCCGGAACGCCCGACCGTCCTGGCTCGCAAATTCGAGGAGCTGCCCTCGGTGAGACCATACATATAGGAGGGATGAGTTGAGTTTGAAAGCCTTGTCTGTGATGTAGTCCTGGCTTTTGACTTCATAGAGAGCGACGAGCTCGGGCCCCTTTGCCACACCGAAGTCGAGATACGGCCCGCCGGTTGCCGGCACTCCCAGCGGTTTCACTTGGTGTATTGCCGTGTAGCCGTCTTCCGCAGGGTACTTCCCCCGAAGCCACTGGCACGCCACCGCCTCCCCCACATACCCCATCAGCCCCATTTCGCGTCTAGGCATTTCTTATTCCTCTACGCCCGCCCTAATCGATCCCTCAATAATGTCAGTCTCTGCCGCTGTCACACTGTGCCATGAATATACATGCGCATCTATCTCGTGTTCTGCGGCGTTAATCCTCCGTTTGATGCTCGTCGTAAGATCTGCTGTACATCGTCAAAGAAGGGATCGATAAACTCCCGCCAAAACTGGGTCTCTTTGTACTTGCCGCGCTTATATGCTTCAAGGTTGTCGGCAAATCGCTCGGCCAGTTCTCGGATTCGTGCCGGTGCAGCCATCAGATCGTCCCTGTTACCTACATTTATCGATGATCTGTCTTGCGCTCGCCATCGCGCTTCACGTATCAGACTCCATCTAGACTGGCGTTGCCGTGGAACACAGTCAAGCTAAAACCCACTGATTGCGGGACAAGTCCCGTGGCGGGTCCATCGAGGTGCCCGACCAAGCACTCGATCCACGGGCCTGTCGTTCGTGAATGGACCGGCGCCGCTACTAACGACGAAAAGCCAGCTTGACAATCGTACCCAAAGTGGGTACAAATGAACCCATAATGGGTACGATAGAGAATGAGAACCTCTCCTCGGCTCTGTTCGGCAAAGTGCGTCGGGCTTTGCTTGCACTGCTTTACTCTCGCTCAGATGAATCGTTTTACCTCCGCCAGGTCGTCAGACTGACCGCCGTGGGGCAGGGGGCGGTTCAGCGTGAACTCAAGCAGCTCGCCGATGCCGGAATCATTACAGCATCCAGGCAGGGCCGGATGGTGTATTACAAAGCGAACCGTGATTGCCCCATCTTCGATGAACTCTACAGGCTGATGACCAAGACCGCCGGGCTGGCCGATGTGCTGCGGAGATCGCTGGGACCACTCGCGCCTCGGATCGATTTTGCATTCATCTATGGCAGCCAGGCAAGTTTCACGGCGGGATCGGGGAGTGATGTGGACATTGTGATTGTGGGCGGGGTCGACGATCTCACCCTTCACCGGGCGGTTGTCGAGGCGGAAGGTCACTTGGATCGACCGATTAACTGTACATTGCTTACACGGAAGGAATTCAACCGTCGACGCAAGGAGAAGGACGGCTTCCTGAGCAGGGTACTGAGGGGCGAGAAGATCTTCGTTGTGGGGGAGGCTCAGGATGTATGATGAACTGCTGAGGACGGGGCGCATTCATGAGGAGAAGGTATCCCGGACCGAGATCAGTCGGGCATTGGAACGGGCGACCCGCGATCTCAAGACCGCCGGGAAGATCATGGCGGATGACCCGGATTGGGGATTCGCCGTGGCCTGCAACGCCGTACTTCAGGCTTCCAGGGCTTACATGTTCTCTGAAGGATACCGCCCGGCAAGTGCCCAGGGACATAAGAACACCTTTGCCTTCATGGCGATTGCCATGGGGAAAGACTATGAGGACTTGATTACGTATTTCGACCGGATGCGGAAGAAGCGCAATCAGGCCGTCTATGATATCTCCGGATTGATAACCGAAACCGAGGCCAAGAATCTGTTCAAGAAGGCCAGGGATTTTGTCTCACTGATCCGGAAGCGGTTGAAGACAGGCAAATAGCCTCTGCGCGGCATAGGCATGGCTGGTTATCAACTCTATCGAGGCCGATGAGATCGGCGCCCCCTGCCGCTTCGAAATCAACGCACGGCCCACCCCTGGAGAACTCCGATAATTCGAGGGCTCTCTCCAGCCTCTCCCCCGAAGTCTTCCGGAGGAGCGCTTCAACATATGTACTGTGGTTCGGACCTTGCCGTGTTTCATGTCTCCTCGCATGGATGATATCATAGCGTCATGTCCATGTCGCACGACACAACCCCGAGTCATAGATCTCTCCTCATTCGACCGGCCGGAACCCGGGCCCTTTCGTGTAGTATCATAGAATGTTTTGATATGGTCGACTTTTCTGCGACCCTGGGACGCCTTCGGGGTGTCTATACTATCGAGGGCAAGGGATGGTGTTGACCCTGATGGAGGATAGAGACTAATCGTGGAACCAACGGAATCCTGGCAGCGCCTGATCGGTCTATTGAGACCTTTTCACGATCGGGCCGCAGCGACCGCACGGCGCCTCAGCCGCTCGACCGAAGACGGTGACGACCTCTTCCAGGAAGCCGTGATACGCGCGTACGAGAAGATCTCCAGCCTCCGTGATGAGTCGCGCTTCCGGCCCTGGTTTTACTCGGTTCTGCTCTCGGTCCACCGAAATCGCTCCCGGCGTGGTTTCTGGCGTCGTTTCCTTTCGCTTGAGAGGAAAGACGGAAAATCAGTAGATGTGGCCGGCGAGGACGGTGCGTCCTGGGATGGTGACCGCCGGGGGGCGGAGCGGGTGTCCCGGGCACTTGCAGGTCTTCCCCCCGAGCAACGCGAGGCCGTGGTCCTCTTCGATCTGGATGGATTCTCCGTCGAAGAGATTGCGGCGATTCAAAGGGTCTCCCTGTCGGCGGTCAAGTCCCGGCTCTCCCGGGGCCGCGGGCGACTTCGCCGACACTACGAGAGACTGGGCTTTCGAATGCAGGGGGAACAACCGGAGCGGGGAATCCCCGCATCAGGCGCCACATCCCTCTTCGCACCAGCCCCGGCAGACGGGGCATTGGAGGCGAGAGGGGGTGGGAACCGGAGCGCGCCCCTACCGGAGGGTGAGACGCCATGAACTTCCCCAGCGACAAACATCGCGGGCGCAGGGGGCCCGACAGACTTGGTTCGGACCTCAGGGCGCTAAGCGAGCAAAGCAGGCTAAACCTACCGACGATAGACAGGACCGCGCAGCGGCTGCGGAAGCATAACCGGCGCAGGTCCGAGGAGGATTCTATAATGAAGGTGCTTCATTCACTCAAGGGCCATCCGGCGATGGCCACGGTTCTGGGTATCGCCATTGTTGCGGCCGTACTTCTTGCGGTACCTATCTCCTACACGAAGACCACCGGATACCGGGCGACCCTCGAGATCGCCGACGCCGCCGGCGTTGATATCAGTGCCGTTGCCGCCGAATTCGGAAAGGCCCTGGACACCGAGAATGTGATGGTTAGGGCCGGCGTCGGGGGAGCCAAGATCTCCGCCACTCTTCCCGCAAGGGCTCCCGTAACGATAGACGGCATAGCCTCAGGCTTCGCCCGGGCCCTCACCGAAAAGGGCGTTCCAGCGACGGCCGGGGTCGTTCGCCTGACCGAGCGCGTCACCGGGAACGTCTATGCCATGGCCGCAAACGAGATCATTGAGATCCGGGTAAACAGCGAAGGCAAGACCGATGAGGAGATCGAGGCCGACATTCGCGCCCAGATCGAAGCCGCCGGCCTTGAAGCCTGTCTTGTAGACGTTGAGACCGGCAACGGCGAAAAGCGGATCGAGATAGGGATCGAGCAGCGCCTGGATGATGGATCGGCCGAGGGTCCCATGCCGGTCAAGATCACCATCGACGGCATGGAGCCGCCCCCGGGCAGCGAGTGCGCGACCGAGCTTTGCACGGAGCTGCGCATAGCGGCCGAGGGCAAGACCATCGAGGAGGCCGAAGCCGAGGCGAGGGAGCATCTCGCCGCCATGGGTGTGGATGCGGCCGAAATCCAAATCGAGGACTGCGGCGCCTACTATCGTATCCGCGTAGGCGGAACGGATGCCTGCCGCCCGGGCGGGGACGCCGGTACGATGCTCGGGCAACCCAGGACCGAATCCAAGACATGGGGCGAAGTGAAGAAGGAGTTTACGGAGTAACTGGGCCTTCATACACACGAAAGTCTTGCATAAACTGCGGGGCCGGAGTCATCCGGCCCCCTTTGCTGTTCGAAATCGGATTCGTGGGGTCAGATCTTGACCCCGTTTACCGGTTTGCTATAATGACCCCCATCTGTCTTAGAGAGATTTGCCGGGCCACTCCAATGGAGCAGATCAAAGATGGTTCTTGGCGGGTTCAAGCGGGTTCTATTCCTAATCACTGTGTTCGGCTTCGTCGTTCGCTTCGGGTGTCTCCAGCTTGCCGCCCCGGTACGAATCACCGGAGATGAGGTCTATTTTTCCAAGGTTGCCATAAACATCGCCAGCGGCAACGGGCATACTGATTATGACGGGTCCCGGGTCTCCTGGCCGCCCGGAAACTCCTATTTCTTATCCTGGTTCGTCGAGCCCGCGCGATCCGAAGATGGCGCAGCCGGGCTGGTTCATACCATCAAGATGATGATGGTCGGACAGGTGGTCCTGGGGTCTCTCCTGGTCCCGCTGGTGATGATGCTTTCCCTATCGCTGTTCGACCGACGTACCGCCATCGCGGCCGGCTTGATTGCCGCGCTCTATCCGACCTTTGTGGCATACAGCCATTACCTTTGGGCCGAGAATGCCTTTCTCGTCCCGGTCGTGGCAGGCCTCACCGTCGCCGTCTATGCCCAACGGACCGCGGGCGTTGCTATGTCCGCACTTGGCGGGTTGCTCTTCGGCCTCGCTGCTTTATGCCGGGAAACCGGGCTTGTGATCGCCGCGGCCTGCGCGCTCTGGTGGTTCTTGGCCTCCGCCGGCTCGCAACGCAGGCGCGCTGCGCTCCGGGGCGTTGTCATGGTGCTTGTCGCGGTGCTCGTGATCGTTCCATGGACGATTCGTAACTACCGTGTCGTGGGGGGATTCGTCCCGATCGCGACCATAAGCTGGATGGCAATGGCCGAAGGCAACATATTCGATCCCGAGGATTGGCTCCATCCGAATCGCAATGTGTTGACGGAATTCCGAACCTCCTGGCGGAGCATCCCGGACGAGTTGGAACGGATGGAATTCTCCCGGCGGGTTGCGATAGACCGGATAAAGCAAGAGCAACCCACCTGGATGCCCAAGAAGTTCGTGCGGACATCCGGGCTGCTCTTCGGTCCCGACTCATTCCTCTTCAAGAAGATAAGCCGCGGGGCTTACGGAAGCTTATCGATGACGACCATTCGCTTGCTGCTCGTCGTGACCGTGTCCTCTTACATTATTGTGGTAATCGCAGGGGTGTTGGGGATCGCCATTGCGCCGGACAGGATGCACAGGCTGTTTCCGCTTGTGGTTGTGGGAAGTGTGTTCGCACTGCACATCGCCGCTTTTGCATCCTCACGCCACCGCCTGCCTATCGTCGCCTTGCTCATTCCATACGCCGCCTATGCCATCACCCACCGGGGCGAGATGCCCCGACTCCTTGAGGGAAGGCGCTGGATTGTCCCGGCCGTGCTCCTCATCTGGTTCTTTGCCCTCTGTGCGCCCTACTTCTTCTGCGACGCCGTATCGCTCTGGGCCAAGGGGACCTACATGAATCCCTGGCGGCCTTGAGTCCAACCCCGTCGGGCGTGGAAACCCGACGCTGCATGGACCGGGGAAGCCGAGCGGGTGGCGCGGAGGGAGGGCCTCCCGCCGCCCAGACTGGCAAGGAGGACGGTGGGAGTCCGCAGCGTCAGGACCCGCGAGGCAATACCCGTCGGGCGC
>CAZRAU010000105.1:0-11205 GCA_964598025.1 uncultured bacterium
GGTTTTTTGGGGGTAGTAGTCTTAACTTGAGTACAGACTCCCCGCTTCTGCGGACACCCTCTCAAGGCAGGCGACTTGGTCTTGGTCTTCATGGCCTTCCTGCCGTGTCTCACCAGCTGACTGATAGTCGGCAAATCTCTTACACCTCCACTTGCACTTCTATGCTTCCGCCACTTCGTCCCCTTCGATTTCCACTTCTACCGGCATTTCTTCCAGCTCGGGGATCGCTTCTTCTTCCACAATTATGTTGATGTTTCTATTCCTTCCAACACCGGTGCCGGCCGGTATCAGATGTCCTATTATCACGTTTTCCTTCAACCCCAACAGGCTGTCGCGGGCGCCGTTAATGGCCGCTTCGGTAAGCACCCTGGTAGTCTCCTGGAACGAGGCGGCGGAGATGAAACTCTCGGTCGAGAGCGACGCCTTGGTGATGCCGAGAAGGAGCGGCTGGAAGGTAGCCGGCTTTCCCTTGGATGCGACCTTCTCATTCTCCTCACGGACTCTCACCTTGTCCACCTGTTCCCCCTCCAGGAAGTTGGTGTCGCCGGGATCCTCGATCCTGACCTTCTCGAGCATCTGCCTGACGATAATCTCGATGTGTTTGTCATTGATCCTCACGCCCTGGAGCCGATAAACCTCCTGGATCTCATTGACCAGGTATTCCTGAACGGCATTGATGCCCTTGATCCGCAGAATGTCGTGCGGATTGATTGGGCCCTCGGACAGCTTGTCTCCGGCCCTGACAACATCCCCGTCCCTTACCCTAAGGTGTTTCCCGTGCGGAATCAGATACTCCATCTCTTCCCCTGCATCCCCACCCACAACGATACGGCGCATCCCGCGGGCAGAGCCCCGGAATTCGACGAGGCCGTCGATCTCGCTCACCGTAGCCCTGTCCTTGGGCTTTCTGGCCTCGAAGAGCTCGGCCACCCTCGGAAGCCCCCCGGTGATATCCCTGGTCTTGGATATCTCCCTCGGGATCTTTGCCAGAAGGTCTCCGGCTATCACTTTGTCGCCGTCGTGCACCATCAGGTGGGCGCCGTTCGGTATCGGGTATTCCCCGGCCTTCTTGCCCTTGATCTCCACAACGACGTGTGGATGTATGGTCTTGTCGCGATGCTCGACAACCACCCGCTGCCTCAGGCCCGTCTTCTCATCCAGCTCCTCCCTCACAGTGATCTCGTCTATGATGTCATAGAACCTGACCGTGCCCGACTTCTCTGCAAGGATGGGGGCCGAGTAGGGATCCCATTCGAACAGCACATCCCCCTTCTTGGTTTCCTGCTTATCTTTAACCAGCAGCTTGGCGCCGTAGGGAACGGTATACCGGGTCCTGAGGTTCTTGCCTTCGAAGAGGTGGATCTCTCCCTTCGTGGAGAGTACGACGCGCTGCTCCTCCTTGTAGGCGACGACCTTGACCCCGTGGAACTTGACCGTACCGTCGGACTTGGCGGCGATCTTCGACTCTTCAGCGATTCTCCCCGCGGTTCCACCTATGTGGAATGTTCTCAGGGTGAGCTGCGTACCCGGCTCGCCGATCGATTGGGCGGCGATCACGCCGACCGCCTCACCGATATTCACGGGGTTGCCGGTAGCCAGATTACGGCCGTAGCACTTTGCGCAGACACCTCGGGGTGTCTCACACGTGAGCACGGACCTGATCTTGACCCTGTCTATGGCCGAACCATCGATTGTCTGGGCCGCTTCCTCGGCGATGGCGTCGCCGGCAGCGACAATCAGATCATTGGTTATCGGATCATAAACGTCTTCGGCCGCGACCCTGCCGAGTATCCTGTCACCGAGCGGTTCGATGATCTCCTCGCCCTCCTTAAGAGCGGTAATGTCCAGCCCCAGAATCGTTCCACAGTCCTGCTCGTTTATGATCGCATCCTGGGCCACGTCGACAAGCCGGCGCGTGAGATAGCCGGCATCGGCGGTCTTAAGCGCGGTATCCGCAAGGCCCTTCCTGGCGCCGTGAGTGGAAATGAAGTACTCAAGCACGGTGAGTCCTTCTTTGAAGTTCGACGTGATGGGGGTCTCGATGATCTCGCCCATCTGACCCGTCATCTTCTTCTGGGGCTTGGCCATCAGGCCTCGCATTCCTGCCAGCTGCCTGATCTGCTCCTTGGAGCCCCTGGCTCCGGAGGCGGCCATCATGAAGATCGGGTTGAAGCCGTTATCGACGTGGGCGAGATTCTCGAACATCAGGCCCCCGATCCGGCTCGTCACATTGGTCCAGGTGTCGATCACCTGGTTGTATCTCTCACCGTCGGTGATGGCACCCTTCTTATAGATGTCATGTATTCTGGCAATGGCCCTGTCGGCTCTATCGATTATCCTGGGTTTCTCTTCGGGTATGACGATGTCATCGATACCGACTGTAAGCCCGGCGGTCGTTGCATACTCGAAACCTATCTCCTTCAGACGATCGAGGAAGATGGCGGTCTTATAAGATCCGAGCAGGCGATGGCAGTCAGCCACCAGGTTCTCGAGCCGCCTCTTGTCCGTGGCCTCGTTTATGAAGCCTATCTCAGGCGGCACGATGTCGTTAAAGACCACCCTGCCCACGGTGGTGTCTATGCACTTGCCGTTTATCTGAACCCTGATCGGGTCGTGAAGATCGACCATCTTGTGATGGTGGGCCGATATCACCTCGTTGCAGTCCACGAATATCCTGCGGGTCTGCTGGGTCTCCCGTTCACGGGTCTTGGTGAGGTAGAAGCACCCGAGGACCATGTCCTGGGTGGGACTTGCCAGGGGCCTGCCGCTCGCCGGAGAGAGTATGTTGTTCAGAGAGAGCATGAGCACACGGGCTTCCAGCTGGGCCTCGAAAGACAGCGGCACATGAACCGCCATCTGGTCGCCGTCAAAATCCGCATTGAATGCCTGACAGACCAGAGGGTGGATCTTAATGGCTTTGCCCTCAACCAGAACCGGTTCGAAGGCCTGGATGCCCAGCCTGTGAAGCGTTGGAGCCCTATTGAGAAGCACCGGATGGTCCTTGATGATTTCCTCGAGAATGTCCCAGACCTCCGGGCGTTCCCTTTCCACAAGCTTCTTCGCGCTCTTTACGGTCTGCACGTAACCTTTGTCTTCCAATTTCTTGATTATGAAGGGCTTGAAAAGCTCCAGAGCCATGCTCTTAGGCAATCCGCACTGATGGAGCTTGAGCTCCGGCCCCACAACGATCACCGACCGGCCCGAGTAATCGACCCGTTTGCCGAGAAGGTTCTGACGGAACCGCCCCTGCTTACCCTTGAGCATGTCACTGAGGGACTTGAGCGGACGGTTGCCTGGTCCCCTTACCGCCCGGGACCTTCTGCCGTTATCGAAGAGGGCATCCACCGCTTCCTGGAGCATTCGCTTCTCATTCCTGAGGATCACCTCGGGGGCCTTTATCTCCATCAGCTTCTTCAAGCGGTTATTCCTGTTTATCACCCGGCGATAGAGATCGTTGAGGTCGCTCGTAGCGAACCTTCCACCCTCCAAAGGCACCAGGGGTCTCAGGTCCGGCGGCAGCACCGGGATCACGTCCATTATCATCCATTCCGGGCGGTTGCCGGAAAGCCGGAATGCCTCAACCAGCTTGAGCCGCTTCAGGGTTTCCCGCTTTCTCTGAGCGGACGTTTCCACCCTCACCCGCGCGCGGAGCTCGGTGGAGAGCTCATCAAGGTCCATTTCCTGGAGGAGCTTCTTCACCGCACCGGCCCCCATCTCGGCAACGAACTTGCCTGGGTACTTCTCCTCCATGTCCAGGTATTCGATCTCACCTATCAGCTGTCTCTTCTTAAGCGGCGTCTCGCCCGGATCGATTATGATGTAGCTCTCGTAATAGAGCACCCTCTCGATATCCCTCACGCTGAGATCAAGAAGCTGCCCCATCCTGCTGGGAATGCCCTTGAAGTACCAGATGTGGGACACCGGCACCGCGAGTTCTATGTGTCCAAGTCTTTCTCTGCGGACCTTCGCCTGGGTGACCTCAACCTTGCACTTATCGCATATGACACCTCTATACCGGATGCGCTTGTATTTGCCGCAGTTGCATTCCCAGTCCTTAACGGGTCCGAAGATCCTCTCACAGAAAAGACCGTCTCTCTCAGGTTTGAATGATCTATAGTTGATGGTTTCCGGCTTGGTTACCTCACCGTACGACCACTGCCTGATGGTCTCCGGCGAGGCAAGCTGGATCCTTATGGCCGAGAATTCAACTGGGGTCTTTTCCCGTGTGTCTGCAGGTCTTAGCACGGAGAATACCTCCCTAGCTACTCTTCGAGCCGGACATCCAGCCCGAGGCTCTGAAGCTCTTTGACCAGAACGTTAAACGACTCGGGAATTCCAGGCTGAGGCGGATTCTCACCCTTGACAATCGCCTCGTAAATTCTTGATCTCCCGGAAACATCATCTGACTTCACGGTCAGTATCTCCTGGAGAGCATAGGCCGAACCATAAGCCTCAAGCGCCCAGACTTCCATCTCCCCAAACCTCTGTCCACCGAACTGCGCCTTGCCGCCCAGCGGCTGCTGGGTCACCAGCGAGTACGGCCCGATGGACCTCGCATGGATCTTGTCATCAACAAGATGAGACAGCTTCATCATGTACATGAAGCCTACGGTCACCTCTCTATCCAGGGGCTCCCCGGTTTTGCCGTCATAGGCAACGGTCTTGCCGCTCTCGGGCAGGCCTGCCTCTTTCAGTAATGCTTTTATCTCTGTTATGGTGGCACCGTCAAAGACCGGTGAGGCCACATATAGGCCCAGGGCTTCCGCAGCCCATCCCAGGTGGGTTTCGAGAATCTGTCCCAGGTTCATACGCGAAGGCACTCCCAGGGGGTTCAAGACGATCTCAACCGGAGTCCCGTCCGGAAGATACGGCATGTCTTCCTCGGGGACTATTCGCGCCACCACACCCTTGTTACCGTGCCTCCCCGCCAGCTTGTCCCCAACCGAGAGCTTTCGCTTCTTGGCCACGTAAACCTTGACCAGCTTCACAACCCCCGGCGGTAGCTCGTCGCCGCGGGTCAGCCTGTCGATTTCCTTTTCATATGTCTTGGTGATCTCTTCCACGGCGTCATCCACGATCAATACCAGACGCCGGACCTTGGCCGAAGTCTCGCGGTCCTTGACCACATCCCTGGTGAAGTCCACCTCCGAGAAATCCATCTTGTTAAGAGTTCTCGCAGTCAGCTTCTTCCCCGACTTGACCAGCACCGCGCCCTCGCGATTGACTATCTCGCTGGCCATTTCCTCGCTCAACATCTCCTTCAGCCGCTCGTCCCGGGTCGTGAGGAGCTTCTTCATCTGCTTCTTCTCCGTCTTGCGGAGCTGGTCTATCTGCTTCTTCTCCCGCTTCCTCACGGCCTCATCTCTCTCCTTACGGGAGAATACGCGCACATCGATCACGATTCCGTCCATGCCCGGAGGGGCCTTGAGCGAAGCATCCCTCACGTCGGTCGCCTTCTCACCGAAGATCGCCTTGAGGAGCCTCTCTTCAGGGGTGAGCTCCGTCTCCCCTTTCGGGGTCACTTTGCCCACCAAAATGTCGCCCGCCCGGACCCTGGCGCCGATCCTCACAATCCCGCTCTCATCGAGGTTCCGTACGGCTTCCTCGCTGACGTTGGGTATCTCAGCGGTGATTTCCTCCACCCCTCGTTTTGTCTCACGAACCTGGAGCTCGAAATCCTCTATATGGATGGAGGTCATACGGTCATCCTTGACGACCCGTTCACTGATGAGGATCGCATCCTCATAGTTGTAACCTCGCCAGGGCAGGAAGGCCGCCAGGAGGTTCACCCCCAGAGCCAGCTCGCCGTTCTTGGTACCCGGGCCGTCGGCCAGAAGCTGCCCCTTGGCCACGCGGTCGCCGACACCCACTACGGGACGCTGGTTTATGCAGGTGTCCTGATTGGATCGCTTGAATTTCACCAGCTTGTATGTATCGGTATTGCCCATGCCGAAGATCTCATCCAGGTCTCTGACCTCGCTCTCGCCGTGGGAAACCACGACGACATCCGAGGAAACCGACTCTACGATACCGGACCGCTTGGCAAAGATAAGGTCTCCGGAGTCCGCCGCCACCTTGGCCTCCAGCCCGGTGCCCACATACGGCGCCTCGGTCAGAAGCAGGGGCACGGCCTGGCGCTGCATGTTCGATCCCATCAGCGCCCTGTTGGCGTCGTCATGTTCAAGGAAAGGAATCAGCGCCGCCGCGGCGCTCACGATCTGTTTGGGGCTGACATCCATGTAGTCCACTTCCTGGGGGTCGACCACCGGGAAGTCGCCTTTGTAACAGGCAAATACCTTGTCCGCCAGAAACCGTCCCTTATCGTCAACCGGGGCATTACCCTGTGCCACCACAAACCGGTCCTCCCGGTCCGCGCTAAGGTACTCGACCTCGCTGGTGGCGGCACCCTTGCGGACTCTCCGGTAGGGTGTCTCCAGGAAGCCGAATTCGTTGATCCTGGCATATGTGGAGAGCGAGCTGATCAATCCGATGTTGGGACCTTCGGGCGTCTCGATCGGGCAGACCCGGCCGTAATGGGTATAGTGAACGTCCCTGACTTCGAAGCCCGCGCGCTCCCTGGTAAGACCGCCCGGTCCCAGGGCGGACAGCCTTCGCTTGTGCGTAAGCTCCGCCAGCGGGTTGGTCTGGTCCATGAACTGAGAAAGCTGGCTGGACCCGAAGAAGGTCTTGATCACGGCCGCCACGGTCCGGGCGTTCACCAGATCGGAAGGCGTCATCAGCTCGGAATCCTGGAGACTCATACGCTCCTTGATGATCCTGGCCATTCGGGTCAGCCCTATGGAGAACTGATTTGCCAGAAGCTCCCCGACCGAACGCACGCGCCGGTTGCCCAGATGGTCTATGTCGTCGGTATAGCCGCGGTTGTCTTTGAGTATGAGAAGGTACTCGATTATCTTGACGAAGTCGTTCTTGGTCAGTATGGTCACATCGGCCGGAACGTCCAGTCCCAGGCGCTGATTGAGCTTATGGCGCCCGACCCTGCCCAGATCATATCGCTTCGGCCTGAAGAAAAGCCGGTCTATCAGCCCCTTAGCAGTGTCTACAGTCGGTGGATCACCGGGCCTAAGAAGCGTATAGATCTTTATCAGGGCCTCTTCCTCACACCTGCAGGTATCCTTGCGAAGCGTGTTCCTCAAAACATCGTTGTCCTGCCCCGGCCTGTCCGCGACCACTGTCACCTTATCGATTTTCGCCATCGACAAAGCCTCGATCACGGCAGGAGTTATCTCCTGCCCGGCTTCGAGGATTATCTCCCCGGTCGACTTGTCGACAATGGTCTGCGCGCAGCATCGCCCCACAAGTTCGTTCTTCTTGCGCTTCTTCGCGGAAGCGGACTTCACTTCCTCGGCATCGTAGTACAGCCTGAGGATGTCATCGGTCGTGGAGAACCCGATCGCCCGCAGGAGGACGGTCACCGGGATCTTGCGTTTCCTGTCGATATGGACGTACATGATGTCGTTGACGTCGAGGCTGAACTCCACCCACGAACCGTGGTAGGGGATGATGCGGGCCGAATAGAGCCGCTTGCCGTTGGGGTGTATGCTCTCGTCGAAGAAAACACCCGGGGACCTGTGAAGCTGACTGACCACAACCCTTTCCGCACCGTTGATGATAAAAGTGCCCTTCTCGGTTATCAGAGGAATCTCACCAAGGTATACTTCCTGCTCGATGATATCCTTGATTTCCTTCCGGCCCTCGACGTTCTCCTTGACAATCAGCCTCAGGGTCGCCTTGAGCGGAGCCGCATAGGTGACGTCTCTTTCCTGACACTCTTCTATGCTGTACTTGGGCTCTCCAAGGTTATAGCCTACGAACTCCAGGCCGTAGTTGTCCCGCGTGTCGGAAATCGGAAAGACCTCCTGAAATACCCTTTGGAGCCCGTCGTCGTTCCTCTGCGTCGGCGGAACATCAGCCTGCAGGAAATTCCTGAAAGAATCCAGCTGCACCGATAGGAGATTCGGAATCTCCATAACCTCGGTGATCTTGGAATAACTTTTCCTTTTCGAAGTTACCATAAGGCCACAACACCCCCGGTTGCCGGCACTACTTTATCTCTATAGTCGCACCGACCTCTTCGAGCTTCTTCTTGATCTCGGCGGCATCCTCTTTTGCAATGCCTTCCTTAACGGCCTTCGGAGCACTCTCGACCAAATCCTTGGCTTCCTTCAGGCCCAGACCGGTTATCGCCCTGACGACTTTGATAACCTGGAGTTTCTTCTCGCCGAATGCGCTCAATATCACGTCGAACTCGGTCTTCTCTTCTTCGGCGGCCGCTTCACCACCACCGGCCCCCGGCATCACCGCGCCGACCGGCATCGCCGCCATCGGTGTCACGCCGAATTTCTCACTGAGCGCCTTGGAAAGATCGGCGAGCTCAAGAGCCGTCAGGCCCTCGATCATCTCGACGATCTTCTCAACACTGCCTTTGTCATCTGCTTTTGCCATCTTCCACCTCCGTAAGAACCTGTACCGGCAAGATCAGGAGGAACCCTCCGCTTTCTTCGATGCCTGGTCGAGAATGGATACCAGGTTCCTCATCAAACCCTCCAATGTCCAAATGATCTGCCCCATCGGAGCCTCGATGGCACCGATCACCTGCGCCAGAAGCACTTCTCTGGAGGGCAGGGCTGCAATCCGGCGTAGCTCCTCGGGAGCGTAAACCCGTCCCTCTAGGAAACCGCCGATGAAGACCGGTTTCTGAGCGGTCTTCCTGAACTCCGCCAACACTCTGGCCGGAGCCACCGAATCCGTCTCGCTCAGGGCGACCGCGATGGGGCCCTGGAAAAACTCCTCCAGCTCCTCCAGCTCGGTCTCATGGGCCGCGATCCTGGCCAGGGTGTTCTTGACAACCCGGTACTCCACTTGGGCTTCCCTGCACTTGCGCCGCAGATCGTTGGCCTCCGCCACAGTGAGCCCGGTGAAGTCCGCCAGAACTATCCCCTTGGCAACACCGAACCTCGCCTTGAGCACCTCTACTGCTTCGATTTTCTCTGCCTTAGGCATGATTCCACCCGTTACATTTTTAATGCAGCAACCTCAGAAGCATGATCCACCCTCACACCCGGCCCCATAGTGGAACTCAGGGTGAGGCTCTTGATATACTGGCCCTTCGCCGCTGCAGGCTTGAGCCTTAAGAGCTCGCCCAGCAACGCCTTGGCGTTGTCCATCAGGTCCCCGCCGGAAAAAGACACCTTGCCGATGGAGACGTGGATGTTCCCCGCCTTGTCTACTCTGAATTCAACCTTGCCGGCCTTGGCATCCTGCACCGCCTTGCCGACGTCGAAAGTGACCGTGCCAGCCTTGGGATTCGGCATAAGGCCTCTGGGCCCCAGTATCTTCCCCAGTTTGCCGACCTCGCCCATCATATCGGGGGTGGCGATAGCAACATCGAAATCAGTCCACCCTTCCTTTATCTTCTCGATATACTCATTGCTGCCCACGTGTTCCGCCCCGGCTTCGCGGGCCTCTTTTTCCTTCTCTCCCCTGGTCAGTACCAGAATCCTTACCAGTTTGCCCGTCCCGTGAGGCAGCACGACCGTCCCGCGCACCTGCTGGTCGGCTTTCTTGGGGTCAACGTTGAGATTGGCCACAAAGTCCACGCTCTCATCGAACTTGGCGCTCGCGGCATCCTTCACAACCCGCACGGCCTCCTCCATCGGATGCAGCTTCTCCCTGTCCACCTTCTCCATGGCCGCAAGGTAACGCTTACCTTTGTTCATGACTTCCCTACCTGCCTTCTAGGCCGTGACCTCAATACCCATGCTTCTGGCTGTGCCGAGTACCATCTGGACCGCCGCGTCCAGATCATTGGCGTTGAGATCGGGCATTTTGGTCTTCGCGATATCTCGGACTTGGTCTATCGTCACTTTGCCGATCTTGATCTTGTTGGGCTCGCCCGAAGCCTTCGCTATTCCTGCCGCGCGCTTCAGGAGAATCGCCGCCGGCGGAGTCTTGGTGATGAAGCTGAATGTCCTATTCTGGTAAATGCTGATCACCACCGGGATTATCAGACCCGCATCCTTCTTGGTCCGGGCATTAAAAGCGTTACAAAACTCCATGATGTTGACCCCGTGCTGACCTAGGGCCGGACCCACCGGCGGGCCCGGGGTGCCGTTGCCGGCGGGAATTTGAAGCTTTACGGTTGCTATTACGTTCTTGGCCATGATCCGCTCCTACACGCTCTCCACTTGCAGAAAGTCCAGTTCCACCGGGGTCGGCCTGCCGAAAATGCTCACCATCACCTTGAGTTTTCCTCGCTCGCCGTTGACCTCATCAACCACGCCGGTGAAATCCGTGAACGGGCCGTCAATGACCCTCACGTGTTCGCCGGCCTGATACGGGATCTCCGGTGTAGGCTTGGCCTTGCCCGTGTCTATGGCTACCAAAACCCTCTCCACCTCATCCTCGCGGAGGGCGGTCGGCTGCCCGCCGACCCCGACTACCCTGGTCACTCCCGGGGTATTGTTTATCACGTGCAATATCTCATCGGTGAGATCCATCTCCACCAAGATGTAGCTGGGAAAGAACTTCCTGGTGGTTACGGTCCTCTTGCCGTTGCGCATCTCAGTCACACTCTCAGTCGGGACGACGACCCTCGTGATCTTCTCTTGGAGCCCCTCGGCCTTGACAGTCTTCTCAAGAGCTGTCTTCACCTTGTTCTCATGACCTGAATACGTGTGCACTACATACCATTTGCATTCCATTCCGACTCTTCCTGATAAGACAACGCCTACCGAAGCAGGCCCCCTACGAGTTTGGCAAGCCCGAAGTCAACCAGCCCGATGAAGATGGTGATAATGAAAACCGTTATGATCACCACCACTGTAGTAGACCGGAGCTCCGAGGCGGTCGGCCAAGTGACTTTCGTAAGCTCTATCCTTACCTCTTTTAGGAACTTGCTCACCCTGTCAAACATAGACGTCCCCTACGCTTTTCCGAAAGGCTATCCAAGAACTAGCTATCTGGTCTCTTTGTGCGGTGTGTGCTTTCCGCAGAACCGGCAGTATTTCTTGAACTCGACCCTGTCGGGGTGCTCTCTTCTATTCTTCGTCGTAGTATAGTTACGCCGCTTACACACCGTGCACGCTAGCGTTATTATCTCTCTGGCCAACTAGGTCTTCCTCCCGGATCTACTGCATGATGTCGGCGACCACACCCTGGCCTACCGTCCGGCCTCCCTCGCGC
>CAZRAU010000106.1:0-10970 GCA_964598025.1 uncultured bacterium
CCACGGTCTTATCGAGCGGCGCCATGCCCAGTCCCCCGGCAAGCACCAGCACGGGCCCGGAAACGTGGGTCACAGCTTCCTGCTGTCCGGGATTGAGGTCACGGAGGAGGTGCAATCAGAATTCTCCTCCCAGACTGAAGTGTACCCTCCTCCCCACCTGGCCATCGAAACGCGTGGCCCAGGCCCAGTCGAGCTTCATCAGGAAATATGCAAACCACATGCGCATGCCGAAACCATAGCCGGCATTGAGATCCTTGAGTTCCTCCCGTCCATCGACGCGATGAGCGACTCTGAGGTCCCCATAGTCGCCGCTCCATGCGCCGCCGATATCGAAAAACAGCGCGCCGCGAAGTCCCCCAATCTGGAGCGGTATAGGTCCTCTCATTATCAGCCTGTCGATAAACGGATATCTAAGCTCCACACTCGCCAGGGCCACATTGTTGCCGTCGAACTCGAAGTCTCTGTAACCCCGGAGATTGTAGGCCCCGCCCAAGTAGAACCAGGCGGGATCGTCACCCTGGCTGGTGGCTCCAAACACCCGGGCGGCCAACTGGGTCCCCCGAGAAAACATGAAGTACTTTCTGTAGTCCAGCATAGCCGTGGTGAAGGACAGGTCGCTTCCAAGGACGTCCACGATGCTTCTCTCAGCGCTCAACATGTAGCGGGTCCCGCCTATGGGGCCGGTAGAACCCCAGATCGTGGTGTCCTTGGTGTATGATATCCTCGGGAGATATATGTCCTCATTCTCGCGCCGCTCGACGGGAGGCTCGCCGTCCACCCAGTATGCGTCATCTTTGTATATCTCTCTGGCGATCCGCATGGCGGTGAAATCGAAATCGAGCCGCCGGAACTTGTCCAGCGGGAAAGAGAAAGCCACAACGCCCCCGAAGCTCCGCTCGGAGAAGAGCTTGTCCTCGCCCCGCGTGGCCAGCGGAGCCCCCATGGTTGTGCGATCGGAGTAGTAGTAGTTCTTGAAATGGAAGACCCCACCACCGTAATCCATCCGGCGCGCCAGATACCAGTAGTTGGTCACGAAATCCAGGTCTTCGAAGCTGGCGAAGAAATCCGCACCGATGAATATGCGGTGGTTACCAAGGATGTCGCTCAGCGATATTCTGGTCAGCCCGCCCAGACCGTCGGCGGAGTTATATGAGAACGAACCGGAGACGTAGTCGGGAGAGAACTTGAGCCGGTAAGGCTTCCGCTCGTAATCCTCTATTCTCTTGCTGGCCGTCGTATCAGGCTCCGCAGGCCCCATCTCCGCCAGGAGCACACCCACCGCCGAACGCTGTGACTCAACCACCCAGGATGCGTCGTATTCCCAGGCGTTTTCCTTCTCTACCTTGATCGCCTCAAGGCTCTCCAGGGGCGACTTCACCTGATAGACATCCCATCCACCCTCACTGAAGACCGAGAACGCAAGCCGGTCACCTTCCGATGACCAGGACGGACTGAAGACCCCTCCGAGGACATCGGTGAGCTGCGTCGTGGTGGAATCCCCGAGATCATACACAAAGAGGTTGTAACCACCCGTCCTATCGGATACGAAGATGAGCTTGTCCCCTTCAGGCGACCAGGCAGGTGATACATCCTCGGATAGGCACCTGGTGATGGGACTCACCAGACCATCCGAGACCCGCATCAGGTATATGTCCCGCTGGGGCTTGTCCAGCGGGTCCACCTTGGTGAAGAGCCTCAGCGAGTCTATGTAACCGGGCGAGATGGCTGAGAATGCGATGTCTTCACCGTCCGGAGACCAGGCATAACCTAGATACTCGATGGCCCCCGTATGAAGGGCCTCGATCTCGCGGGTTTCGAGGTCAAGGAGGAAGATACCGGGCTTCCCTCCGTCGGTACCGATGAATGAGATGGCTCGCCCATCGGGCGAAAAGGCCGGTCTATAGACTTCATCGAAATCAGGTCTGATCTTGTCCAGTACCTTGCCCTTCTCGGCATCGATGATATAGATCCGGTCGGCATCCTTGCTCTTACTCACCAGGACTATTCGCTTGCCGTCGGAAGACCAGCCGAAAGATGACCGTAGCGCATGGAAGGATTCAAATTCCTGGGTCCTCTGCCCCTTTATGAGCTTCTTAATGATCTTGCCGTCGAGCGCGGACATCAGATAGACGTCATCATAGCCGCTGCCGTCGGATAGAAAGACGATTCTCTGCCCATCGGGAGATATCGCGGGCATGGTGTTGGTGAAGGAGTCATTCTTCCTGTGGTCGGTGAGTCTGAAAGCTATGTCCTCCGGATCGGTTCTCGATGCTATCTCGGGCCAGTACATCTTCTTGACGTGATCGACCCAGGCTTCGTTCAGGCCGTATGTATCAACGCCCACGCTGGCCACCAGAGCCTTGTCCAGGCTCCGCGACGTACTGACGGTCCGCAGAATGTCTGTGAGCTTCTCACGGCCGTATCTTTCCGCGATATAGCGGATCACCGACTGGCCCTGTTTATAGGCCAGATATCCACTGACGTCCTGATAGAGATTGAAGTAGTAGCCGCTGATCACGGCGTCTCTGACCACCATATCCGCCTCTGCATCCCAGTGTTCGGAGGCGTATTCCGCCAGGCCTTCCAGAAACCACAGTGGAAGCGAATACGTGTATTGACGCGCGAAAACCGATTGGAGAAGTCCCCCAAAGAGCATGTCGAAATTGTAAACGTGGGTGAGCTCATGCATGGTCACATGCCTGAGCTCCTCATATGAACCTGTAAACGGAAGCACAACCCGGTTCTTATACAGCTCGGTGAACCCTCCCACCCCTTCCCCAAGAAGCTCCAGCGTGACGTTGGTCTGCTGAAACTCGTTCTGGGAGCGGTATATCATTATGGGGATGCGCGTTGAAAGGCTGTGACTGAAGTAGCTGCTCAGCGTATCGTAGGATGCGTCGGCCAGCAAGGCGACGCGCTCGGCAAGGAATTCCTCACCTTGATAGTAATAGACGTCGAAATACTCCGACTGAAGAACGGACCATTCGAAGCCTCTGTACTGCACCTTGTTCTTACCGAATCCGAAACACAGGGCCGGCAAGAGCAAGAGCAGGACGGATACAAGCAATATCCTCTTCATCTTCCTCCCCCCCTGACTTAGTAACCGTAACGGAGCTTGAGGTCCACCTCGAAGTACTCAAGGCCTCCTATCGTTCCGGTTTCCCCCTCTATCGAGAAAGTGTCACTGAGTCTGTATTCCACCGAGATCTGCCTCTCCGGATGAGAGAGCCCGGTTTGCGTGAACTTCTGTCTGTCTCCGTACAAAGACCCGAGCGACTGGCTGAATTCGAGATAAACCTTGTCCGATACATACTTACCGAAGGTGAGCCGGGTTGCCGACAACGCGTCTCCTTCAACACTCTCACCTATCTCCACTCCAAAGCGATCGAGGTGCAACTCTCGCGCAACATCATTGCTGACCTGATTCGCGAGAGCGGTGGCCCAGGACCTTACAAAGGCCTGGGACACGAAACCGGGCTCTTCACCTGCTTCCGAGGCCTCGCTTCTTCTCAAGAGAAGAGCCTCGAAAATCTGCTGTTCGTTCCAGCCACTCTCAGATGTCGCTGTAATGTTTAGTTCGTCAATATACCCGCTGGCCGTTATCTGAATCCGCTCGTCAAGAACAGTTGCATTCGCCTCTAATTCAATATACGCATTCCAGAAGCTTTTGACATCGTTGAATCTGAACTCGCCTTTCGAGATCCTGAAACTGTTGTGGTACAGCTTAAAATCTCCTCTGACCGTCTTAAGCGTACCGAGCACCAGCAAACCTTCCTTGCCTCGTCTTACGTTGAGATCGCCCTGGAGCTCCGCCATAACCTGGCTTCCTCTTATCCAGAAGTCATTCGGGATCTCCACGGTTATGTCCATGACCCAGGCCGGGGTTGATGTCGGGGGTATGATGTCCCCGCCCCCACCATCACCCGTGGCCATATAGTAGTATTCACCTTCCTCGACGACCAGAGCACCTTCAATCATCGGAACGGGAAGTCCGGGCGCAATTTGCTCGGACCTTATCCGGAGTCGTCCCTTCAGCTGGGCATAAAGGTCCTCGAATTCGGTCACTCGATAGTGATTGAGATCCACGACTACGTTCCATTCCTTGATACTTGTCCCCGTGAGTTCGAAAAACCCGCTTGCCTTCAGAGCCCCACCCTCCGCGACCATCCCGGCTATCTCAAACCTCTTGCCGTCGGTCACCAGTTCCAGATCGAGGTCCCTTATGTCCTGAGCCACCCCCTCAAGTCTCAATCGCGCCCCCGACAGGCGCACAGAACCGTCGAAGGTGGGATCCGCGACATTGCCACCCACTCTCAGGCCCACGGCGTAGGTGCCGGAGCAGACTTTCAGTCTGGGAATCAGCTCGCACAAGAGCCCCACATCACCTTTCTCTATGGCTATATCGAGGTCCCAGGCTTCCTGGAGAAGCCGGCTGGAGAAGGGAAGGATGGAAACCGCCATCGGCAGGTATCCGCTTATCCGTCCGTTTTCATCGCCTTCACCGAAGGTCAGGCGGCTCACCCGCAGCACCGAATCCGCGAGCGTTATCTCCCACTGGACCGGCCCGATGCGGATATCACCCAAGACCGCATCACGCAGGCTTCCCCGGGATGAAACCTCGGGACTGTTCTTGCTGCCTCCGATGTTCATCGTCAGATCCGCGAATCCCCGGATCTTGGCTATGGGAGGTACAAGGGGCTGAAGAAGAGCTATGTCCATGTCGGATACTTCAACCGATATGTCTCCCAGATTATCTATAAGATCGTAGCCGCTGCCCGACTTGAGCGCTTGTGAAACCCCGGCCGGGGACAGATCCATAGGTATCCACCCGTTGACCGAGACCCGCCCGCCGTTTTGCCTTAGCTCTATCCCCTCAAGGTCGACCCTCCTGCCGTCATAGCCGATGGTCCCGGTCAAGGACTCGAACTCCACCGACCGGATCTCTCCGCCGGCCACTTGGAAAGTCACATCGAAGGCGAGGCTGTCCGCCGTGCCGGAAGCGCTCAGGGCAACGTTCAGCAGCCCCGTCGGGATCTCCTTCCCCGTAACACTCTTCAGTAGACCCAGGTCAAATGCTTCCACGGTCGAGCCTATCAAATAGAACCTCCCATCGTAGGTGGCCCGCTCGACTGAAACGCGGCCCATCCTGGACTGGAGGGCGAGATCGCTGACTGTGAGGGAATTGCCTTCATAGGTGACCCGAACCTCCTGAGGGTTCTCCCAGATAAGGCCGGCTATTTCGACAAACAGGTTGCTCAAGGTCAGACCGAAGCCCTTGTCCCTCATATCCAGCGACCCGACCAATCCGAGCAACGACCCATCGGTACGAGTGAGCGCAAGCCTCTCTATGGTGACGGTGGTGTCCTGCACAAGGAAGTCCCCAATGAGCTCGGTGCCCTTCAAGCCCATGATATCCAGATCGCGGCCGAGCAGATGACCTTCCCCTTCCCGTCGGCCGTCCGCGTCCGCCAGCTTCAGGTCGACGGTCAGGCTTTCGATTTGGGTCCCGCGGAAGCTTATGCCGCAGGCATAGGCTTCCGCATCAATATCCAGACTGCCCGCGCCTCTAACGAGACGGGCTCCGCCCCGGACGCTCCCGTCCAGGTCTTCCTGCCCGTGATACGCGAACAAACCCTTTAAGCTCGGCATGTCGAAGGCGAAGCCTAGATCGGCCTTGCCGTCGTAGCCTATGCGGCCGCCGGTAACAACCTCGGCACCGGCCAAGCCGGCCCTGACGCTGTCCAGCACAACATCCACCGGCGTGACTTCGACCCTGCCCAGGATCGAGTCAAACCGCCAATCCCGGTATCTGCCCGCCGTTAGTCCCGGCCAAGCTGCAAGCCTGAAGGACTCAGCAGTGATACCCCTCCCACTGAACCGGATGCTTCCGTTCAGGTCCGAGTCGAAGGCGCCGCTCCGACCGGATACGAAGCGTGACAGATCGAGGTCGGAGAAAGTGACCACACCCTTGTAGCCGGGCAGGTCAGACATGGCATATTCGCAGGACAGGTCCAGCGCCACGCCGTTGACGACCGCCGACAGCCGATCGAGGTCCACCGTCTCATCGCCATAGGTGAGGCGTGCACTCAGGTCCTCGACGGGCCAACCAAGGACTTCTCCCTCGAGTGCCAGGCTGAGATCGATACTCGAATAGGTCCCGCCTACGGTGATGAGCCCGGCCAACTTTCCGAGACCCGGCTTGGGGTCGCCGCCAGTGAAGGTCGGCACCTCGTCGAGCCCGAGGCTGTCGACGACGATCTTCACGCCGATCGAATCGCCACCGCCTCCACCCAGGAGCCCCGAGAGCACCAACCGGCTCCCGGGCGTCTCAAGAAGCAGGCTGTCAATCCGTACCGCTTTGTCGGACAACTCGGCGGATCCACTGATGCCGGTGACCCCTAACGTCCTGCCGTAGAGAAGACTCGCGCCCAGTAGCGTGATCCCATAACCGTCATCCGTGCTTGCCACGGACCCCATGGCATTAAGATGACTTATCCGGTGTGGCCTATCCCCTTGCCAGTTCACGGATGCATCGCGCACCGCGACATGCTCGATCCTGATCGGAGTAGGTTTGCCGGGGGGCCCCGGTCCGGCGTCACCGCTCAGGTATATTCTCGACCCATCGGGCCGCGTGGGGACGGTCATGTTCGGTGATTCCACGGCCAACGAATCGATCTCTATTCGGCCCAGCAGCAAGGCAGGCAGATTGAACTCGGCATAGACTGCCGAGGTGGAAAGCAGAATAACAGGACTATCTCCTCCGGTGTAGGTCACAAGAACGTCTTCGAACTTCAGATCCCGTATCATGCTGCCGGTGATATTACCTATCTCCAGGCTGAGATTGCGGTCCCGGCCGACCCGTGATGTCAGGAAATCACCCAGCTTTATGGCTATTCGCTCACCCTGAGTCCTGAAAACGATCAAGGTGCCGAGTATCAGGATGCAGATTATGACAGCAAGGTAGATGAGTCCCTTTGTGCGTCTTCTCATGACTAGAACGCGTGTCCCACGGTTAAATGGATGCGGCCGATTGACTCTCTGTTACCCTCGGCGTCCACACCCCTCTTGAGCCTTACCCCATAGTCCACTCTGGCCGGTCCGACCGGGGTTTGTATCCCCAGACCCAACCCCAGACTGTACTTGACATCCCCGGCTCTCCGAGATCCATACTCCTCCGATGACACGAAGAGATCGAAATCCGACTTGGTGACGTCATCGATCGATTCCCAGACATTGCCCATATCCAGAAAACAGACGCCACCGAATTTCCAGAAGAGAGGATATCTGAGCTCCAGATTGGCCAGGAACAGGAAGTCCCCTGGGCCGAATTCCTTCTCATCGTAACCCCTGAGCGTGCCGGATCCACCGACATAAAATCTCTCGTACTCCGGCACCCCGTCACTCCTTGATGCGCCGTAGGCATTGGCGTAGCCCACGCGGGTGCTCACGGCTATGACGCTGCTCAAGTAGAAACGGAAGTATCTCGACCAGCTCGAGGTGATCTTGTTATAGGAGTTGTCGCCTCCGAATATGCCACCGGCTCTTCGCGCGGACAGCCTTATGATCGACCCCCCCAGAGGATTGAAGAACGGCTTCCTGGTATCCTGCTCGATGGTGACCGCCGCCGCCCGGTTGACAACTTGTCCGACCTCGAGTCTCAGATTCGCGGTCTCGTCCACACTCCAACTGGCATCCCGGACATCGACAAACTCGTGCGTATACGAAGTGGTGATATGCGTCTTTCTCGGCAGGTCCTTTCTCACGCTCAGATTCAGACCCACCCTGTCAAGAGTGTACTCCCCATCCGCGACTTCCTTATACTCCTCAAGCGTTTCCTCGACATATACGGCTGCGGCCCCCACAAGCCTCACGCCGAACAGCCACCGGTCGGTGAGTGCCAGCTCGCCCCTCTTCCTGGTGAGTCCTCTGCCGAAATCACTGCTTCCAAGGACCGCGCGCGCGTCAAACTGACGACCGGAGTTCCAGAGGTTCCTGTGCATCCAACCCGTTGTCAACCTGGCCTCATCGCGATTGCCGTAGCCCACCGCCAGCGATATCTCCCTCATCTTGCGCTCTTTGACTTTCACCAGGAGATCGACAGTCGCAGAATCGGGAGTGCCGGGCCTCGGTTCGATCTCAACATCTTTGAAGAGCCCTGTGTCAAGGATCTTCTGCTGGCTGTCCACCACTTTCTTGCCTGAGAAGATGTCACCCCGGTCAAGAGTGATCTCGCGGGTTATGATGGGAGATCTTACCCTGTTGTTTCCGCGCACCGAGACATCGTCGATTTCGGCCTCCCGCCTTTCCACGATGCGAAACGTCACCGCAGCCTTGCCGTCCGCCCCGCTCACTTCGCTGGAGATGGAGGCGAAGACGAATCCCTCATCGGCATATTGTGAATAGAGGCGATACTTGTCGTCATTCACCAGACGCTCATTCAGGGGCTGGCCCGCCTTGGTCTTGAGAAGCCCGCGCAACTTCTTCTCCTTGATCGCGGTGTTTCCCTCGAGAAGCACCTCCTCGACGATGGTCTGAACACCCTCCGTTATGCCGATCCGGATGCTGACATTCTCGTGGTCACTGTCATAAACAAGCGTATCCCTTACAGCCTGCGCCTGGAGGAAGCCGTGCTTGGTATACAGGGCCTCGATCGAGAGAAGATCGGTTTCCAGAGTGCTCTCCCGAAGACGCCGGGTCCGCAGGAACTTGCTCTCCTCGGTGCGCATCACCTTCTTGATCTGCTTATCGCTGAAGAAAGAATTGCCGGTGACGGAGATCTTCCGGACGATGGGACCGGAAGCCGCTCTTCTCCTGGCACCCTGGGCAAGGGAAACCGAGGGCACTAACACCAGTACCAGCAATGTTGCAACTACAAGGTTTCTTTTCATTTCCACCCGGATATTAGCAGAGCACCTTGTTTGCTGTCAACAATACCCAAAAAACCATTGGCTTACGCCGATTGCGCAAATATAATGGGATTGTTATGAGATGGTTGCACCTATTTCTGATTGCCGTCGTTCTGTCGGGCCTGGCCTGCGGCGATGATAGCCGGGACATCCCGGAAGATCCTCAGCTCGAGGTTTTCATCAGAACCATGGCGGCGTGCGCACGCACCGAGAGAGCCTATTCCGGGAACACCGACATGCTCCAGAGGGAAATGGCCGATGTGGACTTCCCGCCCCTTTGGGAGGAGCTTGTAGATTCACTGCTTGTCACCTATGGGGGACAGCCGGATATCTGGGAGGCCGTCTACGCTGAGATACTGGAGAGATCCAGGTTACCTGCCGACAAGCCTTGATACATCCACCATGGTGACCAGCAGCATCAGAGCGATCAGGAGCGCCAATCCGATCTGTTGAGCGATGATCCGCGGGCGGGTACCGATCGGCCTCCGTGCAACGGCTTCAATCCCCATTATGAAGAGATGACCGCCGTCCAGAACCGGAATGGGTAGAAGATTGACCAGGCTCAGTTGGGCGCTCAGGGCGGCAATGAAGGCGAAAAAAGTCCCGGCTCCCCGGCGCATGGTCTCACCGGCCAGCTCACCGATCCGCACCGGACCTCCTATGACTTCTTTCACCGGAAACCCCTGCATTAGAAGACGCGGGAGTTTCAGGAACTGCACCGACATCCAAGCTGCCGTGCTTATGCCCCGTTCAAGCGATTCAATGACACCTGCCGACCGAAGCTCATACTCGCCGACATAGTCGTTCATTATCCCTATCTTGCCGTAGCCGCCGACATCCTCAGGTGTAATGGTCGAAGTCATGGCCACGCCGTCTCGCACCCAGCCGATGGTCAGCTCCCGGCCGGGGGAGGGCTCCACAATCCTTGCCAGGTCCTGCCAGGTATAGACAGGCTGCCCGGCCACCTCGTCTATTCTGTCACCCGCCCGAATACCGGCCTGGTCGGCAGGACTCCCTGCGGAGACGGAATCCGCCACCGGCGGGACATAGCGTTCCACGCCCACATCGATGAGATCGGTCGCCGACCGGAGGTCCAGACTAAGGCCTTGCTCGATCCCATCGCTTTTCACCAGGACATCCACTTCCCGGCCCAGGTTTGCCTGAAGCATCTCAAGGAAGTGGTCCCAGTTTCTAATCTCTTCGCCGTCCACGGCGGCTATGATGTCACCCGGTCGAAGCCCGGCCTTCCAGGCGGGACTCTCCTCGGCCACCACACCTACCTCCCTGGTAGTGAAAACCGCCACGCCCATCAAACCTGTGAGTGTCACGTAGATTACAATGGCAAGCAGGAAGTTCATCGCCGGCCCGGCACCTATTATGAGGGCGCGCGTGCGCTTGTTCTTGCCGAGGAAACTCCTTTCGCCGGGAGGTTCGCTCACTTCCTCCCCGTCTTCCTCGACGGTCTCTCCCTCCATTCTCACAAAACCGCCGAACGGGATCGCGCTTATCACATATTCGGTCTCACCCCACCTGACCCCACACAACCTGGGACCGAGCCCGAGCGAGAAGGTCTCCACCCTCACTCCGGCAAGCTTGGCCGCCGTGAAGTGTCCCAGCTCGTGAACGAACACTATTATTCCGATGACGATCAGGGTTGCCGCAATTGTCGTCAGCATTGTCCGAATTATCTCCCTATGTTACCAATAAGCCTGGTGGCTTCCTGTCTGGCCCATCGGTCGGCTTCCATGACTGCTTTAAGAGATTCTGAAGAAAGCGGCTCATGGGCTCTCACCACATCTCTCAGGACGGGATAGATCTCGCCGAAACCGATCGATCCATCCAGAAAGGACGCTACCGCGACCTCGTCCGCCGCACTCAGAACCGCAGGCGCGGTGCCCCCACGCCGCACCGCTTCGAACGCCAGATCCAGGCATGGGAACCGCTCACGGTCGGGCTCTTCGAAATCTATTCCACCCAGGTCATTGAGATTCAACTTGGGCAATCCGGTTTCCACCCTCTCCGGATATGTCAAAGCATACTGGATCGGCAATCTCATGTCCGGCA
>CAZRAU010000107.1:0-10814 GCA_964598025.1 uncultured bacterium
TCAGCGCCTGCCGGCCTTTACACCCTTGTCCCACTGGAGCTCGCCGAGAACGGCCTGGGCTATGTTGGTATAATGGTCGCCCATCTTCTCCAGGTTCATCACCATGTCGAAGAAGATGAGCCCGCTCATGGCGCCCACATCACCCTTGCCCAGGCGCATCGCATAGTCCTGGCGCATCTCGACATGCAGCCTGTTCAAACGGTCCTCGATCTTGAGGGCCCTTCCGGCTTCATCGTTGTCGTCCCCCGCGAATGCCGCGATTACGTGTTCCGCCATGCTGTCGACGTCTTCGGCCATCGCCTTGAGCTGATCCATCGCGTCCGCAGGCAGATCGACACGCCCGAAGCGCCTGCGCTCGGCGAGTTCGGCAATGTTCTCGGCATGGTCGCCGATTCGCTCTATGTCGTTGACCGTATGCAGCAGTACGGGGAGCTGTTCCGATTCAAGCTCGGTGAGATTGCGTTCGGCAAGCTCCACCAGGTAGTGGGTGATTTCTTGCTGGAGGTTGTCTATACCGTCTTCCAGATGGTGCACCTTCCTGAAGCTCTCGCTGTCACCATCGAAGAACGCATGCACGGAGGTCCCCACGGTTTGGCGGGCGATCTCGGCCATACGGGCAATCTCTTTCTTGGCCTGCTCCATGGCCACAAGCGGAGTCGCCAGCAGATGCCGCTCGAGGAACTTCGCCTCGAACTGCATCTCCATCGTCCCGCCGGGTATGATGCGTTCGACGGCCCTTCGAAGCGTCCCTATGAGCGGCATAAACGCAGCCGCGTTAAGCACGTTGAAGAGGGTGTGGGAATTGGCGATCTGACGCATGATATCCCCGGAGGTCGCCTGGACCAGCCTCACGTAAACAGATGAGGTGTACATGATGATGACCATGACGGTGACCCCGAGTACATTGAACATGGTATGGGCCAGGGCCGCCCTTTTTGCCGCCCGGCCGGATCCTATGCTCGCAATCTGGGCCGTCACCGTTGTGCCGATATTTTCGCCCAGGACAAGGCAGATGGCCCCCTGGATGTCTATGAGACCGGCGGCGGCGAGGGCCATGGTCAGTCCGACGGTGGCACTGCTGCTTTGAATGATCATGGTTGCCAGCATGCCCGCAACCACGCCGAGGATGGGTTGCTCGCTGAACCTGATGAAGAAGCCCTGAAAGAGACCGCTTCCCCCGAGGGGCGCCAGCACCTGCTTCATGATGGAAAGCCCGAGAAAGAGAAGTCCGAAGCCCAGCAACGCCTCACCCCAGAGCCTGGTTTGCTTGCGCCTGGACAGCATGATCACGGCGAACCCGATCCCGATGATGGGAAGCGCCGCCCGGTCTATCTTGAGCGCGATCAGCTGGCCGGTTATGGTGGTCCCGATGTTGGCCCCGATCACCACCCCGATAGCCTGCTGAAGTTGCAGCAGACCCGCGTTCACAAAACCAACCACCATGACCGATGTAGCGCTGCTGCTTTGGATGAGCGCAGTCACAAAGGCGCCCATCCCGACGGCCACGAATCTGTTGCTCGTAAGGAGTTTGAGCAGGTTCTTGAGTTTCGGACCGGCCGCCTTCTGAAGGCTCGACGACATGATGGAGATGCCATAGAGAAAAAGCCCCAGCCCGCCGATAAGCCAGAACGCGATCCTCCTGGCGTCATAGGACTGGGCGGTGAACCGCACGATGCCGCTGCCGCCCGACGGCCGCTTGACGAAGGCGTTGACGACATAGCGCTTCATCTCACTTCCGAGCGTGAGCGTAGTCGAGGCTCTACCCGAGGAGTCCGTCAGGACCTTTGCGGCACTCAACCCGGCGTCGGCCCCGTCTTCCACCCAGAATTCGACCACCGCACCCATGACAGGCCGCCCGGTGGAGTCGCATACGGTGACGGCAAGAGGGTCACGGAGCCGGGCTCCGGTTCGCCCCTCCTGTGCGGTGCCGAACACCGTCAGTCGGAGGCCGTCGGTTTCTACCAGACACGGCTCGGAGGCGCAGATCGGCGCGGCAAGCAGAGCGGGGCAAAACGAAACGGAGGACATGAGAAGCGCGCAGCCCGTGACTGCGGATATGATGACGTATCGGGGCAGTCTCATCAAGTTCATTTGCTATCCCTGGGCTTCACGTTCGCAGGGATTAAACCACAGATGCGGCGACCTTTCAAAGCAGGAAATCATCCATGGCGTCTTCTTCACGCTCAACCACATAGGCAGGCTCGCCATCGGGCTCCCGCTCCGCGCTCTGCTCGCCGCCGGCCCTCGATGGACGCGGCTTGCGCGCCGGCCGCTTCGGGCGCTTGCCGCCGGAGGCCCGAATGCCGGCCCCCTTCACCTTGCCGGCTCTCCGGCGGGGAGGCGTCCCCTCCTGCATCGCGGGGGCCGGAGGCCCGGCTGCAGCCGTGCTGTCGCCGGCCGGGCCATCCTCTTTCCCGGCCGCCTCTTTTTGGGCATGCTCGTTTCCAGCCGTAATGCCCGCGGCGCGGCCTGAGACACCGGCCAAACCACCGCGCGCCGCAAGCGGACTCACGCGCATCGGTCTTGCCTTCATCCTTCCACCGGACCTCTGCCTGAGCCCCCGCTTCCCCGTTGCTTGCCTTGGGTCTACCTGGCTCCGCCCGCCGTGCGGCTGCGCCGCCCGGGTTTTGACCCTCACACCAGGGTCGGACCCACCCCGGGCTTCGGTGCGGCCGGCATCTGAGCCGCCCCTGCCCGCTAGCTCCCCAAGCCAGCCGCAAGCCTCTCTCACCCTGGCCGCGTCCAGCGAATACTCCACCTCTTTCCCCAACCGCTTGTCGTGTATGAGCCCGACCTCACGCAGGATCCTCAGATGTCTCGAGACCGCAGGCTGGGCCGCCCTTACCGAGTTGACGATCCCCGTTACATTGAGCGGCCCCTCGGCAAGAAGGCCTATGATCTTGAGTCTTGTCGGATCGGAAAGCGCTTGAAACAGCCTCGCTTGCGCCATGGCACCCTCCCATTATCATATTCGCATACCCTTATATGATATTAGCCGTCCGCCGTCAAGCCAATTCCGGGGTCAGACCCCCGGAAATTGAATTTGACTTTCACAATCCGGCCCCGGACGTTTTTCGCTTTCACCGGCCCGGCCCTTATTCGGCTTGACTACATCCTGATACTGGCTTATCAAAGAGATATAGTCCAAACCATGCTACCGGGATCCGGCTGAAAGGCGGGTGCACAATGGAGATCCAAGTACCGAGGACCGGTGTTCTTTCCAAGCCTGCGATAGAGCAGATACTGGATGAGAGTATGACGCTGTTGGAAGAGACCGGAATCATCCTTGAGGATGACGATACCCTGGACATCCTCGGTGAGATGGGAGCCGAAGTTTCAAAGCAGGACCGAAGAGTGAAGATAAGACGGAACATGGTCGAGAGGGCTATAAAGTCCACTCCCAAGCACCTCACGCTTTACGATCTTGCGGGCAAGGCGAAGTTCACCTTCGGCGACGGCCGAATCCACTTCAATCCCGGCTCGGCTGCGCTCTACATCTACGATGCCGTCGAGTCGGTCATGCGCCTGCCCTACATAGATGACGTCATCAGGTTTTCGAGGGTCTCGGACACGCTCGAGCATATAGAGGCCACAAGCACCGCCGTCATCCCCTCCGAGGTTGCCCACGAGGTGAGCGACAGCATAAGGCTCTATATCTCATGCCTCTATTCGGACAAACCCGTGGTCACCGGCACGTTTTCGCAGACCGGTTTCAAGATCATGCGCGACCTCCTGGTCTCACGGACGGGCAAGGATTCCTTGAGGGATACGCCGTGCGCCATATTCGATATCTGCCCGTCGAGCCCCTTGAGATGGTCGGGGCTGGGGTGTCACGATCTGAGAGCCTGCGCCCAGAATGCCATTCCGGTCCAGTTCATTTCCATGCCCCTGGCCGGCGCCCTGGCTCCCATGAGTCTCTTGGCAAACGTGGTGCAGCACGCCGCCGAGACCCTTAGCGGGGTGGTAATACACCAGGCCTGGACGCCCGGCTCGCCTCTCATATGGGGCGGCTCGCCCGCGCTCTTTGATATGAGACACTCCACCTCACCCATGGGTGCGGTTGAGACTCTGCTTGTGGACCTCGCCGATGCCGAAGTAGGCAAGCATCTCGGGTTTCCCACCCAGGTCTATCTCGGCATGAGCGACTCCAAGGCTCTGGACGCCCAGGCGGGGATGGAAACCGCCATGACCCTTGCCCTGGCCTCGACGGGCTCGGTGGATTTCGTTTCGGGTCCGGGGATGCTCAACTTCGAAAGCTGTCAGTGCCTTGAGAAACTTGTGCTGGATAATGAGATCTGCGGCATGATGAGGCGGCTCAAGCGCGGGATGGAGCCTCGCGGGAAGACCCTGGGGACCGACGCCATCAGACAGGGGCTCAAGGAAGGCAACTTCCTGACGACCGATGATACGCTTCGCCTGTACAAGGAAGAGGCCTTCTACCCCAGTAACATCATCGATCGCAAAGCCCTCAAGGAAGAGGGGCGGATCGATGCGGGAAGGCTCGTGAGCCAGGCCCGGGCTGAGATCGAAGCGCGTCTGGCCGGGCACACCCCACCCGACATCGATGGAACAAATCTTGCAGATATGAAGTCTGTCATGGAGGAGGCGCTGGCACCCTTCGGCCTCGAGGGTCTGGCCGAGAAGTGCATGGCGAGCCGATAGAGGTCTTCCGAAGACCGGGTTCTGCACCTTACGAACTTGTTGCAGAGCATCGACACTACTGTGTCGCCAAGTCCCGATTCAGCGCCGGGTGCAGAGCCTGGGGAACACCGGAGATTGCCTCAGCACCGTGACCCCTGTCGCAACGATGGGTTGCAGCTGTAACGTCGGGTCTCCGTGCCCGACGGTGGGCGGGGTTCGGTCTCCGGCGAGGACATGCGATGTCACACATGAACGATCTTACAAGGGAAGAGATAAGAGCGATCCTCGAGGAGCGCGGCGAGCCCGGCTATCGGGCCGCCCAGATCTGCGAGTGGCTCTACCAGAGGCGGGTGCGGTCGTTTGAGGAGATGACCAACCTCCCGCTCAAGGTGCGCAAGGAGCTCTCCAGGGATTTCACGATCACCAGACTCGAGCAGGAGCGCGTGGTGGAATCCCACGAGGACGGTGCGGCGAAATACCTGCTCCGTCTCGCCGACGGGGCCCGCATAGAAAGCGTCATCCTAAACCACCCGCGCGGGGCGACCCTGTGCATATCCAGCCAGGTGGGATGCGCGTACATGTGCACTTTCTGTGCGACCGGTACGATGAAGTTCAAGCGCGACCTCTCCCCGGGCGAGATCACCGATCAGGTTAGCTTCCTCGAAGAGCGCCTGGCCGGGCAGGCCGGAGCAGGCCCTTCGGAGCAGCGCAGCCCGGAAGCTCCGCGCCATTTTTCCAACGTCGTCTTTATGGGTATGGGTGAACCCTTTGCCAACTATGCCAACCTCACCAAGACCATCCACCTCATGATCGAGGAGATGGGCATAGGCGCCCGGCGGATAACCGTGTCCACATGCGGCCTCGCCGATGAGATCATGCGGTTCGCCCGTGAACCCTACGAGGTGGGTCTGGCCATCTCGCTCAACACCGCCTCCGACGACAAGCGCAGGGAGCTCATGCCGATCGCCGAGAAGGTCAGCCTCCCGGAGCTCATGAATGCGGCAAGATACTACTTCTCCACCAAGGGCAGGATGCTCACCTTCGAATATGTCCTCATGGACGGCGTGAATGACGGCGCGCACGACGCCCATGAGCTGGCAGGCCTCCTTAGAGAGGTACCGGCCAAGATCAATCTCATAAGCCTGAACCCCTTCCCGGGATGCCGGTTCGGGAGACCCGTGCCGGCAAGGATCCGGAAGTTCCAGACGATCCTTGAGGAACGGGGCAAGAAGGTGACCTTGCGACGGAGCCTCGGATCCGACATACTCGCGGGGTGCGGCCAGCTTGGCGCACGCAGGCACAAGCAGGGATATGATAAATGATGAATCCCTTCAGGTCGGGCGGGTTTGAGCGGAAGATCCTGGTCCTCTTCCTGGTGATCTCCCTCACCCCCACCATCTTTATCGCCATCTTCGGCACCCAGTATTTCGCGGGCTACGTCGACAGGCTGAGCAATGTCGCCTTGCGGGAGTCCTTCCACAACTCTATGGAAATAGCCCGCCACTATTCGACAAGACTTGACCGGGATGCGGCCTGCGCCGCCGTGGAGATATCCAAGACCTCGGCCGCCAGGCTTCGCACGCCGAGTGCGGCCCTCCTGCTCGAGCAAACCGCCCGGCACTACGGAGCGGATTTCACCGCGCTCTTTGCACGCGAAAGCGATTCCTGGCGGCTTGCCGCTTCATTCCCGCCGGACGTCGACCGGATGGCACACATAGAGGAGGTCGGGTCCGAGACGCGGCACGACGGATCGAGGAAGGTCGTCTTCGGCGATCAGGACGTCATAGCGGCGGGGGTCACCGTGGGAGACGACTTGCTGCTTGTCTCAGGCTACCTGCTTGAACCCGGCATGATGGACATGATGCGGAAGACAGGAGATGACTATAGCCGTTACAGCTCGGTGGGCCTCTACGTGAGCGCGCTGAGGCGCTACACCATCATCGTGATCTCGGTGCTGGCCGTGCTGGTGGCCGTAGCATCGGCCGTGGCCTCGAGGCTTATGGCCAAACGCATCAGCTATCCCATCCAGGAGCTTGCGACCGCCACCGACCGGATCGCCGCGGGAGACCTCCACCACAGGGTCAAGGTCAATGCCAAGGACGAGATCGGAAGCCTGGTCTCGTCCTTCAACAACATGACCCAGGAACTCCGGGAAAACAGGGACCGAATAATAGCCATGGCAACGCGCGAGGCACAGGTCGCTCGTGACTTCGAGATCGCCCGGGCCGTCCAGCAAAACCTCTTTCCCGACACGCTTCCCAGCCATGCAGGCTGGGGCTTCGCGGCCACCTGCCGGCCCGCCAAGGCCGTGGGGGGCGACTACTACGACATGTTCGAGATAGCTCCCGGCAAGATACTCCTCGCCCAGGGCGACGTCTCCGGCAAGGGCCTCGGGGCTTCGCTGGTGATGGCAAGCGTGCATGCCATAATCCGGAGTTGGAGCGGTAACGGCCGTGACGATCCATCCCGGCTCATACAGGAACTCAACCAGTATCTCATCTCATCGAGCTCGGCGGATACCTTCGTGACCATGTTCATCGGCCTGCTCGATTGCGCGAAGGCCGGGCTCTGGTATGTGAACTGCGGCCACCCACCGGGGGTGATGAGGCGCTCCAAGGACGGCGGCATCGAGAGCCTGACCGTGGGCGGCGTGCCTCTCGGCATCATCGCGACCGCAGGGTATGAGGCAGGCAGGTGCAGCCTCATGGACGGCGATGCCGTGGTGCTTGTGAGCGATGGCGTGACCGAGGCCTTCAACCTCGAGGGTGCCATGTTCGAGGAAGAGAGGCTCGTGGCGGCCGTGAGTGCAAGCGGGGCGCTGACTGCGGCCCAGGCCCTTGAGAGACTCATCAAGGACGTGGATGAGTTCTCGCAAGGCTGCGAACAGGCCGACGACATATCGGTGCTGGTAATAAGAAAGAACCCATGACCGAAAGGCGGTAGACGCCTTGAGCCGCCATTGGTACGTATTACGTAGCGTCGGGGTTCCATCCCCGACGGCCGTGGTCCGCAGCGTCGTGACTCCGGTCACGACGAACCCGTCGGGCGCGGAGACCCGACGCTGCCTGAGCGAAGCTGTGTGTTGCAGGAAGATCGGAGGGACGTTGCTTTGAGGGCCGGGGGAGCCGGATGAGGAATCCTTTCAAGATAGGCGGCTTCGAGGGAAGACTCCTCGGCCTCTTCCTTATAGTATCCGTGATCCCCACGGTCTTGATCGCCATCTTCGGCATAGAATATTTCGCCGGCTACGTCGACCGCTTGAGCAATGTGGCCCTCCGGGAGTCCTTCCATAACTCCATGGAGATCGCCCGCTACCTCTCGGTGCGGCTCGACCGCGACGCCCGTCACACCACAAGCCTCATTGCCGCAGATTTCAGGGACCACCGTCCCGGAGCGGTTCGCATAGATGACTTCCTGCGGGAAACCGTACCCCGGTACGATGCCGACTTCGCGGCTCTTTACACCCTGGATGGGGCTTCCTGGAGACTTGTTGCGTCATACCCCGAGGACCTGCCCCGCATCGACGGCGAAATCACGCTGGACATGGTCTCCCCCGAGACGGGCCCGCAGAAAATCGTCTATGCCGACCAGGATGTCATCGCCTCGGCCTTGAGGCTCGGTCCGGGTTCGGTAATTGTCTCCGGCTTCATGCTCGAGCCCGGCATGATCGATATGATGCGTAAGACCGGAGAGGACTACAGCCGCTACAGTGCCGTGGGGCTTTATGTCAATATCCTGCGCCGGTACAGTGTGCTCGTGATTGTCGTGCTCGTGGCCGTCATGATCCTCTTCTCGGCCATAGCCTCGAGGTTGCTCGCCAGGGCCATAAGCCATCCCATCCGTGAGCTCGCAGGCGCAACCGAGCGCATCGCAAAGGGGGACCTGGATCACAGGGTCGAGGTGAGTGCCAAGGACGAGATCCGGAGCCTTGTAGCATCCTTTAACAACATGACCCGGGATCTCCGCGAGTATAAGGAGAATCTCATTCGCGCCGAGCGCATCGCCGCTTGGAGGGATGTCGCAAGGCGGATCGCCCATGAGATAAAGAACCCCCTGACCCCTATCGAGATAGGGATCTATCGCTTGAAGAAGCGCCTGGCCGGCTCGGGTGAAGACAGCGAGGTCATCCGCGAGAGCCTCGACACGATGCTCAAGGAGGTCGGGGTCTTAAGAGATCTCGCCCAGGAGTTCTCCTCTTTCGCCAAGATGCCCGAGCCCAACCTCAAGGCGCTCGATCTCAACGAGACCGTCCGAAGCGTACTGGATCTCTACACTTCATCCGGCGATGTCGCAGTCGAGACTTTTCTCACTGATGGGCTGCCTCCGGTACTGGCCGACGACAATCAGGTGAGAGGCGTGATATCCAACCTGGTCAAGAACGCGGTGGAAGCCATGTGGGAAGGGGGCAGGCTCACCGTGAGAACCTATCCGGCCGCTGGCGGCGGGCCCGGAGGCAAGCCGATGGCAACGGTGGAGATCGGCGATACCGGCCCCGGCATCGCCGATGAGATACGGGACAAGATCTTCGACCCCTATTTCACCACCAAGGCCAAAGGAACGGGCTTGGGTCTTGCGATGGTCTATCGTATAATTCAGGATCATGGTGGAACCATCACTTTCGACACCGGCCCGGCGGGTACGACCTTCAGGGTGGATCTCAAGGTGGCGGAGGTGAGCGACCGGCGAGCGGAGGGCAGGCCTTGAAGCAACCTCAGATCCTCATAATCGACGATGACCCCGCCATCACAACGAGTGTATCAGGTCTACTCGACGATGAAGGCTATGGGACGGTTACGGCCCAGAGCGGCAAAGAGGGCCTGGCCAAGGCCAAGGAGAAAGAGATCGCCCTGGTGCTGCTCGATGTCTATATGCCCGGGATGAACGGCCTCGAGGTTTTGACGGCCCTGAAGAAGATGGCGCCGCAGGTAGGTGTGGTGATGATCTCGGGTGAGGCCGATATCGATACCGCCGTCAAGGCCACCAAAGCCGGGGCGCTCGACTTCATCGAGAAACCCCTCCAACCTGAGAGGCTTTTGGTCTCCATCAAGAACGCCCTCAAGATGGTAAGCCTGAGGAGTGAGAACATAAGGCTTTCCCAGGAACTCAAGAGGAAGCAGGTGATGATCGGCCGGAGCGATCCCATGAAGCGGCTCTGGGAGGACATCGAGCGCGCGGCCCCCTCCAAGGGCCGTGTCTTGATATGCGGGGAGAACGGGACCGGCAAGGAACTCGTGGCTGCGGCCATACACGAGAACAGCCCCAGGCAGAAGAGACCCTTCGTCAAACTCAACTGCGCGGCCATTCCCAAGGATCTCATCGAAAGCGAGCTCTTCGGACACGAGAAGGGGGCCTTCACGGGGGCCACCGCCCGCAAGGAAGGCAAGTTCGAGCTCGCCGATACCGGAAGCCTGCTCCTGGATGAGATCGGAGACATGAGCCTCGAGACCCAGGCCAAGCTCCTGCGCGTCCTGGAGGAGAACGAATTCGAGCACCTGGGCGGCAAGGCTTCCATAAAGGTGGATGTCCGGGTGATCTCATCGACCAATAAGAACCTCGCCAGGGAGATCAAGGACGGCAATTTCCGGGAGGATCTTTTCTTCAGGATATCGGTGATCCCGGTGGAGGTCCCCCCCCTGAGAGAACGCAAGGAGGATATCCCGCTGCTGGTGGAGCACTTCATCAGGGTCTTCTGCGAGGAAAACAACAAGCCTCCGAAGGAGATGAGCGAAGGCGCGGTCAAAGTCCTGATGTCCTACCACTGGCCGGGCAATGTGAGGGAACTCAAGAACCTTGTGGAGCGGCTCGTTATCATGACCGACGAGAAATCGGTCAAGGAAACCCATGTGACTCCGCTCCTGAGTGAGGCCAGGGTGGTCACTGCGGACAAACCCTTAGGCGACCTGGTAGAGAGTTTCGAGAGGTCTCTCATCATATCGGAGCTCAGGCGAACCGCCTGGAACGTGTCGCAGGCGGCGTCGCGCCTCGGTATAGACCGGGCCAACCTCCACCGCAAGATGCGCCGCTATGACATCCAACGCGAACCCCAGGACCCCGATTCATAGCATCGGCTCTCCGACTGCGTATTCGTAGCGGCGGGGTTCCATGCCCGCCGTGGTTTGCTTCGCTCGCCGCCCGCTCGCTGTTCAGCACGACATTCACTGCTCCGCGAGCGG
>CAZRAU010000108.1:0-10506 GCA_964598025.1 uncultured bacterium
TTGCTCGATCTCCCGAACCTCATAGCGTATGAAGTCTTCCTGCTTGTCTATGTATGCTATTTCCTGCTCGAGATCCTTTATCCGCCCGGCTGTCTCCAGGAGGCCCTGCCGCCGCGCTCTCAGGCTCTCCCTCAATGGAATGAGATGGGCGAAATCATCGAGAAAGTCTATGTGACTCCTGGAATCCAGCAGGCGCTGGTGCTCATGCTGGCCGTGGAAATCCACTAGGAGGTCGCCCAGCTCCCGCACCTGGGCAAGCGGCACGTGAACGCCGTTCAGGCTCGACTTCGATCTCGCGCCCCTTGTGATCTCGCGTTCCAGCCGCAACATACCGTCCGGTGCTTTCACCTGGTGGAGGGCGCCCCTCACCTTGGCCAGCGTGACCTTGTCCAGCCTGAAGAGCACCTCGACACGGCACGAATCCTGGCCCTTTCGCACCACCTCGTCGGAGACCCTTTCTCCCAAGACGAAACCGAGCGCACCGACTATGATCGACTTGCCTGCGCCGGTCTCACCCGTGAGAACATTCAGTCCGGGGGCAAGGGCGATCGAGATGTCCTCAATGATGGCGTAGTTCTCAACCTTCAGTTCGGCAAGCATGAATATCCGACCTCTCCGGCAGGATTACGATTTGCGTCTGGAGTCGCCCCACTTGAGTTTGCTGCTGAGAACTTCATAGAAAGTCCTGTACCCCGACAGCACCAGCCTCGTCTTCTGTTCGGACCTGGTGAATACGATCCTGTCGCCGGAGAGAAGATCGAAACCCACCTGGCCGTCCACGGTGAGCTTTACCTCCGGCTCGCCATACAGAGAATGGCCGGCCCAGAGATCCACGCTCAGTTCCTGTGTGGGAGCGAGAATCATCGGCCTCACGGCCAGCGCATGAGGGCAAATCGGTGTAGCGATGATCGCCTCCGTGGCGGGATTCACTATCGGACCGCCTGCCGACAGTGAGTAGGCCGTCGAACCGGTGGGGGTGGATATGATCAGGCCGTCCGCCGTATAAGTCGTAACATAGCCGCAATCCACGGCGATCTTGACCTCGATCACGCGCGATAGCGCCCCCTTGTTTATGACAATATCGTTGAGGGCGGTGACATGCTCTACCTGCTCGCCGTTTCGGAACACGGATCCATCCACATTCATGCGGTCCTCATACCTGAAACCGCCGCCGAGGATCCCCTCGAGCGACTCATACATCTCATCCACAGTAACCTCGGTGAGAAAACCAAGGCTTCCGATGTTCACGCCCAGTACCGGTATCAACCTGTCCCCGACCGCTCTGGCCGCTCGGAGAAGCGTCCCATCTCCACCCACGGCGATGACTATGTCGCTCCTGCCACCCACCTCGTCAAGCGGTCTGACGTTGTCACACTGAAGCACACCCGCCAGATCGTCCCATACCAGTGCAGCCACACCCCTGGCCTCCAGCCAGGCAATGAGCCCGGTGACAAGACCGCCGATATCCGGCTTACGCTTGTTGGCTACTATTCCGCAGTTCTTGATCATGGCTCAGGTCAACCTGCTCAATGCCGCTCTGACCGTGTCTGCTATCGACGCAGCCGAAAGACCGGCTTCCGCAAGGAGCGCCGCCCTCGTACCATGCGCAATGAACCGGTCCGGAAGACCGATCATCGCGACAGGGGTCGTCATCCCCTTGCTCGAAAGCAATTCACCCACGCCGCTGCCGAACCCGCCGCAAATCGCGTTTTCCTCGACGGTCACCACGAGTTTGACTTGCGACGCTATATTCACTACGACATCCGCATCAAGGGGTTTGACGAAACGCCCATTGACTACCCAGCACTCTATGCCCTGACCTCTCAGAGCCGATGCCGCCTCCAGGCACGGATGCACCATCGAGCCGATACCGATCAGGGCAACGTCGCCGCCACGCTCAAGAACTTCTGCCTTGGCGATCTCCAGCGGGGTCAGGTCGCTGTCCAATTCCACACCGAGACCATAGTCTCTCTGATAGCGGACCGCTATCGGTCCGTCGTCATAGCCGACCATGGTAGCGAGCATGTGCCGGAGTTCGTTTTCATCCTTGGGCGCCATCACGACCATATTCGGAATCCCTCTCAGGTAGCTGAGATCGAGGATCCCGTGATGGGTCGGCCCATCCTCTCCAACCAGGCCGCCCCGATCCACGGCGAAGCAGACATTGAGTTTCTGAAGTGCGACGTCATGGATTATCTGATCATAGGCACGCTGGAGGAACGTGGAATAAACTGCAACCACCGGTTTCACACCCGCCCTTGCCAGACCCGCACTGAATGTCACGGCATGCTGCTCTGCGATGCCGACATCATAAAACCTCTGGGGAAATCTCTTCCTGAACGCCGTGAGCCCCGTGCCCTCCGGCATGGCGGCCGTTATCGCCACGAGGTCCTTCCGCTTCGCGGCGAGCTCGGTGATGGTCTTGCCGAACACCTGCGTGTAGGACGGGAAATCCGAGCTCTTCTCCAGAATGCCTGTCTTCTTGTCGAAGGAGCCAATGCCGTGAAACTTGCTCGCGTCTTTCTCGGCATGAGCGTAGCCCTTGCCCTTTTTGGTTATGACATGTACCAACTGCGGCCCCTTGAAGTTCTTGATATGGTCCAGAACATGCACCATCTGCTCGATGTCATGGCCGTCAACGGGGCCGTAATAACGGAAGCCAAGCTCCTCGAACAGGATCCCCGGCACAACGAGGTTCTTGAGACTATCCTTGATACGGCCTCCGATAGCCTGGGCCTTCCCTCCGACCGTAGGGATCTTGCCCAGGAGTTCATAGACATCGGCCTCAAACCTTCTATACACCGGAGCCGAGATCAGCCTTGTCAGATACTGCGAGAGAGCTCCCACATTCCTGGATATCGACATCTTGTTCTCATTCAGAATCACTATCATGTCCTGCTTCAGGTGTCCGGCCTGATTTAGCCCCTCAAAGGCAAGACCACCTGTAAGAGCGCCGTCGCCGATCACGGCAACAACATGGTAGGCTTTTCCCGTAACGTCCCTGGCGCACGCCAGGCCGAGCGCGGCGGAAATCGACGTGCTGGCGTGGCCTGTGCCGAAGGCATCGTGCGGACTCTCGTCGATTCTCGGAAAGCCGCTTACGCCACCCTTCATCCTCAGGTTCTCGAATCTCTCCCTGCGTCCCGTCAGGATCTTGTGCGCGTATGCCTGGTGCCCGACATCCCACACGATCTTGTCCTTGGGGGAATCGAAGCAATAGTGGAGGGCAAGCGTGAGATCCACAACGCCCAGGCTCGGCGCAAGGTGGCCGCCGGTCCTGGAAACGACGGAGACTATCTTCTCCCTTATCTCCTGCGCCAGATCGCAGAGATTCGCCAGGGAAAGCCCCTTAAGGTCCTGCGGGTCGTTAATGCTATCAAGCAACGACGTCGTATCCAACCTCCTCAGGACGACCGTCTGATTACAAGGTCGGCCATCGATAACAAAGGTAGAGCACCGACCCCAATGTGCGCAACAGAATCCTTCGCTTCGTCGACAAGCCTCGCGGCCATCTGTCTGGACATACCAAGCCCGAAAACACCGGGATACGTTGCCTTGTGCTTGCGCTTATCCAACGATGCACCCGACTTGAGATCCCCGAAACCACCCTCAGCATCCAGGATGTCGTCAGTTATCTGAAAGGCAAGCCCGAGCTTTCGCCCGTATTCGGAGATGCACGCGATCAGGGCCTCGCCTGCCTCCGCCACCAAAGCCCCACAGCGCCCTGAGGCTTCGATCAGAGCCGCGGTTTTGTGCGAATGGATGTACTCGATTGTCTCCGCCCCCACACCACGACCTTCGCTTTCCATGTCCACAACCTGCCCCGCCACCATACCTTCGCTCCCGATAGCATGCAATAGGTCCTCGAGCACCCCGATCGTCCTCGCGGCCCCCAACTCCCTTGCACCTTCCCTGACCAGCAGATCGACGGCAAGCGTGAGAAGGGCATCTCCCGCCAGAACGGCCATGGCCTCACCGAACACCTTGTGGTTGGTCGGCTTGCCCCTTCTGAGATCGTCGTCGTCCATGCAGGGAAGGTCATCATGGATAAGGGAGTAGGTGTGAACCAGCTCTATGGCGCAGGCTACAGGCATGACGGAGCTGCCGTCACCCCCGCAGGCCTCGAAACACGCCCGGCAGAGTATGGGCCTGAAGCGCTTGCCCCCGCTGAAGACGCTATATCTGATAGACTTGTGGAGGCTCTGCGGATACTCGGTTTCAGGCGGAAGGTAGGCGTCCAGGGCCGCCTCTATTTCCTTCCTGCCGGTCTCCATATAACTTCTGAGATTGAAACTCTTGGTCTTCCGCATGATACTGAATCAATCATCTCCTGATTCGTTCAGGGGTTCAAGTGTAAAACCGGATTCACCCGTTTTCACGAGCTTGCTGACTCTTGCCTCGGCCTTCTCGAGTTTCTCCTGGCATGTACGCGCCAGCTTGACCGCTTCCTCGAACCGGTCGAGTGACTCCTCCAGCGGGAGATCGCCCTTCTCCAGGTCCGCGACGATCTTCTCTATTCGCTTCATAGCCTGTTCGAAAGTCATCTCACCCATCTATTCCCCCTCCTCCGTGCTCTCCACTCGTGACACCGCACTCCCCCGGAAGAATCTGATCCTGAGGCGCTCGCCCACATTCACTTGTCCGGCACCCTTCACCACCTCATCGGTGGCCGCAAGAAACACAATGGAATAGCCCCGCTCCAATGTGGATAGCGGGCTTAAGGCCTCCACCTTGCCCATAAGACCGGCAAGCCTCGCCTGTCCGGACTCAATGCGGGCTTCCACCGTCTTCCGCGCCCCTCCAAGGGCCTCATCCAGGTCGCGCATTCCGACCGTTACGCGGTCTCTCACGGCCCTCATACCGTAATGCGTACTCAGGCTCCCGATGAAAGTCTTGCCCCTCTCGATCCGGCCGGCAAGGACGGTTCCCGCTCTCCGCAAGAGGCCTTCCAGCCGCGTCGATGCATCCACGTAGTCCGCAAGGACCAGCGTCGGCGCAGCGGAAGGGGTCGGAACCCGGGCATCGGCTGCGAAATCGGCTATTGTGAAGTCAATCTCATGCCCCACCGCCGACACCACCGGGATCTCGGATGCCACTATGGCCCTCGCCACGACTTCCTCGTTGAACGCCCAGAGATCTTCAATCGATCCGCCACCCCTTGCCAGGATGATAACATCGAATCCACCTTCTGCGTTCAAGAAACCGATTGCCTCCGCGATTTCTTCCTTGGCTCCCTCCCCCTGTACCCTCACAGGGTAGACCACTATTTCCACCCCTGCATGTATCCTTGTCGCAACTCGTATCACGTCCCTGACGGCGGCCCCGGTGGGCGACGTGACCACAGCGATCCTCGATGGAAACCTGGGCAGGTCTTGCTTCAGAGCCTGATCAAAAAGCCCTTCCTTCGCCAGCTTCTCCTTCAGCCTGGCGAAAGCCGCGTAGAGCTCGCCCCTGCCCACCGGGAGCAGGTTGGTTACGATCAGCTCGTACTGCCCTTGGCGCTCATAGACTGTGAGCCGCCCCAGGACATACATCTTGAGTCCATCCTCGGGTTTGGCGACAACGCGCCGGGCAGCACCGCTGAAGAACACGCACTTGATTTGCGAGCTCTCATCTTTCAAGGTGAAGTATGTGTGGCCGGATGAATGGGCGGTGCAATTCGAGATCTCACCCACTATCCAGATCGAGGGGAACTGCTTTTCGATAAGGTCCTTCAGGAAGGACGTCAGCTCGGTTACCGTATAGACCTTGTCATCCGGAACGGCCGCATCTATGCCTTGCATCCGCAGCACCTAGCCACCTTAAGAGTATTCTTCAGCAGCATGCCGACGGTCAGAGGGCCGACGCCGCCGGGGACAGGTGTTATAAACGCGGCCTTAGTGAGAATAGCATCGAAGTCGGCGTCTCCGACAAGACGATATCCTCTCTTGGCCGATGGGTCTTCGACCCTGTTCATGCCTACGTCAACAACGGTGCACCCGGGCCGTACCATGTCGGCCCTGAGAAACCTCGGACTCCCCAGAGCCGTCACGACAACGTCGGCATCTCTGGTGTGCCGCGCGACATCCGCGGTCCTGGAATGGCAGATCGTCACCGTGCAGTCCCTGCCCTTGGTCTTCTGCACCAGAAGCGCGGCAAGAGGTTTGCCCACAATATTGCTTCTGCCGATTATTACGACATCCGAGCCGTCGAGAGGCACCTTGTAGTGGTCGAGCATTCGGACTATGCCGGCGGGCGTACAAGCCACCGTATGAGGGAACCCCAGCAAGAGCTTGCCCATGTTCTCAGGGGCGAACCCGTCCACGTCCTTGGCGGGATCCAACGCGCACAAGACGGCGTTGGAGTCGATCTCAGGCGGTAGCGGCAGCTGCACCAGGATGCCATGGACCGCCCGATTATCGTTGAGATCTCCGATCAGCTTCAAGAGATCGCCTTGAGACAGCGACGCCGGGAGTCTGAGGGTGGTCGAGTCTATGCCCACCCGCTTGCAGGCCCTCTCCTTGCTGCCGACATAGACTTTTGATGCCGGGTCGTCACCGACCAGGACAACCGTGAGATTTGGATTGATACCCTTAGCCCTGAGGCCGGCAACCTCTGCGGTCACTTCGGCTTCTATCTCCTCGGCAAGCGGCTTGCCTTCCAGCAGTGTAGCAGGCATCAATATCCCTCGGCTTCCACAGAACGGACCACGCGTGTGATCCCGACAGCCTTACGACTCTTGCTTTCAATGGAAATCACAACGCCGGACAGCCTCGCGTCATCTCTCGCCTGATCGAACCGGTTGGGTATCCCGGTCAGAAACCTGTTTATGATTGCCTCTTTCTCTATACCTATTACCGAATCGAATGATCCGGTCATGCCGGCATCCGTGATATAGGCGGCGCCGCCGGGAAGCACCCGCTCATCAGCGGTCTGCACGTGGGTATGGGTCCCCACCACGGCGGCCACCCGTCCATCGAGGTACCATCCTATCGCGATCTTCTCGCTGGTCGCCTCGGCATGTATGTCAACAAGTGTAATGGCATCCTGAATCTGCTCCAATAGCATGTCGGCGACCCGAAAGGGGCAGTCTATAGCTCTCATGAAGACCCTGCCCTGAAGATTGATGACACCGATCTTGAGACCGCTTCTGGTACGGTAGACACCACACCCCCTCCCGGGGACACCGGGCGGATAGTTGTGAGGCCGGAGTACCACGTCCATGGAGTCCAGGAAGGGAACCATCGCTCGCTTGTCCCAGATATGATTACCCGAGGTGAGAACATCTATCCCATAGGAAATGAGCTCGTCCGCTACCTTCTTGGTCAAGCCGAAACCGCCCGCCGCGTTTTCGCAGTTGGCAATTGTGAATTCGATGCCGAACTCGCGCTGGAGGCCGGGGAGAAGGCCGGCGACCGCCTTGCGGCCCTGGTGTCCTACAATGTCCCCAACGAAAAGGACGTTGAGATCTCCCCTATTTTGCATATTCTATGGCTCGTGTCTCACGAATGACCACAACCTTGACTTGTCCCGGATACTCCAGCTCGGTTTCCACCTTGGATGCGATTTCATGTGCCAGTTCCTCGGCCTGGGTATCGCCGATCTCCTTGCTCTCGACCATGATCCTTATCTCGCGCCCGGCCTGGATTGCGAATGCTTTCGCAACACCTCTGAACGAATCCGCTATCTTCTCCAGCTTCTCCAGCCGTTTTATGTAGCTTTCCAGGGTTTCTCTTCTTGCCCCCGGCCTTGCGCTCGAAACGGCGTCGGCCGCCTGGACCAATACCGAGATGGCCGACTCGGCAACCGAATCGCTGTGATGGAACCCGATGGCATGCACAACCTTGGGGTTCTCACCGTACTTCTGGGCCACGTCCGATCCTATCTGGGTATGGGTACCCTCGGTTTCATGGTCGATGGCCTTTCCGATGTCATGGAGAAGACCCGCACGCTTGGCCAGTGAGGTGTCGAATCCCAGCTCGCCGGCCATAATCCCGGTAAGGTGCGCGACCTCCTTGCTGTGCTGGAGCACATTCTGGCCATAGCTTGTTCTATACTGGAGCCTGCCCAGAAGTTTGATAAGCTCCGGGTGGAGCCCGTGAACCCCGACATCCAGGGACACCTGCTCCCCTACTTCCCTGATCTTCTCATCCATCTCGGCCTGCACCTTGGCAACCACTTCCTCTATTCTCGCAGGATGGATGCGCCCGTCGGTGACAAGCCTCTCGAGGGAGACCTTGGCGATCTCACGCCGTATGGGATCGAAACCGGAAAGGATCACCGCTTCGGGCGTGTCGTCGATGATGACGTCTATACCTGTGGACAGCTCGAAAGACCTTATGTTCCTTCCTTCCCGCCCTATGATGCGCCCTTTCATCTCCTCGTTGGGCAAGGAGACAACCGAAACGGTGGATTCCACCACATGATCCGCAGCACACCGCTGTATGGCCAGAGTGAGTATTTCCTTGCCTTCGCGCTCGGCCTTCCGTTGTGCCTCTTCCCTTATTCGCCGGATCGACTGAGCCGCCTCATGTCTCGCAACGTCTTCCAGGTTGGAGATGAGGATCTTCTTGGCCTCTTCGGAGGTCATCCCGGCGATGCGCTCCAGACGCTTATTCTCCTCCTCAATCTTCTGGCTGAGCTCTTGCTCCTTGTCGACGAGAGCGCGGTCTCTCACCTGAACATCCCTCTCCCGTCTCTTGATGTCGGCTTCCTTCTTGTCTAGGATGTCGACCTTTCGGTTGAGATTGGCCTCCCTTTCGGAAAACCTCCTCTCAAGCTTGCTCAATTCCGCCTTCCTGGCCTGTGTCTCGCGCTCGAAGTTCTCCTTGGCTTTGTACCACTGATCCTTAGCCTCCAGGACGCCCTCGCGCTTGTGGGTTTCGGCTTCCTTCTTGGCCTCGGATATGATCTTCTCGGCCAGCTTCTCCGTGCTCATCAGCTTGCTTTCACTGGCCCGCCTTCGCGCATACCAGCCCAGAAGAAACAACAGCATGCCGACCACGAGACTCGCTACCACTATCAATATTGTCTGAAGCATTTGCCAGCACCTCCCCTGCGGCTTCCGCAATAACGCGAAACCGCACTACACATACACCGGGAGAGTGATCCCACAGGTAAGACGTGGAGGGCTACAGTTCGGTCAGGGAGAAGACGTCAGGTGCGTAATCCACACAATATCAAGGGACTATCTCCTCCAGCTTTCGCCGCATCCTATGCGTTGCTGATTCGATATCTTCTTGCATCTTCCGCTTTTCAGCACGTTCTCTGAAAAGCTCATCGGCGATATTCAAAGCAGCTAGTATACCAATCTTGGCAAGAGAGCCCACAGGTGCCCCTTTCGCAATATCCTTCATTCTGCCATCCACATATTGCGCAATTTCGGCCATACGTTCGGGGTCGGTATCACCTCGTATCTTGTATTCCTGTCCGAAAATCTCAACCGTGACACCGCCCTTGTCTGCGGACACCTATATATCCCTCCCAGGACTCAGCACATATTGCTTTCCGAACTGTCCCACCACATCCACTCCCCCCTGAATATAGCTACTGCAAAACCTCGATCTTTGCAAGCATTGAGGTAACCTTGGATTTCAACAAACTGCACTTCTTCCTATATTCCTTATTCTGAGCAATAAGCTCAGCTGTCCTCTCTCCCTCCTTTTGGCTTTTCTGAATCTCCTTCTCAAGCAATGCCATTTGCTCTGTAAGCCCTTTATTCTCCTTCATCAGCTCCTTGTTTCTATTCTGAGCGGCCTTGAGGTCATCAACCACGGCTTCGACCTTTGCCGCAAGCAACTCAAGATCGTTTACCATGCAGATACCCTCGTTCCTAAACCGTATTCACCAATTCACCGTTATCCTGCTCTTATCACGCCGCCGAGTTCGCTCTTGAGACCTTCTTCAATGTCACGCTCCAAATCATCGATCTCGGCTTCCGTCAAGGTACGGTTTGGGGCCCGGAACACAATCCCGTATGCCAGACTCTTCGTCCCTGCGGGAATGCGCTCACCCTCATATACGTCGAAGATCTCGACTCTCTCTATGAGCGAACGACCTCGGGCCATTATAGCATCCCTCACCTGCGATTCCACAACTTCTTTCGGAATCACTACGGCAAGGTCGCGCTTGACGGCCGGAAATCTCTGGAGCCCACTGTATTTCTTGGCCCGGCCGGCCGGTCCCACAAGCCCATCAAAATCGATTTCGGCAACATACAGCTTCCGACGGGATCCAGCCGCCTCGGATACCTGAGGAGCAATCTCACCCAGGTATCCTATCTCACGGATCTCACTACCCAGGTCGAGACCAACTGTCGCACTCCTGCCGGGATGCAGCACACTGCGCCCGCCGGGCGTGAAGGCCAACCGGATGTCCAGGAAGGCGGCTATGCCTTCCAGAATGCCCTTGAGATCATAAAAATCGACTTCTCGTGTCTCCGCATACCAGGCCCGGGCCCGCCGCGGCCCGGACATGCCTATGGCAAGATGATTGGACTCCACGTAGTCCCCATTCCTACGGAAATAG
>CAZRAU010000109.1:0-10213 GCA_964598025.1 uncultured bacterium
CGAAGAACCTTCCCCTCAAAGCTGAGATCCCACTTCGCTCACCCACCAGCGTCTGTGTCGCAACCCTGCCCAGGGCGCATATCACCCGGGGCTTTATGATGTCTATCTGCTTCTCCAGGTAAGGAAGACATCCCGATATCTCGTCAGGCTCCGGATCCCTGTTCCCCGGAGGCCTGCATTTGACGATGTTGGCAATGTAGACATCGCTTCTCTCCAGACCCATGGCCTGGATTATCTTGGTGAGCAGAGCTCCCGCCCTGCCCACAAAAGGCCGGCCGGTCCTGTCCTCATCCGCACCTGGCCCCTCCCCCACAAACATGATGTCGCCGGCCGGGTCCCCCTCTCCGAAGACAAGGTTGGTGCGGCCCTCGTGAAGGCTGCAGCGCTTGCACTCCAGGAGCCTCTCCCGGAGGGCCAGCATGGGGTCCTCGCTTCCGGCGGGCTCGGCGGGGGCTGAAGAGGCGGTTTTCACCAGTAGCACCTCACGGGTTCCGGAGAGCTCCACAAGCTGAAGCCAGTTGACCAGCTGGGATGTGAGGTCCTCAGCACCGGGCCCGGTGACTTCCTCCCGTGCCATCGTCATGTCCTTCCTAATCTACGTGGTGCTGCCGAGGCGGGAAGAGATTGCGTCGAATATCCTATCGGCGAGGGCGATCTTGGTGACCAGCAGGATCTCATCGATCCGGCCGTCCCGGAAAATCAAGTAGCCGGAGTTCTTGTCACTGCCGAACCCGGCACCTTCCGCGAGCGGATTGTTGACCATCACCAGGTCAAGATTCTTCTCGCGGAGTTTCCGCTTGCCCCCCTCTATCTCGTCGCGGGTCTCGAGCGCGAATCCAACCAGCATCCGGTTGCCTTTGCTCTTAGCCAGGCCGGCCAGGATATCTTCGGAGGTATCCAGCTCAAGGGTAAGACCATCCTGGCGCTTGAGTTTGCCCGGCTCGACACCCCGAGGCTTGAAATCGCACACCGCTGCCGCCATCACAAGACAATCAGCATCTTCCCATTCCTTCTTGCAGGCTCGCTGCATATCCGCACCCGTTTCGACATCAATCACCTTGACGCCGGCGGGCCGGGGCACCGCGCACGGACCCATCACAAGGACGGTCTCCGCACCTCTCCGGGCCGCTACCCTGGCCAGAGAGGTCGCCATCTTGCCGCTCGACCGGTTGGAAATGAACCGCACAGCATCGATAGGCTCAAGGGTGGGGCCGCCTGTTATCACGACTTTCCTGCCATTGAGATCGTCCCGGCCGCAGGCCGCGTCCGCGATCGCCGCTGCAAGCGCGTCCAGAGATGCAAGCCGGCCGATCCCTTCGGTGCCGCATGCCAACCACCCGGTATCGGGTTCAACGAATCTGTAACCCCTTCTCTTCAGCGTATCGATGTTCTTCGCTACCGCAGGGTTCAAGTACATGGCCTCATTCATTGCGGGTGCGATGATCACTGGAGCCTTTGTAGACAGCACTACCGTAGAAAGCAAATCATCACAGATTCCACCGGCGATCTTGCCGATGATGTTTGCGGTGGCCGGCACAATCGCCACTACGTCGTGATCCGCGGCCAGCTCGATATGTATGGGCCGCCCCGGCCACCTTTCAAAAAGATCGACTCTGACTTCACCGCCGCAGAGCCCCCTGAAGGTCGCCGGCCCGATGAGGTGCGTGGCGTGCTCGGTCATCACAACCGAAATCTCCGAGCCGGACTTCTTGAGCTCGCTCACCAGCTCCGCAGCCTTATATGCCGCGATCGATCCGGTAACCCCTACTAGAACTCTCATGCTTGCTTCTTACCCTGTCCGGGAAACTTCCTGCCCGCGGGTCAGTCTCGGTCGACTTCGTAGTCGACCTTTCCGTCCACGAAGTTCTTCACGGCCCTGGGCAGCGGTTTCTCATCGCCCATGAGGTAAATCCCCGGGGCGGCATTAAGGCGCCGCGCCTCCTTGGCGATGGCTACCACGGCCTCGTAGGCACTTTCCGCCCTGTCAAGAATCTCTTCCTTCTTGAGTGTCCTCTCATCCCTGTCGTTGTTCTTCGACTGATTCAACGTCATACCCCTTTGCCCTCGACGCCGAGGTACTCTCTCCAGGTGATCCCCTTGAGAATGCGCTCCCGCTTGCACTTTTCCGAGCGGACAATGTGTTCCATCTTCGCCACCGCCTCGTTTACAACATCATTGGCGACGACATAGGAGTAGCGCGTGATGTATTCCATCTCCTCCAGCGCATTCTTAAGCCGCTGGCGCACCGCCTCTTCGGTTTCGCTCTTGCGGTTCCTGAGCCGCTCCTCCAGGATTTCGAAAGAGGGTGGGACCACGAAAATCGAGACCGCCTCAGGATACGCATCCATTATCTGGACTCCACCCTGAACATCGATATCGAGCAGTATGCTCATGCCTTGCTCCAGCTGTCTATCGAGCCACGCCTTTGGCGTCCCGTAGAGCTCACCGTGAACCGGCGCCCACTCCGCAAACTCCCGGTTTGCCTTCATGCGTTCGAATTCCTCTTTGGATATGAAGAAATAGTCCTTGCCGTCCTTTTCGATCGAACGGGCCTGTCGGGTGGTCGCAGATATGGAAAACGCCAGTCTCGAGTCCCTCTGCATCAGGCCGTGGCAAAGGGTGGTCTTACCCACGCCGGACGGCCCTGAGACCACTATCGGGAACGAGATCGCCCTGCTACTTCTCACCAAGCTCTCCATCCGCCTTTTCCAGCCGCTGAGTGATGGTCTCGGCGCCTATGGCCGAAAGCACCACGTGATCGCTGTCCATGACTATCAGTGACCTTGTTCTTCTCCCCTGGGTGGCATCCACGAGCTTACCCTTCTGTCTGGCCTCATCCTTGAGTCGCCTGACCGGTGATGAGCCCGGCGTGATTATGGCAACGATCTTCTCACTGGCCACGACATTGCCAAACCCTATACTAATAAGATGACCTTTCAACTCGCCACCCCCATTACTCTATATTCTGGACCTGCTCCCTTATCTTCTCCAGTTCCTCTTTGATCAGCACCACTATGCCGGACACCTCCGCATCGCTTGCCTTGACGGCCATGGTGTTCGCTTCTCTGGCCATCTCCTGCAGCAGGAAGTTGAGTTTTCTGCCGACGGCACCGCCTTCGGCGAGATAGCGGTTGAAATTCTCACAGTGGATCCCATAGCGCACGCACTCCTCGGTACAATCCGACCTCTCCGCGAACAACACCACCTCCTGAGAAAGCAGAGCTTCGCTGTATTTACCCTTGTCCGTGATCTCGGCAAGTCGCAGTCTTAGTCGCTCCCGGACTTCCTCGACCCTCTGCCGAGCACGCTTCCGGACCTTATCGAGGTGGGACACGGTGTCATCGATCCGTTGCCTGAGATCCCCGGCAATCGTCTCGCCTTCGCGGGACTTCATTTCCATCAACTCCTCCAGAGCCATACCGATAGCCTCTTTCAGAACGGGAAAAGCCTCTGGCGGCGCCCACTCTTCCACTTCGTGCTTGAGAAGATCGGGCAGCGCGGCAAAGGTCGCCAGATCCATGTCACCGCTCAGGCCGTACCTTTCCTTGAGGGCCGTGAGGATCTTGTGATAGCGATCGGCAACATCCTCGTCGAGTTTCAGGCTCTCGGTAAGACCCTCCGCCTCATCCCAGGAGACGTTGACCAGGATTCTCCCTCTGGAGATCTTATCCTGGATGAGTTTCTTCACGTCTCCCTCGAGCGGCGCGAGGAACTTGGGGATCTTCGGTGAGATTTCCAGAAAACGGCTGTTGAGCGATCTGAGTTCGGCGGTAACTCTCACCCCCTTTTCTTCGACCTCGCCTCGCCCAAAACCCGTCATACTCCTGAGCAATTCCCAACCTCGGTCTCTCTATTAATGACTGTTTCGATAATCGAAAGGGGTCACATCTCCACCCATTCCACACCAGCGGCAAAGAGCATAACCTGAAAGAATTGGGGTGTCAATCAAATACGCTGGGCCCCAGTATTCATAGGGCCTGCGGCCCTTGCCGGGTCCTGTCTGCGCACCGGGCGTCGGTTGCCTCCTCCGTGACAACGAATGGTCTCTGCAGCATCGGCTCTTCGTGCCCGACGGTCTTTGGCGAGCCGGCTCCCCGACGCCCCGCTTTTCTCATCAGTGTTGAGCTGCGGCGCGCCCTCTGGTAGGATGGGCGCATGGCCGTAGGACTCGACTCATTCGCGGTTACCTTCCTTGCGAAGGAACTCAAAGACCTTCTTGCCGGGTACGCCGTCGGGAGCATCTCGCTGAAGGACGACAAGACCCTCATCATGTTTCTCGATGGCCGCAGCCCGCTCAACCTGGTCTTCATGGCGGAACCGACGTTGCCCCTACTATGTGCGTCGCGGAGCCTGGGCCGCGGTTATGCGCTGCCTCATCCACCCCGTCTGGAAGAGCCTTTGAAGGGCTGCGTAGTGACCGACGTCTGCCAGATTGGGCTGGACAGGATTGTCATGCTGACCCTCAAGTCGGCGCCCAAGGGTGTCTTGAGGCTCTACTTCGAATTGGTGCCGCCTTTCCCCAATATGTTGCTTGCCGACGGCCGCGACATGGTTCTGGAACCTCTCTTCAAGGCCGGCACACGGACGCGGCGGCGAGTGCTCGACCGGGGCGACACCTATTCGGCTCCACCCCCACCCGAGAAGATCCATCCAGCTGACGTCACTCCGGAGGTGCTCGACACGCTGGATTGGAGACAGGATCCCGACATCTTGAGCAGGCAAGTGATGGGGGTCAGCCCTTTCCTATCGAGAGAACTCGCAGCTCGAGCGAGCAGACAGGACTCCCTGTATGGAGCCTTCCGCTCGATGCTGGACGATTACCGGAAAGCGGCGGTGTCACCCTGTGTCTTTGAGGCCGGCCCCGCCATAAGCAAGGCGCCGCCCCACCACGGCCTGGCCTGGTTCGTGCCGACGATGGACGAGGTGTACGCGGTCGAGCGCAAGCCCACGCTCAACGAGTGCGTGGAGAACGTGATGTCCGGATTCCTTGCTGCGGGAAGCCTTGAGACCCTAAGGTTCAAGGCCGTGCGGGCGCTGACCAAAGAGGCGAAGAAGTGGGAGAAGGCAAAAGAGCGGGCGACCGACGCCCTGGATAAGCGCAAGGATGCCGACCGGCTGCGCAGGTTCGGAGAGATCGTTGTCGCCAACATGGCGAGGATCAAGCGGGGCTCCGGCGAGGCAAGGCTTCCGGATATCTATGCCGACGACCAGCGGGAGGTGGCAATTCCACTTGAGCCCAAACTCACACCCCACGCCAATGCCGAGGTCTATTTCAAGCGGGCCAAGAAGACCCTGCGCCGTGCCGACCGGGCGGCCGAGCAACTTAGGGCGGCAGAGGCAAGGCTCAAAACCCTCCGGCGCCTCAGGGATGATGCCGAGTCGCCGGAGACCTCGGAGAAGCGCATGGGGGAGATTGTGGACATGTTGTCCGGGGCTGTGGCTTCCAAAAAGGAAGCCGGACTCCCGGTGGATGAGAAGGCCGAGCTGCTCGGCATTAGACCGCGAAGGTATGTCGTCGCCGGAGGCTGGACCGTCCTGGTGGGGCGATCAGCCCGCGAGAACGATACGCTCACCCACCGGTATGCGGCCCCGAGTGACTTATGGTTTCATGCCAGACAGGCCCAGGGCTCCCATGTCGTCCTGAGAAGGCCCAAGCAGAAAACCCAGGTTCCCAAGGAGGCCATCGTCCAGGCTGCGGCCATCGCCGCCTACCACAGCAAGGCCAGAACCTCAAAGCACGTACCCGTATCCTACACCGAGAAGCGCTATGTCAAGAAGGTGAGAAGGGGCGCTCCCGGCACGGCCGCCATGCTCCGCGAAAAGGTCATCTTCGTCATCCCCACCCTCCCGTAGCGTCGTCACTCCCGTCACGACGGATGCAGGAGTATGCAGCGTCAGGACCAGCGAACCCCGACCAATGTAGGCCGCGGAGAGCCGTCGCCTGAGGGACATCGGGGATGGAACCGTGCCGGCACCGGAGGCATCAAAACAGGGTAAGGGCGGACACGGGAGAACACATGGATCGCGATCAGAGGCGCCTACGTTTGGTTCGAGGGACGCTATCGGCGGCCGCATTCTTAAGCCTCTTATTCTCGACGGCGCTGGCCGGAAGCAACCTGTACTACAAGGCTGCGCTACATGTGTTGCCCCACGAATCAAGGACGTGCACTGCAGCCTGGCCGGTGATTACAGCCTGCGCCGGGATAACCACGGCCCACCCGGGTTGCGGCGACTTCGATGTGTTTCCGGTCTTCTTTGACCTGGTGGAGGTCGGACGAATCGAGTATGGCTTGACCTGGCCGGCCCAGTGGGGAGATTGTGTGTTCACCCCATGCGCGGGGGACAACGTTGTCGGCGGCATCGTCTCGCCCGGCGACGGGATCGCACACGAATGGGATCGGTGCTTCCAGGCTGAGATTGTCATACCGGGCTATGCCTGGTTCTCACCTACCGTTACCCCCGGGCAGATCACACTTGCCACCAATCCTCTTACAGGTTTTCTCGGAGCGACAGACTGCGACGGCGTCAGGGATTTCGCAATAGGACTCGCCGCGTCGGGAGTATGCGGCATACCCGGCGAGGACCCGTGCGCTTGCGGGTGTGCTTCCGAGCCGCGTACCTGGAGCGGGATCAAGAGCATGTTCAGATAGCCCAGGACACTGACAGACTTCATACTAATCCCGGCCGTGGCAGGTTCAGTCAGAGCCTTGAGGCTCTCCGGCCTCTGCGGCGCGCAGCTCATAGAGCACATAGGTCCTGTTTTCGAACACTCTCCGGAAGCGGGGATCCTCCCGCCTGAGGGCATTGGCCAGGGGGCGGCTGCGCTCAATGAGTATGTAGCGGCACCGGAGGCCGTCAAGGACCGGCAGCACCTCATCAAGCAGTCCATTTGAGAGCAGCGCCATGAGATCTTTCGCGGATCTTATGCGTTTGCCCTCACCCCCTGTTGTATACGCGGGATTCACGTAGGCCGGGTAGTCACCGTCAACCACGGCAGGCAGCATCAGGCTTGGGCTCTGCGATGCGAGCACAAGCCCCTTGGGGGACGGCTCTTCGTTAAGCGCACTGAAGGCCTCTTCAAGTTCGGGGCTTACTCTTCCCTGCAGCCTCCCACCCAGAAGCGTCCGGAAGTAGTTCTGGGGCACACCCCGGGCCAGGGCGAGCGCGAGCACTATGATGACAAGCCAGCACCACCTCAGTTTCAACCTCAGTTGGAGCAAGAACAAGGCAATGACAAAGCCCCACGGGAAAAGCCACGTCAGCCGGTAAAGCATCCGCTCGTTTATGAACCCGGCTGTCACGCCCGCCACACCCGGCACAAAAGCCAACACCCCCACACTGCCGGTCAGGACCACAAGGTAGCGGGCTGCGAAATCGGTCCTGACTCTTCGGGCCACAACGAAGACAAGAGCAAGGCCCAGAAGCGCCATGGGAAACCTGGTCACGAGCAGGGGATGCGCTATCACACTGCCGCCCGCGAGCTCGTACGTGCGATCGCCCGAGGAAAAGATGAACCGTTCGCCCGGGAGAAACATGTCCCAGAGGGGCTGGTCCTCTTTGTCGAGGCGGGAAGCAGAGGAACGCTCTTCCAGGACCCCGGCCGCTTCTTCCCTGGCACCCGAAAGAACCGCCCCGAATACGATCAGCGGGACAAGAAGCAGTACGAGATGTCTGGCGACCACCCTGTCCCTTCTTCTCAGAAGCTCAACCAGCGCAATGGGTACCAGACCGACCGCGGACCAGACAAGCCCCAACGGATGGATGAGACTCGCGGCTGTTACCGCCATGATGTAGACCAGATAGCCGTAGTTCCGGCCACCGGTGAGCTCGCTGCCGGAATGACGCAGCACCCTCAACCCGAGAGCCATCGCCGCCATAGTGGGTACGAAGAAGGCCAGGCTCTTGTCCTGGGCTACTCTCGACAGGAGTCCCCACCCGGCACTGTCGGTCGGATAGGCGCTTGAGAGGTAGAAAACCACCTGGACAAAACAGGCCAGGTACGCCGCCCGGTCGGTCTTGAAGATGCGCCTGGCAAGCGTGAACAGGGCCAATACCGCCAGAGGCAGCAGGAGCAGGCGAAGATAGGTTTGATGGCACTGGATGGGCGGCACGCCTGTGGCCCTGGAGAGCATGGCCTCGGTCACCCACCATGACCCGTACCATGCCCTCGCCGGGGCCGGCCAGCCCGGCCCGAGCATTGCATCCTGTGAGTTTATGGGCTGGTCTGCAAGGTAATCACTGACATATGACAGATAGAACCAGTCATCATTGTCACGGGCCGTGTAGAGCGTCGTGAAAGCAAGGGCCACTGCGAGGCCAATAAGGACTATGGCCCCAAACTCGGGCCGCGAGGGTCTCCACCGGCCGGTATGGACCTCACCCCGGCGCTTGCGGGCTGTATCCACAAGGACGACCACAACCAGGGCGAGATAGAAAAACCCCGTGATCCACAATACCGAGCTGAGACGCAGCCTGAGCAGAATGCCGGCAAAAGAGATGACCGCAAGACTCGCCAGACCGCCTACGGACCATATGGTCACCAATTCGGGGAGCGACCACGCTTCTCCACGGGGAGCGACCAGCCGGTGCAGAACCATGCCTGGAAAGAGAATCAGCGATATGGCTCCGGCGATGAAGGCTATCGCGTCGGGTAGCGCCTCGAGCCATCCCAATATACCGGTCAGGGCTATGACACCCGGAATAAGGACGACCCAAGCGGCGGGCCGGTTCCACCCGGCCCCATCCCTATCGGATAGAGCCTTATCCATGTCGACACTCACCATCTTTGGTAGAGGGGTCAAGCCGATCTACCGGACATCGCCGTCCTGTGTGTCGGCTCGACCGCCTGCCTGACCCCTTCCCCCCGGCAACTTCACACTGAGTTGGATGGTGGATGGGGGCTCTATATCGTGAAGCGCGGTGATGAACCCGCGGACCACTCCGGCAAGCGAGGCCTGGACGAATTCGTTTATGGGTACGGGCCTGCCGTTTACAAGAAGCATGACCCCTTGACCGGCAGGCTTGAGGATCTCCTTCTCAAACAGGAAGGTCACCAGCTGCTCGATCTCATCGGCGGTATAGACCGGATAGCCGTCAGGTCTTGTGTCCCTGCAGACAACCGCTATCACGTTCTCCACCTCCTCAAGGATATCATCGCTTCCTGAGGCCACTGCGATCTTGGGAATGTCGGCGTGCTTGAAGCCCTCTACCACAATGAGGTCACATAGCGAGAGATAGCGGCAGGCCGCGGTTTCGAGATCCTCGACTGCATGCGTGCCCAGCGCCACGAGCCCATCCCCGAGGGCGAGGGCGATCTCCGCCCCGGCATCAAGGTGTTTCACCGAATCCTTGGCGGCCGGTTGAAGCGACAGCGCCTCATGGATATGTTTCACGGTCCCGACGCTCAACCCCCTGCGCGTCAGCGACCTCACCAAGCGTTCGACAACGAGGGTCTTGCCGCTGTCCTTCCACCCCGTGACTCCGATGATCCTGCCCCGTAAGGATTCCAGCACGTTCTAACGCCTCCTGGGTTTCCCACGGCGCTTTCCCACCTGCTTCATCTCCCTGAGCAGCGCTGCCACCGCTTTGGCCGGCGGTACCTTCTTTATGATCTCACCCTTCCTGAAGATCAGGGCCTGCCCCTTGGTCGCCGCAATCCCTACGTCCGCCTCCCGCGCTTCGCCGGGCCCGTTAACCACACAGCCCATGACGGCCACCACGGTGGGTTCCTTGACACCGGCGAGCTTCTTCTCCACCTGTTTGACGAGTCTTATGAGATCTATATTGCACCGGCCGCACGTCGGGCACGAGATGATGACCGGCCCGTACTCCCTGAGTAGAAGCGCCTTAAGAATCTCCTGGCCCACTTTTACCTCTTCTTCGGGCGAGGCAGTCAGGCTCACTCTTATGGTATCGCCAATGCCCTCGGCCAAGAGCGTGCCTGTTCCCACGACCGACCTTATGACACCCGCCGGAGGCGGTCCCGCTTCGGTCACCCCCACGTGGATGGGATAGCGGAACCGGTTTGCTATCATTCTGTAGGTCTCGATGGTAGCGGGGACGCTGGACGACTTGGCGGAGAGAATGACCTCGGTGAAACCTATGTCCTCGAGCAAGGAGACCGTCCTGGATACGCTCTCAACCATAGCCTCGGGAATAGGAGCGCCGTACTTCTGAAGAAGAGACTTCTCCAGCGAGCCCGCATTGACTCCTA
>CAZRAU010000110.1:0-9998 GCA_964598025.1 uncultured bacterium
AACGTGGTCAATCCCTTCAGCAGCAAGAGCATGATGGTCAACACCTTCGCCGACGACAACTACACAGGACGACCTGATGAATACTGGCAGAAGTACACGGCGAACATCCAGGCGGTGACAGCCGATGACGTCCTTGCCGTTGCTCAGAAATACCTGCACCCCGACAAGCTGGTGTTTCTGGTAGTAGGCGATCCCGAAGCCGTGGAGCGGGGTTCGGATAAGCACCCTGAACGTTTCTCCGATTTCGGCGAGGCAACAATCCTGCCCCTCAGGGATCCCATGACCCTCGAGCCTCGGTAGCCCTACCCGGTAACGGGGATCCCAGGTCGGCGGTGCCGCGAGTCGGCTAGGTCTATGGCATGACGATTGCCCTGAAGAGAGTGTTCCGCCCGCGCCGCACAAGGAGCGCAACCGATTCACCGCTGTCGAGATCCGCGATGTGCTTACCGAAGTCCCTTACCGAACCGACCGCAGCCCCACCGACTTCCTCTATCAGATCGCCCCTCTCCAATCCAGCACCCTCCGCCGCGCTGCCCGCGGCCACGGCCGTCACGAGAACGCCCTTCGCGTCTTGATACCCAAGCTGACCCGCGATGTCGGGTGTCAGGTCCTGCAGGGACAGTCCCAGTTTCTCCGTGCTCCGCTCTTCTTCCGGAGCCGTCCCGGGGCCTGTCACCTCAGACCCGCCCGGGCGCTCGCCCAGAACGACCGTCACCTCTTTCTCCCTGCCGTCCCGGATCAGGGCGACCTTCAGATGGGTTTCGGGCTTGGCCTGTGCGACCCTGTTCCTCAAGTCGTTGCTGTCCCCAATCTCCCGCCCGTCCAGTGCTGTTATGACGTCTCCCCTCTGGATCCCGGCCTTCTCGGCCGGCCCCCCGGCCGTCACGTCACCGACAAGACTCCCATCGGTACTTCTCAGTTTCAACGCCGCCGCAAGGTTCTCATCTATGTCCTGCGGCAGAATACCCATGTAGCCGCGCGCCACCCTGCCATCTGAGATCAACGTCTCCATCACGTTCTTCGCCATATTGATCGGTATCGCGAATCCGATCCCGACACTCCCCCCGGTGGGGCTGTTGATAGCTGTATTTATTCCGATCACCCGGCCGTCAAGATCTGCAAGCGCCCCACCGCTGTTGCCCGGATTGATCGCGGCATCCGTCTGGATGAAGTCCTCATAATCAGCCAAGCCCAACTGAGAACGCCCCTTGGCACTGATTATGCCCGCCGTCACCGTATGCATCAGCTGGAAGGGATTGCCTACGGCAATGACCCACTGCCCCACCCTGACGCCATCGGAGTCTCCGAGCATGGCGGCAGGCAGGCCATCGGTGTCGATCTTGAGGACCGCCACATCACTCTGCGGATCCGTCCCGACCACATGGGCCTCATACTTCTTGTTGTCCGGTAGCATCACGGTCAATTTCTCGGCCCTCGCGACCACATGGTTGTTGGTCAGGATATAGCCGTCGGCGGACACGATGACACCCGATCCAAGGCTGTGAACCGTCTGCTTGCCACCCTGGGGCGTACTGAAAAAACGGTTGAGAAAGTCCTCGCCGAAGAAATCCCGGAAGGGATCCGCCGGTGAAGCAAAAGGACTCCTCACTTCCACGACTTGCTCGGCAAAGATCGGGACCACCGACTGGTCCACCTTCTTGGTCGCGGCTTCGAAGGCCTCGCTGAGCTGCTGCGCAACCGTGTATCCGGCGGAATTGATATCGCTTGATCCGTCGTCTCGCGCCTGAGGCTCGGGCCGACGATTGTCGCATAATCCATGACGGCTGGCGCCTGCAATCACGACTGCAAGAACCACCGTAACCAGGGTCAACGTGAGAAGGCCCTTTCGCTGAAAGTATCTGTACATGACGATCCACCTCCATTGTCACACAAAGCCACCCTTGTGTTTCAGCATGGCGCTTGACACCGTGAATCGAGGCTGCTTCATGGCCGCGAACCACTATGTGCATTTGCCTGCCCGACCCCCGGCCGGGCCCCCGGCACGCGCCGTCACTATCATCCTGCGACCCATGCTCTAATGGCCTCCTTTCGGCAAGTACCATATGAAACCCGCGTGATCCATGACGGGTTCCCATTATCGGGCCACAATCTCATGCACCACAGGAAATCCGCAACAGTAGATCCACCCGTGCGCACCGGAGACTCTCCTCCCGCGCTGATGGGTCCACAGAGCGCGGTCAAAAGGCTTGGAAGCTGCGGCTTTTGCCACAATGGTTCACGAGGCAACGAATCTGAAATAGGTAACTTTGCCGGGCCCACGGCGGCGCGAATCCGGAGCACTCGACAGCATGCAATATCTGCCACACCTCAGTCTCATACAATCCTGCCGTGTGGCCTCACGCCTATCAGGGAACAACAGCAACTGACGGCGGCCCCGTCACCTTTTCCGGCGAACAGGGCGGCGGCTCATGCGGCGCGAATGGCGCTCAAGCTTCTTCTGGAAGGGAGTACGCTCGCCGGTATGAAACGTCCTGGCAGGGATTTCAGGATGTTCTGACAGCGATATGGAGATATTGATGAGCCTCTCGATATTGCGTACGTCGCTGCCCTGATCGGGGGTTGCCAGGGAAATCGCACGGCCCTCCAGCCCGGCTCGCCCGGTCCGGCCTATCCTGTGAACGTAACTCCCCGGCTCGTCGGGCAGATCATAGTTTACGACCAGCTCTATACCCAGAACATCGATACCCCGTGCCGCGATATCCGTGGCAACCAGGATGCGGAACTTACCCGATCTGAAGCCGTCCAGGGCTTGCTTCCGCTGGGCCTGGGTCCGATCCGAATGAATCTCGGCCGCCGCAAACCCGGCCTTCCTCAATGCCCGCGACACTCGACGTGCTCCCATCTTGGTTCTGGTGAAGACAAGGACCGGGCCTTTGTATTTCTTGAGCAATCGCTCCAACAGCGGTACTTTGAAAGCCTTCTCGACCACGAATACTTCGTGCGAAACACCTTCCGCAGCCGTCCCTGATGGTGCGATCTCCGTATGCACAGGCAGATGCATATGGGATGAAGCGATCTTCAGCACGCCGGTAGGCATGGTCGCCGAAAACAGCATGGTCTGTCTGGCTTTGGGAACCAGCTTTAGTATGCGTTCGATCTGCGGAGCGAAACCCATATCCAGCATGCGGTCCGCTTCATCAAGTACGAGTATGCAGACATCGTTAAGGCGAACGTGACGCTGGCCCAAGAGATCGATCAGCCGGCCGGGTGTGGCAACGATGATGCGCGGATCCTTCCTGAGCGCTTTTACCTGTGGAACCTGGGATTCGCCGCCTATCACCACGGCGGTACGCATCTGCATCGCAAGTGTAAACGGCTTCAGTGCCTCTCTTATCTGGATTGCCAGCTCGCGGGTCGGAGCAAGCACCAGAGCCTTGCCTCTTTCCCGCGCGAGCCGCTGGATCATCGGTATGCCATAGGCGAGCGTCTTACCGGTACCGGTCTGCGCTATTCCGATGACGTCCTTGCCCTCAATCGCAAGCGGAATCGCTTTGCTCTGTATAGGCGTCGGTACCTTATAGCCCACATCTTCGATCTTTGCAAAGAGCTTCGGCGCGATGCCGAGACCATAAAAACCGTTCTGCGCTGGATTCATCTTGTCACCTCAAGCCTCCCGGAGTGCTCCCGGGTGCCCCTGATTACAAGGCCGCATCTTGCTCCGGCCCGAACTCATTTCGAGAGTTGGCTTCAGACAGTGTCGATTCTACGCCGCGGCCGTTCGTCCCGCAAGCTTTTATCCCCATTACCCACGGTAGGAGCCGGGCATCAGTGCCAGCTAAGATACATGAATACGCCCAGGTTTCCCAGCGAGAGCATAAGTTTGACAAACATGGCGCTGAGTTTTCCGATGAACGCGAAGAAGCCCATCTGAAGAGCCCGGTCCATGGACTTGTAGTACATATACTCGAAGAGCACTGCCAGCACAAAGGCCCCGATGAAGCCGAAAATGATGCTCCCGATGAAAGGGATCACGAATGAACCGCCGATGGCCCCTACTATACCTCCGATGAAGGTCCCAAGCACTCCCCATTTGGATGCCCCCTTGTGGGCTACATAGACGAGTCCCAGCAGGGATTCAATCACTTCACCCACCAGGAGGATCACCGCCATCACAATCAGCCATCTCCAGCCGACCGCCGTGAATCCGGTGGCGAGGTCGTAGACGACGATTCCGCCGAAAGCGATCCAGCCGCCCGGTATGCCCAGGAATATGGTTATGTTCAGGGCAAGGAGAAGTATGTAGAAGAGGACCACACCTACGTGCTGAAGCACATCGACCAAACGTACCTACCTCCGCCGCGACAGAGCCGTCCTATACCCTTGAGTGTACTCCCCATCCAGGGGTCAAGTCCATGCACAAAGCGTCAGAGCCCGACCCGGAGGCCTTCGTATGGGCGAAACCGAGAAAGGCCTTCTGAAGCCACTCTCTCAGGGGCATTACGTAGTGCTGCCATGGTATCAAGAAGTCGATTGCAGCTGACTTACCCATACGATTACTGTGGCAATCCCGGCGAACATCACTGATACTCGGACCAGCGGGAGGTGACACATGAGGGCGTCCGAAGATGTCTTAAGGGATCTGGCCGGCCTGGCCGAAACCGACCGATCCATACTGTCGGCCTACCTGGATATCAGGGGTGGCTGGCACGCGACCAAGGCTTTTGTCGAGGGGGAATCTCAAAGGCTCCGCCCACTCTTAAGTGAAGAAGAGAAGGACGATTTGGAGACATCAGTATCATTCATGTGGGACTACCTGAATGAGAAGAAGGCGGGGCGATTCTCAGACCCGGGCATAGCCTTCTTTGCCGACCTCGGGAGAGACTACGCGCGCGGTGTCGAGCTTTATGCCTCCCCCGAGCCTCTCCTCGCAATCGATCAGGAGGCCATCATCTACCCTCTTGCTCTTCAACTTGATGAATACGAACCCATCGGGGTGATCATGGTTGACGCTTCCTGCATGCGTATCCTAGTAGCCGCCGGCGAAGTCATCGAGAGCAAGGATTCGCTTTGCGAGAGAATACACCACCTCTCTAAGGTCGGTGGGTGGTCGCAGATGCGTTATCAAAGAAGACGCGCGGAAGAAGTGAAGCATTTCACCGAAGAGGTACTCGAGGAAGCAAAGGGCGTTTTTGATCCTGCCGGTGTCAGGAGGATTGTAGTGGCCGGCCGTGACAGGATGATTACCGCCCTGGAGCGGGAACTCCCCAAGGAATGGAAGGACCGAATCGTCGCGACGATAAGATGGGATCTCGATACTCCCGACAAGGATTTTCTGGAGAAAGTCAGACCCTATCTGGAGAAGACAGAGCGCGAACAGGAAGCCGACGTGCTGTCCATTCTTATCGGAGGACTCCGAAGGGGTGGGCTCGCAGCGGCCGGTCTGGAGCCGACAACTCGGGCCCTCGATATGGGACAGGTGGATACCCTCCTCGTAAGTACCGGCTTGGCTGCGGATGCCGCTGAAAACCTGATCCACCGCGCTGAGGCCACCGGGGCCCATGTGGAGTTCGTACCCCAGGGAAATGGAGTATTCGAACAATTGGGGGGCGTGGGAGCACTTCTTAGATACAGGATCAGAAAGGCGTCAGCCTAGATCGCTTGATCCACCGTCATTGGGTTTCAACACCCCGCAGCCAAGTCCGACTTCCATACCGTTGCTCAACCTCCTAATGGCAGATCCGGGTAGTCCTGTCCTGTCCCGGCAAACTGGCTGAATCCGTCGGGCCCTTCCTGCCCGGCGCATGAGTTATGGCAGATCCCCCGGTAGGTATCTGTCGACAGAACAGCATGCTCGATCCATTCCAGTCCGGATCCGGGCCACGGAGATCAGCCCCTATCAACAAGAGTGGCTTCCCGGAACAGTGTTTGAGAGCGCGGTTCTATAGGATATAGCCGGGGGGTGGCAAGGCGAATGATGCCGGGGCCCATGAGGTCCTTGCCTGACCGGAAGGCCCAAAAAGCGGACCATGGTGGCGCAGAAGGCATTACGAGGAAACCCTTGCGGCAAGTGCTCAAACGATGGTAGAAGCTATTCATGGAAGGGAGGGGTGCAGAGCAAGACTAGGCCGGTATGAGTTTACACTCTCTGACGGCACCGAGAGAAGATCGACGAACTCGGAGAAGCAAGTGAGGAAGCCCGGAACCATATGAAGGCCGATGTCGAGGAAGCGATGAGGGACCTCCGTACTGTGCTGAATCCGGCCGCCATGAGGTCTGAGTAGTTGTTGTGAGCCGATCACCAGGTCGACGCCAACTCGAGGCTGAGCATTCTTGGGGGGGACTGTCTGATGCAGATCGAGATGGAGAGAAAGAACAGGATAGCCCAGTGGGCGTATGATACCGGTCCGATCCTGACCCGGTTCCATCTGTGGCTTGAAGATGTGCGCACGGAGTGGTTGCGTAACGAGACCGGGGCGCACCCCGATGAGAGCATTTCCTTCGTGACCGAGCGCATGGAGCGTCTCTTCGCAATGACAGCAGCGGTAACCGCTCTTGGGACCAGGCTCTTTGGCGGATACGGTAAGGCCGGACATGCCTGCAAGAGCGAGCTCAATCAGGTCAAGAAAGACGCCGACGCCATCTCCGCGTATGCAATGAGCGAAAGCCTGTGGTATCTCTCTCGATCACTCCCGGAGAATCACGCCATCATGGTGTGCCTCGGCGAGGGCCTGATGCCCAAGGCCGGGGAGACACCAGAAATGGGCTCCAACCCCATGCTCGGTTTCGGGCGTGTGTATGCGCGCCCGCAGGTAGCCAACTACCTGGATGGTTGCTTGCAGAGATTGATCAATGAGACATCATATTCGTGGGATGACTTTGGGGCCCAGGTCAATGACGCAGGCATTACCATCTGGGGCACGGCCATCGATACACTAGAGAACACGTCGCGCTTCGCAAAAGGCGATCCCACCGGCCCGATGACTGTGCTGCATGTCTTCGACCAGCCCCTCGCAATCACCAGACCGTATGAAGGCTACATCGGGACTCTGATTGTTCCCGCTGCAATCACCCGGAGAGCGGCAAAGGAATCCCTTCTCATCGAGTTTTTCACGCCCAGGTCCAAGGTCCTGGACGGCATAAGAATGACCTATCCCGGGATAAAGCCGGAGAACGTCCATGTCTGGACGCTTGCCGGCAAAAGCCGTGAACACCGCATAGGCAAGCTCTGGGATCAGTGGAGGGCCCTTGGTGTCCACCTAGTAGAGGATGGCTGGACGTTGCCGGCTGGAGGCCGGGCTTTCACCGAATCCGGTACGTATGCTCCCACATACAGCATCGGATCCTGGACGGGCGAGGGCTGGGACAGCCACTTGTTCATCGTCGACGGCTACGCGGCATCCGCCGAGGCGATCCAGGCCGCGAGTCTCTGTCACGTGTTTGACCTGCACGCTTCGCTCGCGGTCTTTTCTTCGAGGTTCAAGCTCGACCATGAAGAAGAGCGGCTTATCATGCAACTGGAACCGGATGATCCGGAGTTTCGCGAAAAGGCCTCCATGATATGTGCCGACGGCCTTGATGAGATGACCACAAAGGCCTACCGTCAGGACATAATGAAGGCGAGAAGGGCCGGCATACCCCTGGGAGGTGGAGCCATAACCGCGGATGATTTTCTGTCGGCAAAGAAGTGGGAGATCATGGCCGTCTCCGGCTTCATGTTGCCCGATCCCTATTCCTGTAGCTCCGGAGTCGAGCAGGTAGACGACGACACTTATGAGGTCACCGTGCGCATGACCACTCGAGTTGGAGACAGGCGGACCACGCTGACACTGAGACTGCTCGAAGAAGCCCAAAGGAGGCGGTTGGTATTCAATCCGCTACTCAACCGCTTCATGCATGGCGAGGACTATCGGCACCGGCCGGTCAAGATATCGGACTCGGGCAGGATCCGCAACGAACTCCAGACGCTCTGCTCAGAGGCACTCGAGCACCTGGGCGCGCGAGGAATCCGTGTCCATTTCGAGGAGATCTCTGAGGACGTGATCCCGAAGGCCCGGCAGGTAGACCTCCGGGAGATTCTGGAGTGGTACAAGGCTAACCACCCCATCTGGTTTAGCTGGCTGGAGCTGAGCTGAGACGGGAGGTGCGAGGATTGGTCTCTGATGCGAAGGAGATGAGACCCCCGAGATGGGCAAAGTCTGGAGTGGGGGACTTAGGTTGACAGTGCTTTGAGCTGTGCCTGCCTCTGTCATGGAGGTAGTGATTGGTGAGGGGTGGCCTGCGAGGTTCCTTATCTACATGGACTGGAACTGATGATACCGGCAGCCCGGTTAGCCCGGAGACCTATTTCCTGCGCATCGAGGCTGACGATTTCAGGGCCCCTAGCAAGATGCTCCTCATGCGATAAGGCCATACGACCCCATGAAGACAGAGCCTCCTATAAGGAGGTTATGACCTTGAAACGGCTTGGCTCCCCGGGCAAATGTCTGAAAGCGCGGTCTTGTGGGATACTGTGGTGCGTGCTACAAACCGGATTGCAGGACGGTTGAAGAGGTCTGCGGCGTATGCTTAGACGCCTGCGATGCCAGGCCACAGCGCAGTCGATGTCACAATTGCGAGCAAGGCATCGTTCCTTTCTAATACTCACCTGTTGAGACGTTATAATGGACGGGCATAGGCGTCAGCAATCGGAGGTCGGCAAGAGGCGAGTTGTATGTATAGGGTGCGAATTGCTTCATTGTACTCCTTTCTGACATTAGTCTCGTGGGCTACCTCCTCTGTTTCACAACCCCCACCCTCTGGACAAAGGCCTCTGGAGGAACATCCGATGATACTGGATATTCAGTTCAGCAGATAGCCGACGGCGGATACATCCCTTCCCATTATCGGCAAAGCGGTGTGCTCAGGGCGAGACTGAATCGCGTGGTCGGCGGTGTAAGCACCTCAAACTCCAGCGCCGTGGTGCCCCAGGGCGTAAGCCGCAACGCGATCAGCGCCCCGAACTCTTGCTCCGCCTCGATTTGGCGTGTACCGCTATCGGCACCCCAGGCCGTCTCTATCCGGACCGAGCGCATGGCCCTCGACCGGCAGAGCATCCAGCCGAAACGCCAAGTGAATGTGCCATTCCCGACCCTCAGCAGGGCGGCAGCGCTTGCCTCCCACATGTCTTCTATCTCGAGCCGTGCCGTGAAATCCACTTCTCTGCCTTCCCAATCACTGTACACGTAGCCGTCGAACTCGGTGTGGTAGGGTCCGAATGCTGAGAGATGGACGAGCAGATCCAGGGCGGCTCCCCGCTGTCCGGGCGGCGCGCCGAGAGGCGTTGCCAGCAGGGAAAGCTCGCCGAAGACCTGGAATCCGTATTCGGTCGGCCCCTGGGGATGGGCATCCTGGAGGGGTGGATCCGATGTCGCGGCATCGGCCGCGCCAAGCGTGCCTGCCACCAAGAGACGCCGACCGAGGAGATGGCCGATGCGGAGGTAAAACCGGTTCTGCTCGATTCTTCCCAAACCGATTCCCCAGAAGTCACCGGTCCAGTCGGCGTTGCATCGCTCGTAGCCGGCTCCGAATGACACACGAGCGGGCGCGGCGCCGGCTTCCGGTTCTAGGTAGGAGGGCTCATCCACCGCGGCATAGGGCTGGCCGCGGCAGGTGTTCGGTGAACAAATAACGGCAGCTACAATCAGGATCCACAGCGCGAAAAAGCGCATCAAGTAGCCCTCCAGACCCTGCATCCGGGAGTCAGCCCGGCCGGGCTCTCCAAGGATGACCCCGGGATCCGGATCGACGAATCAACCTGAATCCTGTTTCCTGGCATCGGTCCGGTTACATGGATAGTATACCCGGGATCGCACGTGACGCATAGCCCAAATCGCCGCAGCCTACGGATGCCGGCAGCGGCGGCGCATTCAGACAATGGAATGGCGATGGCTCCCCGGGCAAATGTCTGAGAGCGCAGTCTTGAGGGATATCTTTGTCGTTGCAGTAAAACGGGATGCCCGGGGCAAGATCAGGACTGTGCTGTTCATATTGTGAGCCCG
>CAZRAU010000111.1:0-9991 GCA_964598025.1 uncultured bacterium
GAGCGAAACCGGCGGATCTTCGACGAAAACGGCGGGACGGACTTCGCCTACACGCTCGACGTGGACGAAAAGATGTGGCGGTTTCGGGTGAACGTCCTCCAGCAGATGGGCCACGTGGGGCTGGTTGCACGGCGGGTCAACAACTGGATCCCGGCGCTGGAAGAACTCTACTGACCCCTTCTTCAACCGCTGTGCCGGAAACAGATGAGAAGATCCACACGGCGCCGCTGCTTGCGCCGGCCCTATGCGGGGCATATAATAGCGGTGGGGCGGAGAACCTTATGGCGGGAGTCCGGCTGATGGTGCTTAGGATGTAGTCACTTATCCGGGGACGCTTGTGGGAAAGAAGGGAAAGCGCGGCAGGGAAGAGGGTCTGGGCCTGGGGGATGCACGTACCATCCTCGACTCAGTGGTCGACGGTGTCTTCACGGTGGACACCGAATGGCGGATTACCTCCTTCAACCGTGCTGCGGCCGAGATAACCGGTGTCGACCGGGAACAAGCGATCGGCGAGCGGTGCAGCGATGTGCTGCGGGCCAGTATCTGTGAGACCGATTGCGCCCTCGCGCACACCATGAAACATGGTGAGCCGGTGGTGTGCAAGCCGGTCTATATTGTCGATACCGAAGGCGAGCGGATCCCCATCAGTATATCGACTGCGGTCCTGAGGGACGGCAAAGGCCATATCATAGGCGGAGTCGAGACGTTTCGCGACCTGAGCCTGGTGGAACAGCTTCGCAAGGAGTTGGAGAGAACCTACTCTTTCGGCGATATGCTCAGCAAGAATCACAGGATGCACGAAATCTTCGATGTACTGCCGAACATTGCTCAGAGCACGAGCACGGTCTTGATTGAGGGAGAAAGTGGGACCGGCAAAGAACTGATTGCCCGCGCCCTGCATACCCTGAGCAATCGGGCCGACAAGCCGTTCGTGGCTGTAAACTCGGCGGCGCTTCCGGATACGCTTCTCGAATCCGAGCTATTCGGTTACAAGGCAGGGGCATTCACCGATGCGAGGAAGGACAGGCCCGGAAGGTTTGCGCTTGCGGAGGGAGGGACCATCTTCCTTGACGAGATCGGTGATATGTCACCGGCATTGCAGGTTCGCCTCTTGCGAGTGCTCCAGGATAGGACCTACGAGCCGCTCGGGGGAACCGAATCTGTGATGGCGGACGTGCGTGTGGTGACTGCAACCAACAAGAACCTGAGTGTCCTGGTAAAGCAGAACAAGTTCCGTGAGGATCTTTACTACCGCGTGAGCGTGATCAGGTTATCGCTGCCCCCACTACGTGATCGAATGGAAGATGTTCCTCTGCTGGCCGATCACGCTATCGGCCGGCTGAACAAACTCCAGGGTAAGACCATAAATGGTATTGCCCCAGAGGCCCTGGCGCTCCTCATGAAATACGATTTCCCGGGAAACGTGAGGGAGCTGGAGAATGCTATCGAGCATGCGTTTGTAGTATGCCCCGGCGGCATGATAGAACCGAACCACCTCCCCGGCCATCTTGCCTCGGTCGCCTCCGGCCCGGCGGGTGAAATGGGGATTGCTCCCGCCTCTCTCATGGACGTTGAGGCGCAGTTCATCGTTTCCGCTTTGAAGCGCAACACCTGGAATCGGGCCGCGACAGCGAGGGAGCTCGGAATAGACAAGAGCACCCTCTACCGCAAGATCAGGTCCCACGGCATAGCATTACCCAAGCGTGACGGGCGGTCCCATCGTCGATAGCGGTGCAGATCTGAAACACTGCCCCGGCGATATCGTCGCGTATATGCACCTGTAGTTGTCGCTCAGAGCGAGAGTACAGCCGGCCCTCCGTCGCTTTAATCTCCTATTTCACAAAGGGTTGTATGAATCGGAATCCGGAAATAGCACATAATGGCACACCGGTTGCTCTAGTGATGTTCGAGGTGATTGATGTGCGAATAGCCGTGCCGATCTGGAAAGGGAGAATCTCCCCCGTGCTCGATGTCGCCGAGAGGCTGCTTGTTGTGGATGTAGATGCCGGACGGGAGGTCTCGCGCTCGCTTGAAGAAGTGGGCCCCGGGCTCCTACCGCAGCGGGTCCGCAGGCTGTCGGATCTCGGAGTAGAGGTCGTCATATGTGGGACGGTCTCACGACCGATGGTGAATATGCTGTCTGCCCTGAGGATTACGGTGTTTCCATGTATGAGAGGGGATGTCGACAAGGTCATCCGGTCGGTCGTAAGCGACGGTGTCCCGGACTCGAGATTCTTCATGCCGGGCTACGATGGGCACCCCGGGCGGCGAAGGCGGCGGGGTAGGCGTGGGAGGTGGGCACGCTGAAGAGGCAAGTGCCGTCTGTTATGAGATTGTGAGGCTGTCGACAGTGGAAGGAGGCAGGTGATGCCGGGTTTTGATGGAACAGGTCCCAATGGTTTAGGCCCGAGAACGGGCGGTGGTTTTGGTTTCTGTGGCCAGGGCGCCGATCCCGCACCGCGTGGATACGCTCCCGGAGTGGTCTATGGCGTGGGGCGTGGTGGGATCCCCTGGGGGGGAGGCCGTGGGCGTGCCTTCGGTGGCGGCCGTGGCCGATGGGGAATGGCGAGGTTCCCTTACATGGTGCCCGCCTACGGGGTTGTGAATCCGTACCCACAGGCAGCACCGGTAGATGAGAGGGCGTATCTCGAGAGCCAGCTTGCATACCTGGAGAGCCGGCTTACTGCTATCAAGGAAAGGCTGGCCGAGATCGGCCCGCAGGCTGCCGAGGAGTAGTTTTTCGACAAGGGTGATTCGTGACGGGAGGTGATCGAATGCCTCGATTTGATGGAACAGGTCCGATGGGACGGGGTGCAATGACCGGCAGGGGGATGGGCTACTGTGCAATCCAGGTGTCCCCGCCGGCCGGGGCCGGCAGGGTTGTCGGTGCTGCGCCGGTCTCTTACTATCCGGCGTTTGCCGGCGCTCCGGGCATAACCCCATACGGGTTTGCAGGCCCATTCTATCCTCGCTTTGGGCGTGGGTTCCGGATGGGGTGCGGCCGTGGTTTCGGTGGTAGGGGAGGCCGCCGCAGGCGGTGGTAACTCAAGGGAGGTAGAAGGGAGCGGCGAAGCCTCAGGGTGTGGCGTTGGTGAGTGAGGCGGTCTGCTGCTGAATTGACGCCATGCCCTGCGGCCCTCTTGCCGTTCTGGCAGGGCCCTACATGCTTCGGGATCCCGAACTGCCGGGCGAGATCAATGCTTGTAAGAAGCAACCGCTTCTTCGGCCGCGACCCGGATCGGCGTATAGACTATCCCCAACTCCCGCTCAGCTTTGCTACCATCGCCCTCCGCACCCTCCTTCATGGTCCTGATCTGGTCCAAGGCCATGCCCCAGAGCGGTGGGCGCTTTACGATGTCGGCCACGAGGGTCAGGATCGCTGCATTTGCCATGGCCAGCGAATCGGGCATCCTGAGTTTGGGAAGTGCTACGCCGGAGATCTCACTGATCATCTGATTGATCTCCCCGAAGGTCAGGTTCTGCCCGACGGCCAGGTATTTCTCGCCGATGTTACCCTCCTTTTCCGCCGCCCGGACAATTACCTCGGCGACGTCCCGCACATGCACGAACGGGAAAAAAGCACCGTTACATACCGTAGCGGGCATGCGGCCGTTTATGAGATTCTGAATATACTCGCCTGTGGCCTTGGGATCACCGGGACCCAGCACGGCACCCGGATATACCATCACCAGGGGCAGCCCCTTAGTCTTGTGAAGATCCCAGGCAATCAGGTCGCCCTCATACTTGGTCCGGGCATACTCGCTGAAGCGCACAGGACCGGGGTCACTGTCCTCTTTGAAAGGGCGGTCTGCCGGCTTCCCATAGATCGCCATCGTGCTTACGTGCACGACCTTGGACACGCCGGTTTCCAGGGCACATTCCATGACGTTCCGAGTTGCTCCGACATTGACATCGGCATAAGTGCGCCTTCTCGGCAGCCAGAAGGAGTAGGCAGCCGCGATGTTGACTATCCAGTCGGAGCCCTTCATGCCTTCCAGTAAGGATGCCCTGTCGGCTAGGTCTCCAAAGATGAGGGTGACACCCAGCTTCTTGAGCCGGCCTGTATCGCTTGTGCTTCTAACAAGACAGGCGAGCTCATGGCCGGCCTGGGCCAGGCGCTCGGCCGTGTGACTCCCAATGAAACCGGTGGTCCCGGTGACAAAGACTTTCATGCCAGCACCTCCCGCAGCGTCAGGCTGCCTTGGTCTTGCGCAATCCCGAGACAACTTGGTACACCTGCACCTCTTCACGCCTTCCTAACAAGCACATGCCAGGTTGAATAGAACTGGTGCGTCCCTCTGTTGTCCCAGTATCCTTCCCTCTTGGTCCTGTCGACCTGCACGAAGCCTGAGAGCAGCTCGTTGAGGTCCGCCTCGTCTGCGAAGTAGTGAATGTCTCCAGGCGTGACGGACTTCTCGCAGAGGAACGTGTGCGGCGCGACCTCCCTGCCGAACCCGTACTTCCCATCATCGCGACTGGGGCAGGTGAAGTAGAATAGACCGTTCGTTCTCAGGAGCCGCCGCACATGTTTGATCGCTGCGTAGAGCTGATGTCGGTACCCATGGTAGATGACGTTGTAGGCAAGTACGATATCGAAACCACTCTCTGGGAGTGGGTCGGACAAGACATCACAAACCAGGCCCCGGATCTCCAAAGACAGGTCCTGAGCCCACTTGGACAAGTGGGAAATCGCGCCTCCGGAAACGTCGCTCGCGGTGACCGAGAAGCCGGCCTGTGCGAACGCAATCGCGTGGCGCCCCAGACCACATCCAAGGTCCAGGACTTCCGGACGCTCCTCCGGTGACTGCGTTGAAATGAACTCTACGACCTCGGGCGCAGGCCGCTTCCACCACGAGTGATCCTCATGACCTTGCCAGTAGTCTTCCCAGATGCGTTTGCCTGTCTTCATCGATTCGACCTATATCTCACATAGTCTCCACATAGCATGACTGCCTTTGTCTGTCGAATTGCCGGGACAAGACCCCACCTCACACTATACGAGTATCCTATTCTCGTGCACTTGTCTATGGTCTTGTGCGGGTTCCAGATAACATAGCACGGCTGCTGGGCGAATCGAGTCATCGATCGCACACTGGCATGTTCCATGCGCCTTCTCCCGAGACGTGGTCCTGGCCGGTGATGAAGGCAAGAATCGGATCTCTCCGAATGACCCCGGTGTTTGAAAGACTGTATAAGTAGGTGGTGTCACTATCGGGGGCAGGTCACTCCGGCCACCGATTTGAGTTGATTTCAGAACTGCAAAGGACTTCTCTTGGGTGCGGTTGTCTATTGCCCGAATTGCACCCTTTGGATAAAGCAGGAGATTTCAATCATTGCCGGCGTGGCGCTGAGGGCAGACGAGCCGTACCCGCAGAATACGATTGACGCTCAGGCGTGTCCGGACTATAATCTCCTTCCGTAACGCTAAGCGAGTTGTGTTGCGAGAGTATGAGTCATGATGTGAGACAGACGCTTCGGCAACTTCGCTCGGCACGTCCGTTTTCAGCCCAACGTGGAGTTGGGCTTCGAGGATGACATGAAGCTCTTCGCTGTCAAAGCTGAGGCAGCGTATCGCTTCCGTTCACGATGGGACGTCTCGACTCCGTACCTCGGTAGTGGTCTTGGCGCGAACATCAAGAGCGTCGACAACGGGGGAAACAACAGCTCGCAGACCGACCTAGGGGTCAACCTGCTCGATGGGATCGAGAAGGGGCTCTCAAACGGTGACCGTCTCTTCATCGAGTGGGAAGTTCAGCCCGAACGACATGCCAGACGCCAAGGTCACGGTCGGCTGGACGTTCTAACACTAGCCGTGGGGCAAAGAGGAGCGCCGTCGGTTGGCACCGCCCCTCTCGTCTCCCGGTAATGCAGCAGGAGGTTGCTCATGTTGTGGCTGTTCGCAGTCGTACTCATCATTCTATGGCTGGCTGGCTTTCTTACGTCTTTCACCATGCACGGCTTCATCCATGTTCTGCTCGTCATCGCCGTCATTGTTGTGCTGCTCCGCATCATTCGGGGGCGAAGGGTGCTGTAGGCGGCGCATGTACGGGAAAGGGCAAGTGAAATGAAAACCATTGGAATCGTACTCGTGATCCTTGGAATCATCGCGCTGGTCTACGGCGGAATCAACTACAACAAAAACCGGACGGTCCTCAAGATGGGTGATATGACCGTTACCGCCACGGAGCATAAGAGCATTACGGTCCCGGCAGTCGTCGGTGTGGTTGTGCTGATCGGCGGCGTCGCACTTCTGGTGGTCGGCAAGCGCAGTTCCTAGCCCGCATCCTTTCATCCGGAGAAGGGAGGACACAGAATGGTCAGACGCAAACTCGTTTCCACCGTCGCAACAATTCTCATATTCTTTCTGATCCCGCTCTCGTGTGCCCTCAATCCGGTGAGCGGCAAGAGGGAGTTAATGCTGGTTACGGAAAGCGACGAAATCGCCCTTGGAAAGCAGGCGGATCAGCAGATTGGTCAGACCTACGGCATCTATGAGAGTTCGGCGTTGACGAATTACGTCGACCGGATCGGTCAAGACATGTCGAAGGTGACACAGCGGCCGAATCTCGAATACCATTTCCAGATGCTGGACACGCCGGTCATCAACGCGTTTGCCGGGCCCGGCGGATACGTCTACGTGACACGTGGCATTATGGCTTACCTTAACGACGAGGCCGAGCTGGCCGGGGTGATCGGACACGAACTCGGCCATGTGAGTGCCAGACATATAGCCCAGCAGATTAGCCGAATGCAGCTCACCCAGCTCGGACTCGGGGTGGGCATGATTCTTTCGGAGGATTTCAGAAAGTACGCCGGTCTGGCCCAGTTCGGCGCAGGCATGCTGTTTCTCAAATTCAGCCGCGACAACGAGCGTCAGGCAGACGACCTCGGAGTCGAATACGGCAGCAAGTCGGGTTATGACACCCATCGGATGGCTTCGTTTTTCCAGACCTTGGAGAGAGTCAATCCGGGAGGCAACGATGCCTTGCCGGATTGGTTCTCAACGCATCCCGATCCGGAGAACCGGATTGCGGCTGTAAACAATGCGACCGAGGAATGGCACCGGAGACTTGATCGTACCCAGTATGCGGTCAATCGTAACGATTATCTGAAAATGGTTGACGGAATCATATATGGTGACGACCCGCGGCAGGGATACGTGGAGGGCAATGCGTTTTACCATCCGACTATGAAATTCACCTTTCCGGTTCCAAGCGGCTGGCAGGTTACCAACACGCCTGCGCAGGTCCGGATCCTTTCGGACAAACAGGACGCCGTGATTCTGCTTATGCTGGACGATTCCCGGTCTGTCTCTCAGGCGGCAGATCGGTTTGTGCAAGACGCCAATGCCGCCGTGCAGTCGAGGGAACACCTGGTTGTCAACGGACTTCAAGCCGAAAAGGTTGTTTCGCGGCTGGTGTCCGAGCAAGACACACTTCAGGCCATGTCTTACTTCATTGCCAAAGGCGGATCCATTTATGCTCTTCATGGGCTGACCGGACGAACCGCGTTCTCACAGTACTCGCCGACGTTTTCCAGAACATTTGGCGGGTTCAAGAATCTGGACGACCCGTCCAAGATCAACGTGCAACCCGAGAGGCTCGCTGTCAAAACCCTCACCAAGGCCGGCAGTCTGAGAACGGTTTTGAAGCAATTTGGTACGCCGGAGAGCGAACTTGAGAATTTGGCCGTCTTGAATGGTATGCAGCTGGAGGACAATCTGACCACTGGGACGTTGATAAAGATCGTGGTGAAATGAACTCACTTACTCCCGAGGATCCTTGCGCAGGTACGTCAGGTGGCAGTGGGCTGCTGAGCATAGGATTAGGATCGGCGGCGAGGATACGAAAGGAGAAAACGGAGCGGACATGCATCTAATAATCGCTCTTGTCGTTCTGGTGCTGGATATCATCGCGATCTTGGACTGCCTCAAGAGGCCCATGGAGACAGGCAAGAAGGCTCTGTGGATCATCTTAATCATCGTGCTGCCAGTGGTCGGGATGATCCTGTATTTCCTGTTAGGCAGAGGAAAGTAGAGAGACGAGTTATCACCTGGTCTGGAATCCAGTCGGGTGATGGTAATTGGGTGAGGTACCGACAAACGTGAGGAGGTCGTCATGAAGAGGTTTGTCATATTCAGTTTGGTAGGTTTGTTGATGCTTGGGAGTCTCAGCTGCGGCTGGACCCGAGCGCAGAAGGGGGCGGCCATAGGTGCCGGTGCGGGGGGCGCAATCGGCGGTGCTATTGGAAATAAGGCAGGCAACACTGCGGCCGGCGCCATTATCGGTGCCGCGGTTGGTGGCGTCGCCGGTGCATACATCGGCGATTACATGGACAAGCAGGCGGCCGAACTGCAAAAGGAACTCGAGAACGCGAGAGTCGAGCGCATTGGTGAAGGCATCAAAGTCACCTTCGATTCAGGGATTCTGTTTGATTTTGACAAATCCACTTTGAGGCCTGCAAGCCAGGAACAGATCAGGAGGTTTGCTGAAGCTCTAAAGAAGTACGAGGACACCGATATCTTCATCGCGGGGCATACCGATGCTACCGGCTCGGAGGATTACAACATGACGTTGTCACGCCAGCGGGCGGAGTCGGTCGCGAACTACCTGGAAAACCTGGGCGTGAGCCGGACGCGCTTCACGATAACGGGATTCGGGGAGACCCAGCCCATTGCGAGCAACGAGACCAATGATGGCCAGCAGCTCAATCGCCGTGTCGAAGTTGCAATCTATGCGAACGCCAAGCTGAAGGAAGTCGCCAAGGAACAGACCGAGGGCTAAACCGATCAGAATCAAGGTCCACGGTATGAACGGCGGTATTGGCGATCTTGGCCGATGGATTCTCTGGGGCATAGGTTAAGGAAATGGAGTTTTTGTGGGCACCCAAACTTGACAACATTCTGAAAGGAGGGTAGAAGCGTTGTTGCGGTCTAGGGGACTGATTGATCCTGTATCACGCCGTGCATTACACCACGAAAGGGGCGCAGCAGATATGTTAAAACGAACAGCGTTACTAGCCACCGTTATGATGTGTGTCCTGGTCTATGCGGGAGTTGCGGTAGGACAAGACAATCTTCAAAGTTACTTCAACGACACCGCATGCAAAGTGAAGGCAACGGCCGATCCGTCGCAGAAGCGCGCAATCCTCGGCGAGCGACTTGAAAACATGTTGAAGGCGTTGAACAGGGTCGAAAGCTCACCGCTGGTTTCGGACGAGGATCGCGCCGGGATTGATCGGTACAAAGCTATCCTTCAAGAGAGACAGAACGAGCTCGCCGGTACGGGTGGCTACGATCGTGTGCCCGATGGGCAGCTGAATGCCTTCTCTGATTTCGTCGTCCAGGATATGGAGCAGGCCGGCCGGACGATAACCATCAGTGTGGTCGTACTGCTCTTGATCATTATTATTGTGATCTTACTCTTGTAGTCTCGGCATAGAGCGAGCATTGTCGGCTTTCGGTATGCGAAGTAGGCACAACCGATTCTTGACGGGCGCCACGCACGCCTACTCGATGCCCTTGTGGGGCATAGCGTGGGTGGCGCTCGCATTGTTCATGTCTTCGTGTGGCTCAATCCGTCCTGCTCACCGTGCGCCCCCGCTTGCGGAGGAGAGTGCGCCCCTGCCACGCTACTCAATCGTTTGTATCATCCACGGCGATGGTGGCTACCTCTATCATGATGCCAGCGGCAATGCGCACAGAGCAGATGAAGAAGCTCTCGCGAGAGCCAAAACGGTTGCGGAGCGGAACGCGGAAGCAGAGGTGTTCATCTTCCACGAGAGACGCCGGAGGCACTTCTTGCTCTTTTTCCCTGTCCGTGACGGAACCTTCTATTACTACCGGCACGGACGGCTCCTCGCCGAAGAATCATACTGGCGCGATCAGGGACAACTGCGTTTCGATCCCGAAATGGAGCTCTATAACCGCTTCCGCGTGGAAGAATCACCTGAGCTGGTGAGATTGTTCTTGTACTTCGGCCACGAAATCCCT
>CAZRAU010000112.1:0-9756 GCA_964598025.1 uncultured bacterium
GTCCGTTTCAGCACCGCCATCTTCTTTCTGTCACGAAGACTCCTTCCTATCAAGGTCTCAATCGTCCGTGCCTCCACCGGAATCCCCCAGACCACCGCCTCGTAGGTACGCTTGACCTCGCGGGCCTTGAGGGCCTCGCTTAAGGCGAGATGGGTCCGATCGTCCTTCGCCACCACCATAAGCCCCGAAGTGTCCTTGTCCAGTCTGTGGACTATGCCGGGCCTTACGACGCCCCCAATGCCTGAGAGGTCCTTGCAGTAAGCCAACAGCGCATTGGCAAGCGTGCCCTCCCTCACTCCGCTGCCGGGATGCACGACCATACCCGGAGGTTTGTCGACAACCAGCAGATGACGGTCTTCATAGACTATGTCAAGAGGGATCCGCTGCGCGACCATCCTGGAAGGTTCGGGGTCGGGTATGGTGACGACCACATGCTCCCCCCCGTGCGTCCGGTAGCTGGGCTTCACCTGCCGCCCGTCCACCAGAATGCTTCCCGCACGGAGAAGCCTCTGGACCTGGGCCCGGGTTGCTATGCCCTTATCCTCGCTCAGATACCTGTCGATCCTCTCCGTAGTCCCGCTCGCGATTGTCAATCTCATCTCCCTCATTGGAAGTCTCGGCACCGGACATCCTAAGAGCATTACCGATCAGAAGTATGACACCCACCGTGATAGCCGCATCCGCGATGTTAAAACAAGGCCAACGCGCGGCGTCACCGAATCCTATATCGATGAAGTCTACCACGGCACCGAACCGCAATCTATCTATAAGATTGCCCAATGCCCCGCCCAGGACCATTCCCAGCGAGATCTTGACGAGAACGGAGGACTTGCGTGCGAAGAAAAGCACGACCAGAAGCACACCGGCGGCTACAACCGAGAAGAACGTGAAGTAGGAACCGGCACCTCTCATGACGCCGAAAACGGCCCCGGAGTTCCTTATGTTGGTGAGCTTCAGCACGCTGCCCAACACAGGCACGCGCCCGTAGAGAGCGATCCTGCCGACGACCGCGTTCTTGACGATCTGATCGGCCACAATCGTGGCCACTGCGATCCAAACCGATAGCACTACCTTGATGCTCCTCCGGCCGTTTCCTCTTCGGTCTTGCACTTGAGGCAGAGCTTGGCCTGGGGAACCGCCTCCAGGCGCTCTTTGACTATGGCCCGCCCGCAGGACTCGCACATCCCGAAGGTGTCCTTGCCGAGTTTATCCAGGGCTTCGTCGATATCCTCAAGAGCCTCGCCCCTGGTATCACCGATAATGTAGGCCTTGTCCCTCTCGATGGAGTCCGTCCCCATGTCCGCAGGGTGGGTGGCCTGACCGGAGACTTCACCACTGGAGTCCCGTTGGGAACTTCCGATGTAGTTGTCCTCCACCCACTCGAGCTCGTCCATCACCTTCTTGCGCTCCTCCATAAGACGCTTTCTGTAGTATTGGATTTCCTGGTCGTTCAACTCTCGGTCCTCCGCACCCTTTCCAGTACCACTCTTGCCCTCTCATCCCCCATCGCCAGATCGAGATGCGCCTTGCCGGCGGGCAGGATCGGATCGATGGAGAGAGCCAGAGTCTCTGCCTTTATGTGTTCGCCGAAGGTCTCAATCGCCCGGGCCGTGAGTTCGTCCCCGACGATGTGGATCCTTATGTTGTCCGTGACATCAAACCCGGACTGCTTCCTGAGGTTCTGTATGCCGCTGACGATCTCGCGGGCCCGCCCCTCCCGCAGGAGTTCCGGCGTTATGGTGGTATCCAGCACTATGGAACCTGCGCCGTCACTCTCAAAGAGATACCCCTCTTTTTCGGATTTTCTTATGGTCACCTCTTCGGGTTTGATCTCTGTCTCCTCGCCTTCCAGGTCGACCTTGATCGGGGCTCCACCCTCCAGGACCTGAACCACACCGGCGTCCAGGCGGCCCAGAACCCCTTTGAGCGCCTTCACCCGGTCTCCCAACCGGGGCCCCAGGAGATCGAAGCGCGGAATCACCTCATAGGTCACAAACCCCGAGAGATCGTCTTCAAAGACCACCTCTTTCACGTTCACCTCTTCCTTGAGATGCTCAAGCAGCGGCTCGAGCACCGCCTGCGGCACCCCGTCCCTCCGCCCGAGCCTCACACCTGCAAGCGGCTGCTTGACCTTTATCCTGGACCTGTTGCGGGCGGCCCTGACGAGGCTCACCCACCGCATCACCATGTCCATTCCGGCCTCCAGGTCCCTGTCCACCAGGGCCGGGTCGCCGGCAGGATAGTCACAGAGATGCACGCTGGCGGGGCCGGCGGCGGCCACGGGGAAGGCCAGGCTTCGATAGATCTCCTCGGAGACGAAGGGGAGAAAAGGAGCGGCGAGCTTGGAAAGAGCCACGAGCGCCTCATGGAGCGTGGCATATGCGGAGATCTTGTCCGGGGTCATCTCATGCCGCCAGTATCTCCTCCGCGACCGTCTTACATACCAGTTGGAAAGATCGTCTATGATGAAATCCTGAATCGCCCGTGCCGCACGGGTGACCTCATACCGGGAAAGCTCGCTGTCCACATATGTGATCAGAGAATTCAGTCTCGAGACAAGCCACCTGTCCATGAGCGGGCGCTCGGCCGCGGGGACGTGATGCACGCGCGGATCGAAACAGTCGATGTTTGCATAGAGGGTGAAGAAGGAGTGTACGTTCCTCAGGGTTCCCAGCACCTTTCGGGCGACGTCCATCACGGTGTCGACGCTGAACTTCTTGGGCAGCCAGATGGGCGAAGACACGTAGAGATACCACCTCAGCGGGTCGGCGCCGGCCAGCGCGATCAACTCCGCCGGCTCCACTGCATTTCCCCTGGACTTGCTCATCTTCTGGCCGGTCTCATCGAGCGTCAGCTCGGCCACCATCACGTTTTTGAAGCTCGCCTGGTGCGACATGAAGGTGGAGATGGCCAGAAGCGAATAGAACCAGCCCCTGGTCTGGTCCACCGCCTCACATATGAAGTCGGCGGGGAACTGGGCCTCGAAGGTCTCCTTGTTCTCAAAAGGATAATGGTACTGCGCGTACGGCATGCCTCCGGTATCGAACCAGCAATCTATGACTTCGGGGGTCCGCCTCATCCTGCCCCCACAGGCTTCGCATTTCAAGATCACGCCGTCAATCCATGGGCGATGAAGGTCCACTTCGCCGGCCATCTCGACCGCAAGCGAACGAAGCTCCTCGATGCTCCCCACCGAGTGCTCCCTGCCGCAGGATTCGCAGATCCAGATATTGAGCGGCGTCCCCCAGTAGCGCTCGCGGCTCAGGGCCCAGTCCACATTGTTCTCGAGCCACCGGCCGAACCGGTTGCTGCCGTACTCGGGGGGATACCAGTTTATGCCCTCGTTGATCCGGATCATCTCGTCCTTGAAGTCCGTGGTCTTGACGAACCAGGAAGGATGGGCGTAGTAGATGAGCGGCGCGTCGCACCTCCAGCAGAAAGGATAGGTGTGCGTTATGGTGCCGGCCTCAAAGAGGATGCCCCTTGCATCGAGGTCGTCCATGATCTCAGCGTTCGCGTCGATCACGAACTTGCCCGCATAGGGCGGGACCTCCTCGGAGAACGCGCCGTCGTCCCCCACGGGGTTCACAAAGGCCAGATCCTTCTCGCGGGCGAGGTTGTAATCATCCTCGCCGAAGGCGGGCGCGGTGTGAACAAGGCCGGTGCCATCCTCAGCGGTGACGAAACCGGCGGTCACCACAAGGTGGGCACGCCCCTCGGGCTCCAGGAACGTGAACGGCGGTTCATAATGCAGACCGTCCAGGTCGGTCCCCTTCATGGTCTCGAGCACCTCGAAGCCGTCTCCAAGGACCGCCTGCGCCCGGTCGGCGGCAATGATAAGGGTCTCATCCCGGAACCTCACCTTGAGGTACGCCAGATCCGGATGGACCGCGACGGCGATGTTGGAGATCAGAGTCCACGGCGTGGTGGTCCACACCAGAAGGGCGGTATCCGGCTGCTCCTTCAGTCTGAGCCTCACATATATGGAAGGGTCTTGCTTGTCTTGGTAACCCTGGGACACTTCATGGCTCGAAAGCGTGGTGCCGCAGCGCGCACAGTATGGGAGCACCTTGTGTCCCCGGTAGATGAGGCCGGCATCCCACATCTTTCTCAGGATGTGCCATATGGATTCTATGTAGTCGTTGGTGCAGGTGACATACGGGTGATCGAGGTCGAGCCAGAAACCGATCCGCCTGGTGAATGCCACCCACTCCTGCTGATACTTGAACACACTATCTTTGCACTTGCGGTTGAAGGCCTCTATCCCGTATTCCTCGATCTGGTCCTTGTTCTGGATCTTGAGCTGCTTCTCGACCTCTATCTCTACGGGAAGTCCGTGGGTATCCCATCCGGCCTTGCGCACGACGCGGTAACCCTTCATGGCCTTATAGCGGCAGATGAGATCCTTCACCGCCCTGGTGATACCATGATGCACACCGGGCCTGCCGTTGGCTGTGGGCGGACCTTCGTAGAAAACGAATCGTCTGGACTCGGGGCGTTGTGAGATGCTCTTGTCGAAGATGCCGTCCTTCTCCCAGAAGGCGAGGATTCGCTCCTCGGCCTCCGGGGCCACCACCTTCGAAGGCGCCCTCTCGAATACGGGCTCGTCGGTCTTCATAGGCTGCGAAGCACCTCTTTCACAAGCTTGGTAAGGTTGGGCTCTGCTCTCTGGGCTGCTTTCATGATCTCTATGTGGTCGGCAGGCTTGAGCGCATCGGGCAAACACATGTCCGTAATGACGGAGAAGCCCAGCACCTTCATCTTCATGTGTACGGCCACCAGCACCTCGGGTACCGTGGACATGCCGACGGTGTCGGCCCCGATGCCGCCGAGGAACCTGTACTCGGCCGCGGTCTCCAAGTTGGGACCGGCCACACCGACAAAAACACTCCTGTGCACCTTGATCCTGTTCTCCAGGGCCACCTTCTCTGCCAGGTCCATCAGCTTCCTGCTATAGGGTTCCGACATGTCGGGGAACCTGGTGCCGATCGAGTCATCGTTGGGCCCCATCAGCGGATTATCGCCCATCAGGTTTATGTGATCCGATATGATTGCGATGTCACCCTTTCGGTAGAACTTGTTCATGCCCCCCACGGCGTTCGAGACAATCAGGGTCCCGGCCCCCAGGAATCTCATGACGCGGGTGGGGAAGGTGACTTCCTGCATCGAGTAGCCTTCGTAGTAATGGACGCGCCCGTTCATGGCGACGACTTTCTTGCCCGAGAGCTGTCCCAGAACCAACTCACCCGAATGACCCAGAACGGAGGAGACGGGAAAATGCGGGATCTCACTGTAGGGGATGCGAACAGCCCGCTTGATCTCCCCCGCCAGGCCGCCGAGTCCTGTCCCGAGGATAATCGCCACATCGGGTTTGGTGGAGGTCTTGGTCCTTATGTACTTGCGGGCTTCGCCAATCCGTCTCTTCAGGTCGGTCATCTGTCAAGCCTCCTTCTGACTTCCTCTTCCTCAAGGCCCAGTATTTTCAGGGTCTTGGTGGTCGAGCCGCTGCCGCTTTCTATGCTAACGTGTCTTACCGGAATCTTCAGCTCTTCGGCGACTACACGCAAGAGCTCAATGTTGGCTCTTCCGCCTTCCGGCGCCGAGAGTACCTTGACCTTGAGCGCGCCGTCATCCATCCAGCCTACTACAAACCCTTTCTGGGACTTGGGAGACACACGCACCGTGATGAAGGACTCCATCCCGGCCCCTTCGCCGGCTTCTTCCGCCTGTTTCTTTCTAGACATTATAAATCTGAACCTCCATCTGCGATCTGACTGGAGGTCTCACGGCCGGAGGCGTATCAGGATCTCACGCCTTCCTGGACCTCGACCCCCTTATCTCTGATGTTATTCTCGGATCTGACTTCGCTCTCGACGCTGCCAAGGAAGCTGAGTTGGCCCTCCAGCAGACTCCTCATCTTGGCGATAAAAGCCATAGTCTGAGCTCTGGTATCCTGATGAGCCCTGACTATGCCCTCCACCTTTCCCGCGGCCTCGGCGACCCTGACCTGGGCATCGATATCGGCCTGGCGAATGATGTTGTCGGCCTCCTTCTGAGCATTCACCTTCGCCTCATCACAGATCTTCTGTGCCGTGACCATGGCCTCCCTGAGAGCGGTCTCCAGCTCCGCGAACGTGTTTGAGCGCTCACGAAGCGCGGTGCTTTCCCTCTCCAGGTTCTCCTTGTCCTTGATCATCTCTTCCATGCGATCGGCCACGGCGTCGAGGAATATCTTCACCTCGTCGGCATCGTACCCTCTGAACTTCTTCTTGAAGATCTGATTCCTGACATCCAGCGGGCTGATACTCAATGTTATTCGCCCCCTTCCTCCAGTTACCTGTTCGGCCTACCGGGGCCCGAATATGGCAGTACCGATCCTCACCATATTGGAACCCTCTTCGATAGCCGGCTCAAAGTCCGAAGTCATCCCCATGGAAAGATACCGCATCTCCACATCGGGGATTCCAGCCCGGCGCACGTCCTCAGCAAGGCCGCGCAGGGTCCTGAAACACGCTCTTACGACCCTCTCATCGTCCGTGAAAGCCCCAATGGTCATGAGGCCCTTTATGCCTGAATGTGGAAGCTCCGAGATCTTCCCTGTCAAATCGACGGCATCCTCCGGGGAGACCCCGTGCTTGGTTTCCTCTCCTGAGGTATTGACTTCGACCATCATGTCCACCACGCGTCCCGCCTCCTCGCCTCTCCTGTCCACTTCCTCGGCAAGCCGCAGGGAATCCACCGACTGGATCACATCGAACATCCCGACGGCCTTGCGGACTTTGTTGCGCTGAAGGTGCCCGACCATATGCCAAGCGACCTCTCCCCGCACTGCGCCGATCTTGGCCTCCGCTTCCTGGACCCGGTTTTCACCCAGCACCCTGACTCCGGCATCAACGGCTTCCTGGATGCGATCCGGCCCCACCGTCTTCGTGACCGCGACCAGCGTGATCTCATCGGGGCTGCGCCCGGTGCGCAGGCAAGCCCGCTCGATCCTCTCTCTCACGCTTTCAAGGTTTTCCCGGACCGACATCTCGAAAAACCGTCGCGGGATGCCTGAGCCCACAGCGGCCCGTGGGTGGTTCACTGAACGGGGCCTAGCCGGACTGCGGGGGTCTGAAACATCTCCGGCATCTGGGTTCGTAGGCTTCGCCTGCACCCACGACTATCCTCTCATCACTGTTGATCAGTCGCTGTGTCTTGTTCGCGGCTGCGCCACACTTCATGCAGACCGCCATCGTCTTGGTTATGCTTTCTGCGAGGGCAAGAAGCTGCGGGATCGGCTCAAAAGGCTTGCCTCTGTAGTCCTGATCGAGACCCGCGACTACAACGCGCTTGCCGTCACCGGCCAGTCGCTCGCAGACTTCCACAAGGCCGTCACCGAGGAATTGCGCCTCGTCTATGCCGATCACCTTGGTATCCTCATCTACAAGCGGGAGGATGTCCTCGGCACTTCTCACCTTCCTGCACTCTATCCTTCTATCATCATGGGAGACTATATCATCGGGGCTGAACCTGCTGTCCATCTCGGGCTTGAAGGCTTGGACTTTCTGTTTGGCGATCATCGCCCGGCGCATCCGCCGGATCAGCTCCTCGCTCTTGCCGCTGAACATGCTGCCGCAGATGACTTCGATACTTCCGGCGTTGCCGTCCATGCTTAGCCCTCAGTACGCTTCCTTCTCTGAAGGAGTGGATCTAAGAGGAAACTTGAGCAATCTCCCAAGCGGAGATCGGTTGTAAAAAGTGTAGTGAACCACCCAAGTTAAGTCAACCTAAAATCAAAGAAGCCTGTTGTGCCGTTTTTGTAGCGTAGGCTCTCTGTGGCCGACGGAAATCCCGGGCTGCGCGACAAGATCGCTGTTAAGGCTATCGGATTGCGAGGGGCAAAGCGCCCCAGGCCATCCCATCCCCCGGCTACTGCAATAACATCATCTTGCGCGTGGCCGTGAACTCGCCCGTCAGCATGCGGACGAAGTAGATGCCCGGGCTCGCCTGGCTGCCCGCTGCATCCCTGCCATCCCACTCCACACTGTGCCTGCCCCTGGGACTCGACCCGCTCAGGAGCGTGCACACCACCCTGCCGCTTACATCGAGCACTTCGATCCTCACCTCGCCCGCGCGCGGCATGTCAAAGGCGATGGTGGTCCCCGCATCGAACGGATTGGGCCTGTTCTGCACGAGGGCATACGCCCCGGGCATCACGCCTCCCGGCACACCGGCATATGTGTTGGGCGCCGTCGTCGGCTCGCCTTCATTGCCGGAGAAGTCCGTCGCCGTCACATGGTGGTAGGTGTAGACATCGCCCGAGACATCCATCACCAGATCGGCGGTGTAGCCGATCAGCACCGAGGTCCCGAAGTCACCGTCATCCGAGCCGTACGCCGTGAAGTAATCGAAGTCCTCCTCCGGCGCCTCCTCCCACACCAGATCCGCCGCCGACTCCATGTGGAGCCCCTCCGGCGGCGACGGCGCAAGGTTGTCCACCGAGTAGCCGCTGTCAACCGGTGAATCGAAATACACCAGCGGCGCGGCCGTCTCGGCCGACACGAAGAAGTACGACATGCACTGGCCCTCCGACGTGGAGTCGCAGAGCGTAGGGACCACGCAGTTGTATTCAAACTCACCACGCGCCGGCACTGTGGTCACATAGTCCCAGTCACCCGGTGGGTAGCCCGGCCGCCCGGAACCGTATGTCGCATCGACCTGCGGCGCCTCGGAAGCTGGAAGCGAAAAACCGATTTTCCTCCAGACGCTGTAGGACGTGATTGTGTACGACGTTGATGCCTCATCGAACCACGACTGGTACCATGACAACCTTACCTGCTTGCCCTGGTCGGAGGGTATTTCGGATGCGCCCTTGACCAGCGGGCAAGCGCCCGAGGTCCGGGAGAGGAATGCCTATTGGTTTGCGCCGGCGTCACTGGAACCGGCCACGATGAACCCGGCGTTGCTGGTCTCGCATATGGAGCGCGCCTCTTCATGGTCCGGCCCGTAAACCACGTTACTGCAGATGGCATTACCGTCTGTATCCAGATTCACGAGGAAGACGTCGGCGGTCGCGTCCTGATAGTAACCGGCCACCACATAGTAATCGTCAAAGGTCCTGCAGATTGAAGCCCACCCGTCCCAGCCACTGGAGCCGAAAGTCGCCGTCCACACGCTGTCTCCATTGGCGTCGGTCTTAATTACATACATATCGCTCCAGGGCGCACCGTTTGAATTGGTCGTGCCCACTATCATGAAGCCACCATCTTGGGTCTGGCAGATGTCGGCAGCGCAATCCTCGTAAGGTCCCCCGTAGGTCTGCTCCCAGACCATGTCGCCTGAGCTGTCGACCCTGACGATGTACACATCGGAAAACCCGCCGCCCGAACTAGTCCCCGCGATCACGTAATCGCCGTCCGTCGTCACGCAGACCGCCTCCCCCCATTGGTAGCCTGAACCTCCATGGGTTTCCGTCCACACGGGATCGCCGCCCTCGTCCGTCCTGATGACGAGCACATCGGCCAGCGTTCCGAAGGAATAGGAGGAGCCTACAAACAGATAGTCGCCGTTGGAAAGCAGTGCGACATCGCCCAAATAATCCTCATCCCCCCCGCCGTAAGTCCGTGTCCAGACCGTGTCCCCCGCAGCGTCCAGCTTGAGCAGCCAGGCGTCCGCGCCACCCGCACCGTATGACTCCGTGTAAGCAGCCAATACATACCCGCCTCCTGGAAGCTGCCCTATCCGCCGCCCACCTCCGCAGCGCCACCCCCATAT
>CAZRAU010000113.1:0-9245 GCA_964598025.1 uncultured bacterium
TGCCTGCCCTGGTTGATGAGAAACTGCTCAGGACCGTTCGTAGTATGATCAAAGGATTTGAAGACGGTGGCGACGCTCTCAGGGCGCAGAAACTCCGTCGTCTTGGGACGTTACTAGCCTCGACGGTCGAAGTGTCACTCCCTTTAGGAGAACCCCAGCGGAAGAATCACCGCGCGAAAGGGGCCGATCTGAGTGCAGAGACGGAAGACCACGACTCTGCCCGAGGGAAAAAGGGTTCTATTCGTGAGAAGACAGATCGTACTGCCGAGGGGTAACGTCAGTTGGCTCGCCACCCTGGCTCTATCGGCCGTACTCCTGGCGCAGTTGGATCACCGCCCACCGAGCAGTCGCCTGAAGACTGACGTGCGGCGCTCGGGGAGGATTTCCCGGAGCAGGAAATCCCTGAAGGCGCTCGAAAAGAGCACTATCCCATGCTCACCTTCATTCAGATAATCCTGGCGAAGCAGATGTTCCTCGACATATCGATACTTGCCCAACGGCCGCTTGCCCGAGGCGATCCGAACCAGCGTGTTCTGTGAAGCGGCATCCATTCGGCTCCACAAACCCCGGTAGGTGTGCCTGGCATCCTGATAGAACTGGTTCCAGATCTCATTGAAGTCGGGCCGGTCCCGGCCAGGGTTCTGACTCAAATGGTCGAAGACGTGTGAACACGCCAACTGGATGAAGAAAGGAAACCGTCCCGACACATTCAGGATGTCTTCGGTGTAGGGCTCCAAAGGGAACCCCGCCCGTTCAGACGGGATGGCGATCAAGGCTGCCGCCTCGTCCTTTTCCAGCCCCCGGAGCGGCAGATTTGAGAACATGTTGTACATCGGGGAATCGTCGGTATCCCCCTGCTGCGACGTAAGGTCCTCCAAACCCACCGCTGACGATGTTATGAAGGAAAGATTACAGTCGTTTGCCGCGTAACGCATGAAGGAATAGAATTCGGGCCCAAAAGCTGCATTCGACGCGATGACTTCAAACTCGTCGAGCATGATGACTAGGCGCAGGCCCATCTCATTCAGTTTCTTGAACGCCTGAAGCACTCCGGCCAGGTCCCGCGAATAGGGACGGGGATCGAATCTCTCAGGCTGCTCCTGAGCAATCATGTCCAAGACGATCTCCAAGAACGCTTCCCGTGACATGTTTGTTTCTCTTTGGAGATCGATCAGAATGAGCACCGTTCGGTCGGGGTCACTCAGGAAGCGCAGCTTCGTCGGCTCCATACGAATGTGGTTCAGCAACGACGATTTGCCGATCAGTCGGTCACCGACGATAGCAACACACGTAGGATGCGGAGTGTTCAATCGGGAGAAGATCTTTCTTACTTCCGAGGCTCGGCCAAAGAAGTCCTCCGGTCGGCGAATCATCATTCGATTCAAGTACGGGTTTCGCTCTGGTGCTTGAGCGGTCGCCGGTGAAGCGTCAGACAAGTCCACAGGCCCGCGCAGTCTGTGAGTGTCTTCGTCCTTCGGCGACGCATTCTCTTTCACAATCCGGGAGCCAGGTGGTTCCAGGTATGACGCCAGTTTCTTCATCGTGGCTGAGAAATACGTATGATGATAGGGAACAGCATTGTGCAGCTTAAGCTCGCTCAACTCATCGGGAATTTCCTCGGCTGTGGGAAAGACAAAACCCGGCATCGCCACTGGGATGATCTTTCTCTTGGTCCTAATCGCGTGTCCGATTTCCCGGTAGAGCCAGTTTGATGGGTCGCAGTTCCTATCAAACACTCCCTGTGACAGTATAACGACGAAGTGATCGGTGTTCTCGATGACCTGGAGAAGGCGTTCATCGTAGCGTCCCTTGGACAGATCGTCGACGTCGAGAAAGACGCGATAGCCCAGAGATTGGAGTGCAAAGCGCACAAGCCGAGCAGTTTCCGACCCGCCCTCACGGCGGTAGCTTACAAAAACATCGTAGTCCGACTCGTTCCCCACTCGTGGACGGCCTATGTCCTTTCTGGAAATGTCAGTTGCATGGACTAGCATTGTAGACCACATTCGATCACGCGGTCAAGTCGGTACGCCACCCAAGAGCGTAACGGATTGTGCGCGGAATTGGTTGGGGTGTGGCCTCATTGCGCGCTGCCTGATTGTGACCAGTGTTGATCTTGTCGGTTGCCTTGTGGGCAGCCGAAAAATCTGATAAAGCCGACCAAGCGGCACTCTCCAAGTATCTTATCACCAGCCAGCTGTCAACACAATCGCGATCCATGCGAGCCGTGGGTTTCTCTCTTCAGACCGAAGGAGTGCCGCCAAAGTACTCGAGTGCTTCACTTGCTCATCGACGAAAGCACAAGGGCGCAGGTCTGAGACCTCCCCTAATATCCTCAGGAGCGGCCTTGACCGGATCCTGCCGGCCCTCACTGGAGATCACAGAAAACCGGGCTGAAACGGTAGGGCGGCCGGGGGTGATTTGCGTGAACATGGGTATCTGTCAGGTGACGCTCCTCAGGTGATCAAATCAAAGGCTCAGAGCATTGACCGATGTATCAGATCGCACCTGTCAGGATGCTGTCTATGGTCTCGCGCAGACGCGGAGCAAGCTCCCTTTGAGCGGTAGCGAGATCATACGGTATTATTCGTCGTGAGTGAATGTCAAAGGGGATCTTCTCTTGCTCAAGATCCTGTGCCAGGAGGATCACATCCTTTCCTATTGTATGGGCGATGCCGATCTCATACATGACATTCGGATTCCTGGTAGTGATATCGGCAATGATGATCCTGGCTTCGTTTATGGTTCTCCAGATGCTCTCCATAATCTCGCCGTCGGGCTGAGCATCGGGGAGAACCAGATCAAACCCCAGATTGTGCATCACCCGTCGCATTACGGCCTTCACTTCGCCCGACCAGGGCTTGCTGAGAGGCATGAGCAGGCAGCATGACTTCCGGTTCGGCACAAAGGTCGTCTGCCTCCAAACAGGGTACACCGTCATCGGTCTCGATTCGGGCTCACGGAAGTTGAACTGGACGGACTCTGCTATTTCCCTTTGCGCCTCCGACCTGACTCCATCCCCTCCCCCGGCTATCAATACCTCCCTTGTGATGCAGTATTCTGAGAGTCCCATCAGCATAATCGCGGTTTCATAGTGGTCGGTCCACCCGAGAGAGGCATCCCAATTACTGTTACACCACTTGATTAGAAACTTGTTGAATCGCATATCCTCAAAGAACTCCGGAGTACCCTCGCTGGTTGAGCCGATCCCGAGCATGATATGCCCAATCCCCCAGGCCTCGTTCGACCATAACCGGCCTTGCTTCGCATTGCGCACGAACTCCTTCTTGAGATAATCCAGGCTCTCTGCCACCACTCGCTTGTATAAGGTCCGTGTTTGCGGCGCCAGGGTCCCACGTGTAAGCAAATGGCTCACCACAGGCAGCAGCAGACCCACATAGTGCGACGAAATGAAAACGCCTTCCGGATTTCGCTTGTCCAATACCCACGAGAGGCATTCTTTGATGAGGTCCCTCACCGGTCTTCTCTTGAGCCCGGACCACTGCAGAGCATACACAGCATAGAGGGTATCCCAAGGGTCCTGGTGCATATTGTCCCCGTCTTCGGAAAACTCTTCGAGCAGCCAATCGGCAAAATCTGAGATCCTCGGCTTCAGTTCCTTGACTCCGCTCGCCTTGAGCGCGATCAGGGCTACAGCGGTATCCCAGGCATCCAGGTTAAGGGACAGCCCTGCCTCGTCTCGTATACACTCCTCCGAATGGAGCATCTGCCGCGCGCAGTAAGACATGAATCCGGGATGGGTCTTGGTGAGACCGCAGTTGCTCAAAGCCCCGATGCACATCGCGGTGATCCTGGCATCACCCCAACTTCCATACTGGCTTTCCTTACACAGGTACTCGGCAGCTCTGGCTACGATGGCTTGGATCTCCCGGCTATGCTTCTTGCCGGTCCCATCTCTCATAGACATGACTGCCCTCCCAGATGGACTGGTTCGATCCCTAGGACCCCGGGTGCTTGCAGCACGTAAACCTCTGCGTCACCTCGCTACCGCTGCAGGATGATTTTGCCCACACCGGTCCGATGTCCTTGCTTGACCACGACGAAGTAAGCGCCGGCGGAGACCAGGCGGCCGGCGTTGTTATCGCCCTGCCAGGTGAGGCCCATGCGGCGTTCGGAGGCTCTGGCCGCGAGGAACTTCCTTACGAGCCTCCCCCCCACGTCATATATGGCAACACTGACGGGGTGATCGCCCCGACAGTCGAACTCGATGGTGACATCTCCTTTGGATGGGTTGGGCCTTAGCACCAGCCTGAGCCCCGTGTCCTCCACCTGACCGGGGACACCCGCCATGTCGGGGATCATGAGGCTGAAGAAGAGGGTGTGGGCGCTACTCATTATGAGGCCTGCTATGTTGTGGCCCTGCTCCCCCGGGTAGTAGGTGTGCGGAATAGCGGGCGTCCCGCGGACGATATCGGCGATGCTGTCCACAAGCGCTGCGGCTGCCGGCGAGTCCCCACCATAGAATTCCGACTCGGCCTCGTCAAGCAGGGCGACTATCTGGGTATAGACCGACCCTGGGATGGAATCCTCGTTGGCCGTCATGGCTTCCCGGGCATAGTCAAACTTAAGTTCGATGATGTCCTGTAGGTCCCTCAGGTCCACGGCAAGCGCGAAGGTGGAGAACTCATCATCCTCCGACTGCATGCGCGAGTTGCGTGCGTAGGTGGGGATTATCTCGAGCGAGTCCACGCTGATGTCCCTGAAGGTGGTGCATGCTCCGGCCGGTCTTGAGAACATGCGGACCTTCCTGTCGGGCCCGGGTGGCGTGGTGCTGTCCTCTAGAACGATGTGGGCCACATATTCGAAGGATGCGCAGGTTGTGATTTCGTAGACATCCGAGAAGAAGACTACGGAATCCGGGGGCGGGCAGGCTTGGCTGTCGGCCACATCCACGGTAACCCAGCAGGAGTCCACCACCTTGTCGAAAGTTATTTCGAGCTTCCCCGGCACGACCTCCACCGTAACGGTGTCGCCTTTGGGGACCCATGTGTTAAAGGTGACGGGCTTAAAGATGAGAATGCTGTCGGCCTCCGAGCCGACATAGAGCAACCCGTGATAGAAGGTGGCGCTCAGGGGATAGGTGCCCGGGAGACCTTCCACGTAATGGGTGTCGATTATGGCCGCCTGTTTGGTGACTTCGAATATCAGACTGTCATTGGATTCACTGGGGATGAAGAAGTGGTTTCGGTACAGGGCAAGCGCGGTGGGCGAGGTTATGCCGGGAAGGGGGTATGCGGCGAGCACATTGCCGGAAAGGTCAAGGGCTGCGAGCCGCGCGTTGGCATGATCGACCGTGAAGATGGTATCACCCTCGCAACATAGGCCGTGGGGGACATCGACTGTGTCCACCATGAAGCTATCATAGACTGCCAGGCTGTCATAGACCCAGACCAGATTGATGAAATCACCACATTCATCACCGACCCAGTAGTGACCGAAGCCTTCATAGGCCCCGGATACGAGCTGCACATCTTGCCCGGGGCAATCGGGTGGGCTGGCGCCATACTCTTTCTCGTAGATCACCGAGCCGGTATGGGGATTGAGCAGGTAGAGGTAAGAACCGGTGCTGCATCTTACGGTGGCAAAGAGCTTGCCGTCGGCGACCGAGAGGCCGGAGACACAGGTGCAGCCGCTATCGGGTTCGGGTGCGGGGATCTTGCCCATGAACTCAAAGTCCGCCTGTGCGGGCAACGACATGGCGAAGAGGAAAAGCAGGCTTAACACAAGTATGGACCTCATTGTCAACACCCCCTGGCTATATTGAAGAAATGACAGCTCCTACTGCACGCTTAGATGGAAGACGGAGAAAGCATACCACGAGAGAGATGCGATTTCAAGGCTCGATGCGCCGGCGAAGGGTATTAGGAAGGGCGCTAAGTCAAGGCAGGGCGGCCGCGCGGCAAGACAAGCGTGATGAGCTGCCTGGGGTCGGCCGGTGTTGGTTGGAGGATGGCATGGGGGCACCGGGCCGCCGGGGGGAAAAGGCTTGATTTCTCATGGGGGCTGCGCTGTACTATGCCAAGGATCGGCTGTGATCCTGTCACGCTTACCGGCTGAGGCCGAGGTCTATGGTACCTAACCCGGAAGAACACCCTGAAGAGCGCCTCAAGGGTCCTCCCCCCTTCGCGTCCCTGGCTCCGGGGACGGTGATATCCCATTACCGGATTATGGGGAAACTGGGCGAGGGCGGGATGGGGGTGGTTTATAAAGCCGAGGACACCGAGCTTCGCCGCACGGTGGCGCTTAAGTTCCTCTCACCCCGGGCGCTTGGAAGCGAGGAGGAGAAGACCCGGCTTATCCGTGAGGCGCAATCGGCGGCGGCCCTGGACCATACCAATATCTGCACGGTCTATGAGATCGGAAAGGCGGAGGGCTACACCTTCTTTGTCATGGGCCTCGTCGAAGGCGAGAGCCTGGCGGAGCGGATCCAAGCGGGCCCGCTCAAGGTGGATGAGGCGCTCGAGATTGCGCTCCAGGTGGCCCGGGGGCTCAAGGCCGCGCATGATAAGGGCATCATCCATCGCGACATCAAGCCGGCCAACATCATGCTGACGGCCGATGGGACGGCCAAGATCATGGATTTCGGGATCGCCAAGTCGGCCGGCCAGACAAACCTCACGGGCGCGGGCGCCACGCCGGGGACTATAGCCTACATGTCCCCGGAGCAGACCGAAGGGAGCGAGGTCGATCGGCGCACCGACATCTGGTCGCTCGGTGTGGTGCTCTACCAGATGCTCTCGGGCTCCCTCCCCTTCCGGGGCGCCTACGACCAGGCCATCATATACTCGATCCTCAGTGAAGACCCCAAACCCATATCGGACTTAAGGCCGGACGCTCCACCGTGGCTCGAGGATATAGTGGCCAGGGCCCTTGCCAAGAACCGCGATGAGAGATATCAGGACCTGGGCGAGGTCCTGGCCGATATCGAGGCCCGGCGGGCGAGGCCGCGGCGGCAGGTGAGTCTGCGCACGCTGGCGCTCGTGCTGGCTGCGATCGCAGTGGGGATCACGGCGGCGGTGATGCTCTCCCGGAAGCCTGAGGTCGCAGTTGAGCCCAAGCGGATATATCTCGCGGTGCTCCCCTTTGAGAATAAGACCGGGGAGGCCGGGCTCGACTGGATGGCGTCGGGCATTCCCGACAATCTTACGGCCGATCTTGCCCAATCAAGGTTCTTCCGAGTGATGACGCCCGAGCGCCTGCGGCAGGTGATCGGTGATATCGGGATCGACCTTGCCGGGGTGGGGACTGAGGTGGGGACAGCCGAGACCATAGATCTCCTGGCCAAGGCAACCGATCTGGATGCTGTGGCCGTGGGGAGCTTCGTCAAGGCGGGGGATCAGATAAGAATCACAATGAAGATCGAGAGCCCCCGAAACCAGGAGGTCATAGGCTCCACAATTGTGGATGATACCGAAGACCGCCTGCTCGATCTCATAGACAGGCTGAGTGCCGAGACCAAGCGGATCTTCAACTTGAGCCGTGCGGAGATCGACCAGGATCTGAACGACGGGGTGGGGCTCAAGCGGACGCGCTCTGTGAAGGCGGCATCGGATTTCAGCAAGGGCCTGGAGCACGCCTATGCGGGGGCCTTTCTTGAAGCGGCCCAGGCTTTCGGGGCTGCCATCGAGGCGGACCCGGACTTTGCGATGGCCTATGCCAAAGCGAGCGAGGCTTATAAGAACCTGGGCTATGACGCCAAGGCGGAGAGTCTTTCCCTGATTGCCGTGGACAAGGTGGTGGAGTTCACCGAGCGGGTCCCACCTGCTGACAGGACCTTCATCCTGGCAAACCATGCAGACCTCATAAGCAACCCGGATCAGGCGATCGAATCCTACCGCGACCTTATCGCGGCCTACCCGGACGATCCGGAGGGCTACTACAAGCTGGGGCTTATCTACCAGGCCACAAGCGAGTGGGACCTCGCGGCGGAGCACTTGAGCCGAGCCATCGAGCTGGATCCCAAGTTCGGGCCGGCCCGGTTTGAGCTGGCGAAGGTGCTCATACACCAAAACGATCTGGAGCCGGCACTGGCCGAGCTCGATCGCCTGCTCGCCTATTACCGGGATATCGGTAACCGCGAGGGTGAGGCTACGGTCCTGAATGCCATCGGCATCGTCCACAGACACAGAAACGAATTCGAGCAGGCCATTGATTGTTTCGAAGTCTCCATAAAGGTAAAGGAAGACCTGGGGGATAAGCGGGGAGTCGCGGCGAGCCTGGGGAACCTCGGACTTGTCTATAAAACAATCGGTAAGACCGATAGCGCCCTTGCCGTCTTCGAGCGGTCGCTTGAGATAAAGCGGGAGATCGGGGATAAGCTCGGTATATCAACGGCCCTGAACAAGATCGCCCAGATCTATGAGCTCCAGGGCAGGTTCAAGGAGGCCCTGGGCTATTACGAGCGGAGCTATGAGATAAGGGAGGAGCTCGGGGCCAAGCACCTCATGGCCTCCACCCTGTCCGACATGGCGGCGGTCGCCTACGCTTCATCGGGCGAGTACACGAAGGCTTTCAGTATGGACTCAACGGCTCTCGCCTTAAGACAGGCCATAGGCGATAAGGTGGGTGAGGCCCAATCGCTGGCCCATATCGCCGCCGGCCTGGAGGGCATGGGGCGCCTTGAGGATGCAGCCTCATATCTCGAGGATGCGGTTGCGGTCGCTCAGGATCTTGACGATGCCAGGCTGCTTGCATCCTTAGAATGCCAGGTGGGGCGGCACTGCCGGGCGAGGGGCAAAGTCGATAGCGCCCTGGCGCTTTATGGGGCGGCCCTTGCGGCTTGTGAAGACCTCGATGTCCAGCCCTGGATAGCCACAATCCTGGCTTGCCGGGGAACGGCCTTGAGGCTTAGGGGGGAATACAGCCTGGCCTTGGCCGATCTAAGCCGGGGCTCCCGGATAAGCGAGGAGGTCGGCGACAGGATTCAGCTTGTAAACGCTCTCCTCGGTAAGACCAGGCTCTTTGATGCTGTAGGCTACCTCCGCGGATGTGACTCCACGCTTGCCGAGCTCGACTCCTACACAGGCAGGGGCTTAAGTTACGATCACAACCTGGAAGTGAGGCTGCTCAAGGCGAGGCTGCTCTATGCGAAAGGCAATCTCCCCGAGGCGCTTGGGCTTGCAAGCGCCATGCCGGCGGATGCCAAGCGGCCGGAAGCCGAGATCGAGGCGAGACTTCTCCTTGGGGAGATCGCACTGGCCCGGGAAGGCGTTTTAGGGAAGGGA
>CAZRAU010000114.1:0-9184 GCA_964598025.1 uncultured bacterium
GCCGTAGATTACGCATATACGGATTTCGGCGTGTTCCAGGGCATACACCGTGTGTCCCTGGGAGTGAACTTCTAGCGGCCTGAATGAATAAGACATAGAGGCCGGGGTCAGATCTTGAAAGTTGAATTCACTTCTCAAGATCTGACCCCGTGCTGTTTCCCCTTGGGAACCGGGCCGCTCTCTACGGAGTTCGAGTTCTGCCCGGGGAGCCATGCGGGACATACCAGTGAGCGCGATCAGCGACTCCCGAGACACACTTGCTCCGAATCAATCCAATCTGAGCGAGGCCCTCTCCATCAGAGATTGCAGAGGTTTTTCTGCTTCACATTGGAGCGCGACTGTGCTATACCGCGAATCGCCTCATGGAGGAGCAACTTCTGATACCGCGCGGATCCGCATGATGGACACGGGCCATGCCCGCAGGGGCATACAGCTCAGAGGAGGCACCGGCACGGGGCGCTTCAAGCTGCAACGAGTAATCGATAACCTCTGAGCCTCTCGAACGGCTGAGGCTTTGGATTCCCGCAGCTCGTGCCGGTGTGGCGGTGGTTAAGGATTCCGCTGCCGAACTTATCAAGCCGGGTCGCGTTCGCCCGATGAATCAGAAGCGCTTCTTGTCCGGTCCATCTCCAGGCGCACCCGGGGCAGGCTGTCGGGGAAGTTCTTCTGTAGGAACTCGAGGAGCTTCTCACGTACATGGCACCGGAGGTTCCAGGCGGAAGAGGAATCCTGCGTACTCATGACAGCGCGGAGTTCGACTGCCCTTTCGGTTGTATTGGTAACAAGTAGCCCCCAAACGCGCTTGTCCCAGAGGTCGGAAACCTCCAGAATGCGGTGCAGTTCCTCTCTCACGCGCTCGACGGGTATCGTGTAGTCTGCATACAGGTAGACGGTCCCCAGGAGCTCGGCCGTTGTCCTGGTCCAATTCACGAAGGGTTTCTCTATGAAATAAGTGATCGGCACGACCAAGCGTCTCTGGTCCCATATTCTCACCACCACATAGGTCAGCGTAATTTCCTCGATCCGGCCCCATTCACCCTCCACGACCACCACATCGTCCAGGCGCACGGGCTGGGTGATGGCAATCTGTATCCCGGCAATCAGGTTCCCCAGGCTCCGCTGGGCGGCGAAGCCCACCACAATTCCTATGACGCCCGCCGATGCCAGGATGCTCACGCCCACCTGCCTTACCTGATCGAAGGTCATGAGCATGACGGCCGCCGCAATCACCACCACAATGAATATGGCAATACGCTCCAGGACCTGGAGTTGGGTCTGGATCTGCCGGGCTCTCAGGTTATCTCTGACGTCCACCTCATAATGACTCATTATGAGTCTGCGCACTATGTGCAGCAATTTCACGATCAGCCAGGCCAGGGCGCCTATGATCCATAGGGACAGTATGTGCTTGATCAGGCCGATCAGCCCATCGGGCAGAGAGATAAACCGGATTACCACACCGACGAACACCGCAGGGATGAGTGCGAGGACGGGACCCCGGAGCAGCTCCAGCTCGGGGGGTATGCCTCGAACGGAAAAGGTCTTCTTTTCCCTCCAAATCCTGAAGACGCGGACCAGCAAAAGCGCTATCACTATGCCCGCCACCACGGCCGCCGCGGGGCCCAGTATGGCAAACAGGTGAGATTCAATGTCAAAGCCCTGCGCTGTTTGAGAAGCGGCCGCCTTTGCAGGATCGGCGACACCTGCAGCATTCATTGCAATCTCCCTCAAGAGACGGGTGACCGTGTAGAGTCCGTTCGCTACCACCTTCCTTGATAGCATACTGCCCCCGCCGTGTCAAACAGAGAGGAGCGATGCCACTCCGATACCGAAGACTCACATGCGGCCAAAACGCGCGACCACAATATGGAGGGCCGCCATTGTTACAGCGGCCCCCCTGCGATACCACGGGACTCAACCCTGCCGGTCCGGGCCAGGAGATCAAACAGGCGCGATATTCCACCCAGAACGCCCCCGAAGCGCACCATTCCCTTCGCAAAGACGAAGCCCGCAGCAAGTGCGGGCACTAGACCAATCAGCGTCAGGGTGTTGGGGCTTACCTTGAGCGCCAGGAGGCCCCGAGCCAGGGGCTCGAGCAGATGCCGAAACCAGAGTCTGATACTAGAAGGAACAGCCAATGCATTCCCCATTCCGAGATGCCTGATCTTACATCCCCCCCAGGCTGTCAAGCGTAGTCGGAAGCGGAGTTTCCCCGAAAACCTCATGGGTCAAAGAGGTTAGGTTGAAGTAGTGAAGGCTTTGACACCAATCGTGCGATGAACGGCCTTCTGAGGGCCACCACCAAGGTCAGTCTCACCGCCGGCCCGGTAACTTCACTCGCGGATAGCCACGGGGCTCAGGAGCCGGTCAATCTGCCCAGGTCCCAAAGATTTAAGCCTGCTCCTCCGGATCGTCTGACCGGTGAAGACGGTAAGTGGGTTTAAACCCTGTCCGGGGAGCCAATTCCCTGTGCCATGGGCTCGCCCTCCCGACTGGGGAGGGCGCTGAGAGCAGCATACCCGTTACAGCCACCTTAGTGCAGCCGAAACGGCTGCGGGTCGGCACAATCTACGAAAAGACCGAGATACAGACCCGCTCAGTCCTGGGGGCAGGTCATCTCCGGTCAAAGCTCTTCGGACTCGAGCGTTATACCGATCTCATCCAAGGCGATGTCCAGGGCCTTGTCTGCAGACACTGGTATGCCCGGTTTGACGCCGACTCCGGCGAAAGTCTCTCTACTCTTCCCATATCGCGTCAGCGGAAACGGCACCGTCAACTCCAAAGCACCTCCGACCGAATACGTCCTCGACGGATTGGCCATTCCCGGGGTCCGCCCGCCGATAACCGAGGCACGGCCGAGGTCCTGCATAATAAAGGCGAATGCTTCTGCGGCTGATATGGTGGCCTCACTAGTCAGAACAAACACCGGGATCCTCGTACCAATTGTGATGTGGCATACCCTGCGAGACAATTCAGACGCTATTCTAGCATAGATCTCAACGCCTCGTAAGGTGTTTCTCCATTGAATGCTCCGTGCCAGTTTCTCGTTCAGGTCAACATCGCCGGTATGCGTCAGCAACTGATAGAACTCCTCTCTGTCTGACCTGTGGAATCTCTCGATTTTGCCATTGAGTTGACGAGTACGCGGTTTGATGTAGACATGTCTCATCCCCTCGTCTTCGACGTGCCAGTGGGACTGGGCTTGGAACTCATGCCCGCGGTCGGTACTGACCGTGTGGATGCGGAACGCGGAACTTTTTACACTCGATAAGTCGGTGTCGAAGACGGTCGAGGTTTACGACGAACTGATCTGATCAGTGCGGCTCTAGGTAGCCCATAAGCGGAAAATCGTCGAGATTGCCCGATATCGATGCGTTGAGAAACGAATTAACCCACCAGAATATGTCGTTTCGGGCCACCGATCCCTGTAGTTTCTTCATCCGGTCACGGCGTTCACGGATATCCAGGCTCCACGCCGCATAGATCGCGTCCGAGACTTCCTCGATGTTGTATGGATTGACGAGTATTGCTCCCTTGCGCAGCTGTGATGCCGCTCCCGCGAACTCGCTAAGGATTAGGACTCCCGACTGTTCGGTGTTCGATGCGCAAAATTCCTTGGCGACAAGGTTCATCCCGTCCTTAAGTGGCGTGATAAGCGCTATCTCGGCTGTTCTGTAATAGGCGAGCAGCTCGGGGCGGCTGAGGGACCTGAATATATAATGGATCGGCACCCATCCTGAGCGGGTGAATCTTCCGTTGATCTCGCCGACGATACGTTCTATCTCGATCTTGAGATCCTCATACACAGGGATGTCACGCCTGCTGGGTACGACTATCTGCACGAGAGTGATCTTCCGATGCAGCTCGGGATGTTTCTCAAGAAGCTTTTCGAATGCTCTCAGTCTGTAGGGAATTCCCTTGGTGTAATCGAGGCGGTCTACACCCAGTACGATCTTTCCCACAGGTATGTCTTCATGGATATACCAGGCGGCATCGGCCACTTCCCGCGAACCGGCCAACTGGGAAAATTCGCCGTAATCGATGCTTATCGGGAAATACCCTATCCTGATTGTCCTTTCTCCGGTGGAGGCCGTAAGTACCTGGCCCTTTCCCTCAAAGGAGATGTCGTCGACGAAGGTCCGAAGACACTGCGCGAAATTGCGCCTGTCCCTGAGTGTCTGAAATCCGATTATGTCGTAGTGGAGCATTGCATTAAGGATCTCCCTGCGCCACGGTAGCTTCGCGTAAATATCCAGAGACGGGAAGGGGATATGGAGAAAAAAACCGGTGTTGACGGATATCCCTGTTCGTTTGAGTTCGCTGGCCGTGCACATCAGGTGGTAGTCGTGCACCCAGACGAAATCCTCCGTCCCCACGTTCTCCTTGATGACCTTCGCGAATCTGGCGTTAATATCGATATAAGACTGCCAGTACGAAGGATCGAAATTACAGTAAGACTGGAGGTCGTGAAAAAGGGGCCACAGCACTTCGTTTGAGAGGCCGATATAGTACTGCCTTACATCCTTTTCTTCCAGATAGACCGGCTTCATCGCGTATCCGGCTGAATTCGACGCGAACTCGAGCTGATCCGAGATATCGGCAGTCCCCGAAATGCCCGGCCAGCCAATCCAGACTCCTCCACGGTCTCTGAGTACCGGGGCCAATGCTGTCACCAGCCCCCCTGAACCAGGTACAAGATTCCATGAGTCACCCTTGCGTTCGAGGACGAAGGGGAGCCTGTTCGAAGCGATGATCAGCTTTCTCGTATCTCTATTCATGCGCCTTACCACACTTCTCAATCCATCTCTCAAGAAACCAGATTAGTTCTTCGGGAGGAGCGAGCCAGACATCCGCCGCTGTTTCTCTCAATTCGAGGCCGACAAGTATCCCGATCCCTCTGCCTGAAATAGCGCGAAACGCGTCCTCGTCCGTCAAGTCGTCGCCAAGGTATGCAGCGGGGCCGCCGCTTTCCGACAGCAGCCGATCAACCACCATACCCTTATCCATTCCCCCAGGCCTCATCTCTATCCCCCCGTTGAACTCGTGCAGCTCCATCTTTGTTTTCTCTGCTATAACTTCCCATTTCCGGCCGATGGTTCTTACGAGTTCGGCGATCTCAATTTCTCCGAGGCCGCGCCAGTGGATGGCCACGCAGGCGGTTTTCACTTCAAGCCTTTCCCCGAGGCCCTCCGAGGTTGCCGATTCCGCCGCTTCGCCGAGGGCGGCCTTCTGATCGTCGTCAAGATCCGGTCCCGCGTAGTCTCCAGTCGGGCTTATCCTCTCCCATCCGTGACATCCCCAGATCTCTATTCCGCTCCCAATACCGAGAAGGGAGAGGAGATCGTTTATCGACCGGCCGCTTATGATCACAGTCCTGCAGTCGGTGGCAGAGAGGACTTCGGCGAGGATCTCCCTGATACCGGCATAGGGTACCGCTTTATCTCTTTCAATATGGTACGGCGAAAGAGTGCCGTCGTAATCGAGCATCAGCAGCCTTCCTTCGGAGCATTCGAGCGACTCGAGGAAAGCTGTCAGATCAGTCCCCTTGGTGAGTATCTGCATCAGTCGGAGGCGCCCTCCCCCGGGCGCTTGCTACTCAAGTTCTATCCTGTCTCCGCGGCCGTGAAGCAACGAGACCATAATAGTAAGATATTCGCGCAGATGACGGGTAAGCAGGAAGTTTTCCCTGACAAAACTCCTCGCTTTCTCTCCCATCTCCTGAAGGAGGTCCCTGTGGAAGAGAAGATACCTCGCGCGGAGGGCCGCTCCTTCGGGCGTGTTTACGAGAAACCCCGTCTGATGGTTGACAACCTGGATCCTGATGCCGCCTGTATCGCCGCCTATAACGGGCTTGCCCTTCCACATAGCTTCGGTGACCGTAAGGCCGAATCCCTCCTTAAGGGATTTCTGGAGCACGATATCTGAAGCGCGCTGAATGGCATTTATCGATCGGTGCGCATCTGGCGGAAGGAGCACGATATGGATATCTGGATCGTCGTTTGCCGCTCTCCTCACCTCATCGAGAACCGTCATCGCTTCCGGATCGTCCGTAGCCTCGCCTCCCGCGAGGATAAGCTGCAGGGTCGGAATGAACTTCTTCGTCAGTCTATAGGCTCGTATTACACCGACGGGATCCTTGAAGATATCGAAGCGTGAAACCTGGGTCATCACGGGACGCTCCAGGTCAACACCGAGATTGGAGACGACCGAGTCGACCCAGGACTGGTCCAGTTCGATGTTCTTCTCGCTCAGCGGATCGATGCTCGGAGCAATGAGGTATTCAACATGAGGGAGAGGCTGTGCGAAGGCCGCAAGAGAGAATATGCTGGCGTCGTAGCCTGCGACGAAGGAGCGAAGATACTTCCAGACAGGCCTGTATGGCTTGCTTGCGTCGATATGACAGCGCCAGAACCATTTGCCCCTGCGATTCGGACAGTATTCCAGAAGGGGGGCGGGCTGTGGATCGTGGATGAACACGATATCGGCTTCCTCGAGTTTATCACGGAGGCCTTCGGCATTCTTGCGATTGGTGTTTTCATAGTTTTCAAGGAGCGACTGAGGTATCTCGACCTTGTTGCCCTGAAGGGCGTTGTGAAATCCCTTCGTGCACCTGAAAAAATCGGCGTTCCCCTCGATGACCTCCCAGGATACGTCTATTCCCAGGTCCATTTTCAAGGGGACGAGTTTGGCGAGTATCTCGGCCACGCCGCCGCCCTTTCGTGTAGAGTTGACGTGGATAACCTTAGCGCCTTTCAGTGGGGCGACCAGTTGCCGGAGCTGATCGATCACGTCGGGCCCGCAAATCTCGGAATACCTGTCGAGCGCCGACATCATTACCGCTCCTCCCCGAAGTAATCGGTGAAAATTAACGACAGCTGCTGCCGTAGCTCAGGCAGTGTAGAGAAGAACGGGTCGACGCTTGAGAGGATATCGCAGAGGTCCCGGTATTTCTCCTCGAATCCGTAGAGCCAGGCCCGGAAATCGTCAAGGTGGCCGAAGGTCCGTCTGCGTGCGTCGATGAAGTGATAGAAGATACTGCTCGATGTCATCTCCGGAACGAGGGACACCAGCTCTTTTGGGTCTATGATCGTTCTGTGCGAGCTGAACACGACGATCTGCGAGGTAATAAAGTGAAACTGCTGATCTGAACTGGTCCAGGGGATGTGTTCACTCTCGTCGAGGCGCTCCTCGATAATGTCGAGCAACTCCTGCTTCATCTCCTCAAGCCTGTCGAACGAGGTGGGATCGATCATCCCGAGCCGCTCGGCAAGGACCTTGTCGTGGAGAGCGTGTCTCGACCAGGCCGCAAAGTCGTTGTTAAACTCCGGGTCGTCGAAACGGGGCCTCAGTTTCCCGGCCCAGAAATGATAGACGATGCTGCCGGGCATGACAGTCTCGATGCTATCACGCAGCTCCTTGAGGTTCTGAGCCTTGTGCCCGGTCGCGGCTGCCGCAAGGGCGCAGTCCTTGACCTCAAAGGGTTCGCGAGTTATCTTCTTTTTCGGCATAATCTTAGAAGATCCAATAATGTAAACGGGTCTCTTTTCGTTCCACGATGGTAACTAAATTCAAGAATGGTGTCAACTGCTTGTACTGGAAGCCAGTCATCGCTATAATAGCCGGGTCACTTCTTACAAGACCAACTGACCTGATAGTCATTAAGAGGCACCTCCCGAGCATTCCAAGCGAAAGTTATGAAACTTCACACTCCGGTCGACACATTTGGTGTGTTAGTTAGACTGGGATCTTCAACCGAAGGAGAGATGCAAACGATTTCTATGCCAATGCGAGTCACAGCATCTACTATGAGCACTCTCCTGGTGAAGGCGTTGAGGTAATATCAAAAGGTGTGTAAATAAAGAATCAGGCGGTGTACCCTCCCGCTGTAACCCCCGGGCAATGGTGCTCGGGAACAGAAAGGAGCCACCGCCATGTCTAAGGAGATCACACGGAGGGTGAGTTCGTCAAGTCCGGAATGGGAGGCATTGGAGGATTGGGTAAGGATTCGGGTCCAGGGGTGGGTCCAGGCTCTGTTGGACGAGGAGTTGACGGAGTTACTTGGCCGTAAGAAGAGCGCACGACGCAGGCCGGTAGATGCGCCGGTAGGCTACCGCAACGGCCATGGTAGACCGCGGAAGTTGACGATGTCGGGCGGGACAGTGACACTTCGTCGGCCTCGAGCCCGGGGTCTTGAGAGTCGGTTCGTAAGCCGGATCTTGCCGTTGTTCAAGCGTCGTAGCCGTCAGGTAGGCGATCTTCTACCTAAGTTGTACCTTCACGGGCTAAGCCTTGGCGATTTCGAGTTGGCAGTTCGGGGACTTCTTGGTGAAGAAGCCCCGCTTTCAGCAAGCACGATGTCGCGGCTGAGAGGCAAGTGGGAGGTGGAGTATTCGGCGTGGCGTGATCGGAGTCTTGCGGATAAGGAAGTGGTCTACATCTGGGCAGATGGCATCTATGTGAAGGCGGGACTGGAGAAGGACAAGTCGTGCCTGTTGGTTGTCGTGGGAGCTCTACGGGATGGCAGTAAGGAGATATTGGCCCTGGAGAGCGGCTATCGGGAATCGATCGATTCTTGGGGTGAGGTACTTCGGGGTTTGAAGGCCCGAGGGCTTAAGGCCCCGAGGTTTGGGGTTGGTGATGGACATCTCGGGTTTTGGGGGGCGCTTAGGGAGGTCTATCCTGAGACGGAGGAAGGCCGGTGCTGGAATCACAAGATCACCAACGTTCTGGATTCTCTTCCTAAGCGGCTGAGACCCCAGGCTGGGGAGTTACTTCGTCGACTTCCCTATGCCGAGACTCAGGCGGAGTGCGAGCGGCTGCGGGATAAGTTCGTCGGGATCTACAGTGCCGGCTACCCGAAGGCCTGCGAGACTCTGAAGCGCGACTGGGAACGGATGGTGGCCTTCTATCACTTCCCTAAAGAGCACTGGACGCATCTGAGGACGACGAATGTGGTGGAATCGCCCTTTGCATCGGTGCGCCTGAGGACCAGGGCGGCAAAGCGATTCAAGAAGGTCGCCAGTGCCACGGCGATGATCTGGAAAGTGCTCACCGTGGCAGAGAGCCGGTTTCGGAAGCTTGATGCACCACATCTTCTTTCAGAGGTCGCCGACGGAGCTCGGTATGTCGACGGGATCAGGATAACCAATGGTCGGGGAAGGATAGCTGCCTGATGACATTTACA
>CAZRAU010000115.1:0-9050 GCA_964598025.1 uncultured bacterium
AGGTAGATATCGCCGTCGGCCCCCGCGCAGTCCCGCATACAGCCCCCGATGGCCCCTGTAGCATCGGGTCCGGGGCCCCTCCGCTCGACGGCGCCCAAGATTGCAGTTGTGGTCAGGACCAGAATGAACGAGGACATGATCCTCAACACGCCGTACTTGAGCCCAAGGACGCTGAAGGAGAGAACGATTATATAAGGGCTGAGGACCGGAGCCGCGAGGACAAGCGACATCGTGGTTGTGAATCTGAGTCTTCCACGCATGGATGAGAGCAGTGGTATGGCGGCACACGAGCAGACGGGAATCAGGGAGCCATAGATGAATGCGGTTATGGGATTCCCGGGGAGGTATCTCCGGAGCTTTGTGAATCGCCGGGCTAGCAGTACCGCGATGAAGGTCCCGACGAAGACGATGGCCATGGTCTCCAGGAAGTACTCATAGACGAGGAAACCCGGTCGGGGAAGGATCCTGACCAGGATGCACTTGTCCCTGCTCACGAATGAGATATCATTCGCCGCCTTGTATGTGATGTCGGCGGCCCAGAGGCCGACGCAGCCAATCAGGCCGGCACGTATAAGCCTGCTTTTCAGCGTCCTGCTGCCGGCGTGCATCCGTCCGGCCTCCGGTCGGATCGCAAGCTCCGAAGCGGTCATACGCCACACCTGCCTACTTCCTCAGCATAACGATCTTCCTTGTGGCCGAACCGGCATCTCCGGCAAGAAGAGCATAGTAGATGCCCGGCTCGACCTCTCGCCCGGCATCGTCTCTACCGCTCCAGACACAGGTGTAATCGCCCGGCTGGTGCTTGCCCTCTGTGAGCAAGGCAACTCTTCGTCCGGAGACGTCGTAGACCGCGACTCTCACATCCATCACAGCCGGTACCGCATACTCGAGTGTGCTCGTGGGCCCGGAGGGGTTCGGCGTCGGCGCCGCGAGGCGCAGACCCTTGCCGCTCTCCCTGGCCCCCGTCGCCCCCGCCAGCGGTTCCTTCATCATGAGAAGCCATCCATCGAAGCCACCTGCTCCGAATGACTCCGTGTGACCCGAGATCAGGTAATAGCCTGCGCCGACCGGGACCACGGAGCTTCCCCAGTCGGATCCGGGGCCGCCTATTATCTGCTGCCAGGCCCATCCGGTGCCCGTGACCCGTTTCAGCAACATAAGGTCGTTCCTTTGGGTATCGGGCACCTTGTCGGAACCACAAAGGAGGTAACCACCCTCCGGCACCAGGCATACGGAGTTGGCATACTGGTAGTAGGAATAGACGGCTCTCCGATAGGCCAGCTGGCCGCCGGCTAGGTCAACCCTTAGCATACAGGCCTCGAGGGGATCCCTGCCCTCGATCCCGCGGAACGCGGAAGCCACCAGTCCGGTATCGCCATCAGCCACGACCCACGTACCTATATCGGGATCCACGGAGCCTGTACCCCCGTACGTGTTTTCCCATAGGAGGGCGCCAGCGGGCGAAACCTTGAGCACATAGATATCAAGGTTGTCACTGTCCCCCCATTTGGCTCCGCAGACCCCGTAGTTCCCATCACCTGTCCCGCAAACACTCTGGCCCCAATCGTAGAGGCTGTCTCCATAGACTCTGGTCCAGACGGTGTCACCGGCAGAGTCCAGCTTCAGAAGATAAACATCGTCATAGCCGGACCCATAGGAGTCCGTGCGGCCGGAAACAATGTAATGGCCGTCACCGGTTGCGTATATCGAGTAACCCTCGTCGGGCCCACTCCCGCCGTAGGTGCGGGACCAAAGAGTGTTGCCGGTCGAGTCTATTTTGACGACGTAAACGTCCTCTGCCCCCGCACCGGATGATGTGGTGAAGCCCGTTATCACATAACCGCCGTCCTCCGATTGGCACACGTCGTAACCGTAGTCCATGCCGTCTCCGCCGAAGGCCCGCATCCAGAGCGTATCACCGTCGGCACCGGTTCTTACGGCATAGACGTTGACGTCTGCCGCCCCGAAGGAATATGTATACCCGACTGCAACCACCCCACCGTCACCCACGGGAATGGCAGAACGGAAGCCGTCGTTGGCCGGCCCGCCGTAGGTGTTGACCCAGACGGTGTCGAGCTGGGCAGATGCGGTGCCCGCCGCCAGGACCGCCATGCACGCGATCAGTAGTGTCTTAAGCATTGTGTTCCTCCTTTCAGTCACACTATGAAACCGTGTCATTTGGTCCCGGCACGCTTCTCGGCCATGTAGGTGCGGATGAGCTCGCAAAGGCGCCGGCTGTTTATCTGGTTCCGCTGGCTGGTAAGGAAACGTCCGTCCAGCACCGGTAGCCCGGTATCGCCGGCCCAGATGGCGCCCGCATCAAGGTACTCCTGAACGTATTCGTCAGCCCCGGTAACCGTCACGCCGTCAATGACATCGGCCGCCGCGAGCACCCTGGTTCCACCGCAAAGCGCAACGACAAGCAGGCTCTCGGAGGCCGCCTGGGCCACGAGGCTCAACGCCTCAGGGCTTGCGAGCAGCTGCGAATGGGAACCCCCCGGCTGAGAGATCCGCGAGGGCATTATGGCCAGGAAATCGTATTGGGAAACGTCAGCGATCTCGGTCACAAGCGTATCGACGGTGATCGGTCCCCCATAGTAACACGGACTTACGGTGGGGGTGACGCCGACCGTGGTTATGTCCCACCCATAGAGCTCCATGACATCCCGGATAAGGTTATAGTTGGCGCCGTAATAGCCGCAAACCATAAGAAGTGCCCGCACCTCACCGGGGTTGCCGGCCCCCAATGCGGGCGCGGGCTCGACCATACCCGCCGGAGGTCCCGGAGCGGCCAAGATACAGAGGATTGCGGCAAGAGACACTAACACCTTCATTTCCTCCTCCTTTCATTTCGACTTGGTCGAAGAGGTTCCTTGTACGGGGGTAATGTTAATCGAGTCCCAGATCCTTCCTCATCCGGCTATACCCCGGTGATGTGAAAGGTCTGATGAACGCAAAGTGTGACTTATATCGTGACTTTATCTGCTTAAACGACGCCCCTGATTCCATCATGGTGATGAAATCCTCGGCCAGGAATGAGTGTCTGAGGTATGAGGACAACACCCGGGCCAGGAACGTGTTGGCAGACCAGGTTGCCTGGAGCACTCGACTGTCATCCTCCGAGAGTACGGCAATCAGCATCTCATCGGCGTCGCTCGACAAGGTTATCCAGTTGACAGGGAGCCTCTCGAGAAAGCCGAATCCCGCGTAGGTCCGAGTCATGCGTGCCCCCGGGACCTCGTCCGGGGCATAAACATCTATGGCCACCTTGATGCCCCGTCTTATGGTTTGGGCAATATCCTCGCGGAGCTTATCCAGGGCCAAGGGGAAGACGTCGAGCAGTGCGAACTCCTTGCAGGAAGTGAGCATGCTGCGTGCACGCTCATACACCTGTCCCACGGTCCTAAGCTGGTAGATGTGATAATCCGGGGCAGGCGGCTTGACGGCCTCGAGAGCGTCGGTGGCGCGCTGCCTCCCCTGGATGAAACGCCGCTCTAGTTGGTTGAGAAACTCCGCGGGTGGGACCGCACGCCACTGGCTTGCTTTCTGGCTGTCGGATTCGACCGCCCCCTTGGAGGCAAGCGTTGCCAGGACCTTGTATGTCGCGCCGCGCGTCCTGTTGATCGCCTTTGCGATCTGGTAACCGGTGGCCGGCGAGCTGTGTATCAGATGGACATAGACTTCGGCTTCGACTCTTGTGAACCCGAGGTCCTCCAGGGCCTGTATGCTGGCTCGCGTACTCAAGTCGTCCCCTATCCTCATCGTACATGTTTAGTAGTCTATTAATAGTATCCTATTGTTTGGGCGTACCGTCAAGCCGGTAAATGGCCACGCTGAAGGCCTTTGATGTAAAAAGCCGCGGGTGACATCGTGTGTGTGGGCTTGTGCAAGGGCGGTCAGAGAACCCATAGACCGCCGCTTGCCTGCGGCGGCTTCTATCGGTATTATCTACAGAAGAAAGTCTCCGCGGGAAGACAAAGGGGCCGAAGAAATAGTACCGTACCGGTCCCCGGCCGTTCCAGTCGTCTTGGTGTTAGGTACACAGGGACACATGGGTCAGACCAGTCTGTTAAGTTGAGACAAAGGCATGGCTGCTTTTCAAGGCGGGAGTCTCTCCTCGCTTGCTCACTTTGCACCCCACCTACGTTTCGATGAGATTGATATTCCCATCGGCATCTCGTATACTCCTGTGGCCAGGGTCGCCCAGGAGGTGGGATATGCGAGCTGGTCGGATATATCCGCTTTGTGTGATCCTTGCCGTCGTGTTTGCGACGATTTCGGGCTGTGGTGATGAGTCGACTGCGCCCGGTAATGGGCCGCCAGTCATATCCGGCGTTGCGGCAATTCCGGATACCATACTTGCGGGGCATGCCACCATGCTCCGATGCGACGCGGCTGATCCCCAAGGGGATGACTTGACATACGAATGGACGGCGGTCAGCGGCACGATCTCGGGAGCAGGTGCCATAGTCACCTGGTCCGGACCGATTTCCGCTGGCACCTATACAATCTTGGTGGAAGTCTCGGACCCGAAGGGTGAGACCGCGAGCGACTCCGTCCAGGTGGAGGCCGTGAGCACCGTAGGGACGCTGCTCGTGGTTACCGGCGACGGGCTCACAGCAGTGCACACTGACGGCTCCCGCTTCGTGCTTCGTCCCGATCTACGCCACGACGTCGAGGTGGTGGAGCAGAGGATTTTCTCCCGCAGGAGTATGGCCGCGCTGGACACGATCTATCAGCTGGAGCCTGATGGCTCTACCGTGAGGGCGATTCCCATACCCGAGGTCATACCATATCCGTATCACTTCGTGGCTCTGCCGGGAGGCGGCTTCGCAACACTAGATAATGAGAGCGACAGGATTGACTTCATTGACTCTGACGGCAACTTCTTGAGGACCGTAATGATGCCTGATCTGAGTCCCGATGAGTTGCAGGGTGTCCGTGGTGTGGTAGTCGGCGACAAGCTGATTGTCTCCGAGACCGGCGGAGGCAAGGTGATCTGCGTCGATCTGACCACCTATGCCGCGTCCATACTGCGTGATCTTTCGACCCTGCCCGTGCCCTGGATCAGCGACATCGATTATTGGAACGCATACTACTGGCTCTGTGGGCCGAGGGATAGCTGGCGCTTCACATCCGCCGGCGACGTCTATGATCTTTGCACCTTTACTGAAGCCAATCTGGTTGGTATCGCTGTCGTTGATGCCATCGGCTATTTTGTGATCAATTGCTCTCCGAGCAGGCTCTATCGTGTCGAGGTACCACTGTCTCCATGCTCGCCCGAGTTGGTGGCGAGTGACCTTGGTCAGCCCATCGACATGGAATACATCCCAGTGCTGATCACTTCTATAGCGGAGAAACAGTAGGACGGGCGCGGTCATAGGACAGAGTCCTCGCGGCAATCAAGCGGGGGGACGGCGCCGTGATCGGCTGTGTCCGCCGGCTGAGTGAAATGCCATGATCTGAGATGCCTCTGTCCCATGCGGCATTCCGTATCTTGAAGCTTCATTGAGCCTGTACTAACATCCTCAACACTGTAGAAGGTTCTGAGAATCTGGGTGGGAGCTTGAAGAATGGAGGATCTCATGGGACGTCTGACGCTCCAAAGGCGTTTTGCGGATGTAAACGGCATCAGCGTTTTCTACAGGGATACGGTCGCAGGACCGGAGACGATGCTGTTGCTTCATGGGAAGTGGGGGCGAGGAGAGACATGGACAGACCTGATGAGGCGCTACCACATGCGCTACCGCATCATCGCCCCCGATCAGCGAGGCCATGGCCTGAGTGACAAGCCCGAGGCTCGGTATGCCGCAAGTGACTTCGCTCAAGATGCGTATGAGCTCATAATGAAGGTCGATTGTGCTCCGGTCACCGTCATAGGACACTCGATGGGAGGGCGAGTGGCCGGCACGCTTGCAGCATCATATCCCGGTGTCGTCAAGGCCCTTGTCATGCTGGATGAACCTGCCGGAGAGCCTAAACGCAAAGCTGGTCAAGCCGAGGGCGGGATCCCGGTCGATCCTCTCACCAGCGGCTGGCCCACCCCCTATCCGACATATCAAGACGCGCTGGAGCACCTGAGGGAGAAGTTCAAACTGGAGACAAATGTGCGCTACTTCCTCGAGAGCCTAAGGGAGACCGCGGGCGGCTATGACTTCCTTTTTTCCCGCTATGCGATGGGAGCCATAAGCCGTGACTATGCGGACTGGTACGAACTTCTGGATAAGATCAGATGCCCCGCGATGCTTGTGAGAGCTTCTAAAAGCTGGTGCCTGTCACAGCAAGAAGCCGACAAGATTAGACGGACCCTGCCGGGTTGCTACTACTGTGAGATCTCAGGTTCGGACCACATGGTTTACGCCGACAATCCCGACGAGTTCTATCCCCATCTTGACCGCTTCCTGGCTAGTGTCCTTCCTGGCGCCTGATACTTGGACGTGGCCGGCTCTGCCGCTATCCTGTTTCGCCGACCAGGGCGAGGAGGTACCTGTGGTCTTCGCCGGCGCGAAGTATGATCCAGTAAGGCCCGGATGCGACCCGGACTCCCAGACTGTCGGTGCCGTCCCACCGGATGCTGTGCCGGCCTGGAGGTATGAAGCCCTCGGCAATAGTCTTGACCGTTTGCCCCTGGATATCCCTGACGGTAAGCAGCATGGAGGACAGCTCATCGAGGTCGAAGGCGATCGTGACCGATGCTCCGAAGGGGTTGGGGTAAAGGTGGATCTCTCCGTGCCTGCCCAGCATCAGCGTATCAGGGGTATCGCACGAATGGTCCGCGCAAACGACAGGTCCAGCGGTCTCAACAACCAAAGGCACGACCCATGTCCTGAATGAGTAGACACCCTGGTCAGAGACCTGGAAGCCGTAAGACCCATAGTCGGTGGAGCATGAGTCTATGAGCACGTCTTCGCTGTAAAGGTAAACCTCCACACCGTGTGCTTCATAAAGAAGGCTGTCCCTATAGTAGTTGTCGACCTCGTCCCTGATTTCGCCGGTGAGCCTCACCTGACCCACTATCCATGGCGGTCAGGTACTGGGTGGGCCTGTGCCCGAGTCGTCGGAGCAACCGCCAACGATACCAAGCAACATCGCCGCTGCTACCAACGTAAGCGCCCGGAGGCGGGCAGGCAAGTCTCGAACCGAGGCCACTGGCATATCCTCCACACTGAGCGTTATCATGGATACTCTCGCAATGGTGCCGCCGGGCGTCAAGGGTCTTCGGCAGGGGGGATTGGGGTCAGGTTTCGCGCTGCCAGGAGGCATCGAAGGTCGATTTAGCGCCGGTCAAGGGAGTGCCGAGCAGGTCTTCTGACATCACGCGCAGAACCTCCGCCACGCTCCAGGCCTGCGCTATGCATCCACTGGGCCTGTGGGGCGGGTCCCCATCGAAGATCTCTGAGATGGTCCCCAGGCCGGCTTCGCTCAGATGGCCGAGGAAGGGCTCCAGGAGCGTGAAACAATGTGGGATTGTCTTCCCATCACGACCGTGGGTCCTTAGATAGGCCCTGATGTAGTGTCCCATGAGCCAGGGCCACACCGTCCCCTGATGGTATGCATTATCCCTGGTTTCGAGGTCGCCCGCGTATCTGCCCCTGTAGGTGGGGTGCATTGGAGAGAGCGTCCGCAGTCCGTAGGGGGTCACCAGTTCATTCTCCACGATCTCCATGACATGCTTCCACTTCGCGAACTCGAGCACCGGATACGTAAGGCTTATGGCGAAGATCTGGTTCGGTCTGACGGCATCGTCCTTGTGGTCCCCCGCGATGCAATCGAATAGGCACAGTTTCTTGTGGTTCCAGAAGTGCTTGTTGAAATTCTCGAACACCTGTCGTGCGAGATAGTCATACCTGCTCTCCTCGGCAAGTCCCCCGAATTCCGAACAGAAGTCCGCCGTGATCCTGAGGGCATTGTACCAGAGAGCGTTGACCTCGACGGGCTTGCCGCGTCTCGCAGTGATCACCTTGCCGCCTGCCTTTGCGTCCATCCATGTGAGCTGGACTCCCTCGGCTCCCCCCTGAAGCATCCCATCGCTGTCGGCGCGGATGCCGTAATGGGTTCCATCCAGATGATGTTTGATGGACTCCCGGAGCTTGGGTAACAGTCTGGTTATGAAATCACCGTCGTCTGTGTACTCGTAGTATTTTCTCGCGGCTTCAAACAGCCAGAGTGTGGCATCGATGGTATTGTATTCGGCCCCGGAGGAGGAATCCGGGAAGCGGTTGGGGATAAGCCCGCGGTCCATATGAGACGCGAAGGTCTCGATGATTCGTCTTGCATCCTCGAATCTTCCTGTGACCAGCGTAAGCCCGGGCAGGCTTATCATGCTGTCTCTGCCCCAATCGGTGAACCAGGGATAGCCCGCGATGACCGAGCGCCCCTTGTCTCCGCGCCTTACCAGGAATGCATCGGCGGCCCTGAGGAGGTGCCGGCCGAGGTCTTGATTGGCCACGGGACTGTCTGTTAGGGCGGCGCGGCGTCTGATTTCAGCCTGCTTGACCGCATCCATGTCATTCACGGGTTCGGGGTTTGTGGAAAAAGCCAACCCCGCCGCCTGGACATCCTCGAAGGTGATAATTAGCCTTCCGGGCGAGAGGAGGTCCTCGGAGGCCGGGTACCCGCTCTCCTGCTCTCGCCTGTAAAGATAGTCCCGGTACCAGTAGCAGCCTTGCTCGAATCTCGCACGCCCCATGGTCACATGAAGCGCGGGAAGCCCCCCCGGAGGCTTGATTGAAAGCGTCCGCCCTGCGACCTCGACAAGGACTTTGAAATCGGGACTTTCTTTCATCAGAGCGTGATGGTCTCTCAAGCCCAGAATAGGGCGCACTTCAAGCACGACCTGGCTTGTTCTGGGACCGTTGGGCAGGCTCTCGATCCGGTAGGTGACGCAGGTCGTGTTCTCTCCGTGGGGCATGAAGATGCTCTTTTCGAGCTTGATGCCCCCGGCGACATAGGTGAAGACAGGAAAAGGATCGAGCCTGACCCTATCCAAGTATCGGTAGCCGCGCGGATGTATGGTGGTGGCGTATTCACTCGCGGAGAGATCGAACCTG
>CAZRAU010000116.1:0-8997 GCA_964598025.1 uncultured bacterium
AGTTCGTCCAACTTGAGTCCGGACGAATACATCAGCTGAAAGATCAGACGGTGGCTTACGTTCCGCGTGACGCTGACAACTTTCTGAATCTCAGCTTTGGTCAGGATGGTGGGCATCGGTCGGGCCCGTCTCTTGAGCTCCACGGACAGCTCCAGCGGATCATCCAGCATGTTCTTGAAGAACAGCTTGATTGCGCTGGCCGCTATCCCGACGGATGACTGGGAGGCCCCGGTCTTGGTTGTCCCGTCCAGGATGCCTCTTATATAATTGTCTGCATCCTTGGATTTGGGATTTTTCGGATCGGATATGTTCTTCAGAAAGGAATTCACAGCCGTTGCATAAACGTCTGCGGTCCTCGTGCTGTAGCCCCGTGAGATCAGATCCTCTTTGAACCTTCTGATTACTTCTTCAGGATAAGAGGGTTGTTTACTCGCAGGCATGTCGCTGCTCCTTTCACGACAAAACGTGCCATCTGTGACATGCGTCCCGGATTTTACGGTAACATAATACTGCGGCTATCGGCTTGTCAACAGGCAACTTTCATCAAAACGGTGCTTGAGGGAGGTCCGCGGTTTGTGGTGGAGTGGCGGACGAAGTCGGATTGAGAGGAGGGGCAGATCTTGAGAATTGAGTTCAGAGCTTGAATTCGATTTTCAAGATCCGACCCCTTCCGCCCTTGCCTCTTCATCGTCTCTTTATTAGATTAACACGAAGGTTCTGGAATCACCCGAATGGCGGATTCCGCTAATCGAAGCCGTAAGGCAGGAGCCTGTATCAAGCATGTGTTGCCCCTACCTCGACGAGTGCTCTATGTTCAGGGCCATTGCTCTCGAACCGGATAAGAAGCATCTGGTCTGGGCCTTCTGTTGCGGCGAGCATTCAGATTGCGGTCGCTATAAGAAGACCGTTGCCGGTGAGCAGATCCCGGCCGGACTGATGCCCACGGGTGAGATAATGCTGACCGATTCCGCCGAGCACCCGGCAACTTAGCCCGGACAATGTACGTGGTTTCCACCCCGACGGGCCTCTGCTCTGTCTCCAGTGAGATCGCGGCCGGGGTGCCCATCTCAGGAAATGTCCTCTCCACGCTCAATTTGGTTGCGCAACCGACAGTGCTTGGTTATGATCTTTAGGTTTTGGTAACCGATATGGTTTTCATTTAGCTTGACAACGATTATGCAAGCCGATATGCTTTCCGACCAAGTGATTTGTGGGGTCGACTCAGTGGGGGTTTTCGCTTGAGAAGTCCTGATAGGCTGATCAGTAGCTAGGGAGGGGAGGCTTGGAAGCACATTTCTTGGCAGAAGAGGACTTGACCAAGCTCATGAACTGGCTTGAGAAGCGCGGGCCGGTCCATGTCGCAACCAGGGATGAGGAGGGAAGGGTAGATCTCAAGCCTTACGGCGATGTCGGTGAGTTCAAGTATCCCGGCGTGAGAGCCTTCCAGCCGTTTAAACCTTTGTTCTTCTCCGTGCTGGAGGAAGTAGCTGAGTATCCCTCCACGGAATCGAAGGTGCCCGAGGCGCAGCCGTTCACCATCGTCGGCGCAGCCGGCTGTGACGTGAGGGCGATCCAAGCTCTTGACCGGGTCTTCCTGGAAGGCGATTTCAAGGATCCCTTCTATGAGGAAAAGAGGAAGAAGGCTCTGGTCATAGGGTTCGATTGCACCGAACCATTGGAGACTTGCTTCTGTGTGCTCATGGGGATCAAGCCTTTTCCGGAAAAGGGTTTCGATCTCAATCTCTCCAAGATTGAAGGCGGTTATGTGATTGAGGTTGGAAGCGACAAGGGCAAAGAGGTAATTGTCGCCAACAAGGACATCTTCAAACCCGCCACCGAGAATCACCTCTCGCAGCGCGAGACTCTGCGCAAGGCAACCACGACGTTGGTGGAGAAGCAGGCAAAGGAGTTCAAGCCCCCTGCTGAATGGCGGGATGTGATGCCCAAGGTCTATGACGACGGAACCTGGGCCAGAAACGTCGAGACCTGTGTCGAGTGTGGCGCTTGTCTGTTCATATGCCCGACCTGCCAATGTTTCCTGCTCTACGATCAGAAATCCGGTGACAGGTATAACCGGCTGAAGATGTGGGACACCTGTGCTTACAAGAACTTCACACGGGTGGCCGGCGACGCGAATCCCCGGGACAAGCTGATCGAGAGGTTCAGGCACAGGTACTACCACAAGCTGGACTACTTCGTTAAGAACTATGGGTTCACGGCTTGCACGGGGTGCGGGAGATGCATAGTGGCGTGTCCCGGCAAGATAGACATGAGGAAGGTGCTGAAAGAATCATGGAAGTCGTAAGGAACATATACAGACCCATTGAGTCGGAAATCCTCGAAGTCATTGATGAGTCCCCTACCATAAAGACCCTCGTGCTGGAACCCAAGGAGGACATAGGGTTCGCCGCCGGTCAATTCATGGAGGTCACGGTATATGGTCTGGGAGAAGCACCTTTCACGCCGTCGTCTTCGCCCAGTGTAAAGGACAGTCTGGATTTCACCATTATGAACGTCGGCAAGGTGACCGACGCGATCCATAGAATGCATAAGGGGGACAGGGTCGGAGTCCGGGGCCCCATGGGCAAGGGTTATCCCCTTGACGCCTGGAAGGGCAAGGAAATCTGTATAGTGGGTGGTGGTGTGGGCTTGGCCCCCCTGCGGTCTCTGTTCTTGGCACTTGTGGAAAGGCTTGATGACTTCAAGAGAATCCTTTTCTGCTATGGCGCACGAACCCCGCAGGACATAATCTACAAGAAGCTTATCCAGGACGAGTGGCAGAAGATCGACCCCAAGAAGATAGAGTTCAGACTAACGGTCGACGAGGGAGACGCCTCCTGGAAGGGCAACGTCGGTGTGGTCACGACCGTTGTCAAGGATCTGAGACTCGATATGTCGAATAGCGTGGGTGTCGTTTGCGGTCCTCCGATCATGATGAAATTCGGCACCTTCGCTCTGGTTGAAGCCGGTTATCCCGATAACGCCATATATCTATCGATGGAGAAGAACATGAGTTGCGGGGTGGGCAAGTGCGGTCACTGTATGCTGGGGCAATACATGGTCTGCCAGGACGGGCCGGTCCTTACATATGATCTCATAAAGGACAAGCCGGGTATCTGGGATTGAGTACGGGGAGGTAAGGACTTGAAGAGAGTATTCATCGATCTTGACCTTCTGGACGGACTCGAGGAAGAGAAAGTTCTTGAGATCGAGTGCAGCTACCCCTATCACCCCCACAACGAAGGGGTCACGTCCCTGAGAGAACTCGCATCTTATGCTGTGATATGTCGGAAGTGCGAAGAGGCCAACTGTGTGCTCTCATGTCCCAAGGATGCTCTGGAGAAGGATGAGGAGGGCATCCTAAGGCGCTACAACATGCGCTGCATAAGCTGCAAGTCCTGTGCGGTTGCCTGTCCGTTCGGCACGATATATCCGGAGACGATCCCGTACACCGCGTCGAGATGCGATTTCTGCATCGACCGGTTGAAGAAGGGTGAGAATCCTCTCTGTGTGAAAACCAGTGCTGACGGCGTCATTCAATACATCGAGATTGAACCGGATGAGTCAAAAGACCTATATAAGGTAGGCGATCATCTGGTGGTCAAGTGTAAGGCTTGGAAAAGGTAATAGGGAGATATGGGCGTACTTCAAGCAATCGGTTATCTGGTCGGAGGTTTCGTAGTAGCGTCTGTCGTGGGGATGTTTGCCCACTGGTTTGACAGAAAGATCACAGCCAGGGTCCAGTGGAGGGTCGGGCCGCCTTTCTTCCAGCCCCTCTACGACTTCGTGAAACTGCTGGGTAAGGAAGTGATGGTTCCCGAGGCGGGCTCGCGCTTCATGTTTCTGGCTGCGCCCATGGTTGGCCTGGCGGCCGTCACAGTGGTGTCGGCTCTCCTAATCAGGACGATAATCTTCCCGGCCGAGACCTTTGTCGGTGACCTGATCGTGGTGATCTACATTCTCACCATACCGTCCCAGGCCGTCATTCTTGGTGCTTTTGCATCGGCCAACCCGCTGGCTTCACTGGGTGGGTCGAGGGAGATGAAGCTGATCCTCTCATACGAGCTTCCCTTCGTGCTTGCGATTCTGGTCCCGGTCATAAAGGCGGGCAGCACGATCAGATTGGGAGAGATCATCATGTACCAGGGCGCCCATGGAGCGGTCATTGCCTCGATCTCCGGGGTGATTGCTTTCGTAATCGCCCTCATCTGTATGCAGGCGAAGCTGGCCAAGGTTCCCTTTGATGCGCCCGAGGCTGAGACCGAGATCATGGCGGGAGCCTATATCGAATACTCGGGTGGCGCTCTGGCCTTGTTCAAGCTGACTCAATGGATGATGATGTTCGTGGTCCCGCTGTTTCTGATGATGCTCTTTATCGGCGCGGTCAACTGGCGCCAGTCCTGGCTCAATCTGGTCTTTGCCGTACTCATCTATATCGGTCTTCTGCTTTTTATCACCCTGGTGCGAAACACCAATGCCAGGCTTCGAATAGATCAGATAATGAAGTTCTTCTGGGTGAAGGTGACACCTTTCGCGGTATTGGCTGTCATACTGGCTTTCTTGGGTCTATGAGGGGTGAGGTCTGAGGCATGAGTCTTAAGCTTAAAGCATTGACCAAATCGATCTGGGTTTTCCACATGGCCGCAAGCCCGTGCAATAACTGCGACATCGAGATACTGGATCTCCTTACCCCCAGATGGGATGTTGAGAGATTCGGAATACAGCTGGTCGGGAGCATTAGACATGCCGACGCCGTCCTGGTCACAGGGTCGATGAATCGCAAGGTGCGGGAGAGGCTTAAGAGGGTACTGGCTCAGGCGCCCCAGCCCTGTTTTGTGATCGCTCTGGGGAACTGCTCGTGCTCGATGGAGATGTTCGGTAAGTCCTATAACCAGATGAAGTGCCTCGACGAGGTGGCTGAGGTGGATGCCTATATCGCCGGCTGCCCGCCTAAGCCCGAGGCCATGATACAGGGTGTTGTGGCTCTTATACAAGCGAAGCTGGCGTCGTTGAAGAAATAGGAGGATGGGTCAGAGCATGGCGGATGAGGTCGTAGCAGGGATCAAGAACAAGTTCGGGGACGCGATACTCGATGTTTTTGAGAAAAGCCCCCGTAGGACCTATATAACAGTCAATCCGGACAGGCTTCCCGATGTGGCCGAATACGTGTACAAGGATCTGGGAGCGCGCTTCCAGATAGCCACGGGCACGCATCTTGTCGACTGCTTCGAGATTCTCTATCACTTCGCCCTGGACAAGTCCAACCGAGTGTTGAATCTCAGGGTGAAGTTGGACCTCGAAAAGCCATCGATAGAGTCATGTGCCAAGCGCATCCCCGCTACCGAGTGGATCGAGCGGGAAATGCATGAGCTCGTGGGCATAGAATTCAGAAATCATCCCGATATGAGGCACCTTCTGCTTACGGATGATTGGCCGGAAGGCGATTATCCCTTGAGGCGAGGTTGGAAAGACTGGAGGGGCGGGGAAAATGGCAGCGAAGAGTAAGACTCAGATCATTCCCATAGGACCATATCATCCGCTGCAGGAAGAGCCCGAATTCTTCAAGCTCCATGTGGTGGGTGAGAAAGTGGTTAAGCTGGACATCGAGATCGGCTATAACCACCGGGGGATCGAGAAGCTCGCCGAAGACCTGACCTACGACCAGGTGCCTTTCCTTGTCGAGAGAATCTGCGGTATCTGTTCGAGTTCGCACCCGTTTGCATGCGTAAACGCCATAGAGGATGTGGGGGGGCATGAGATTCCCGAAAGGGCCAAGTACATAAGGACCTTTATCGGGGAGTTGGAGCGGATACACTCCCATCTTCTGTGGCTCGGCCTGGCCGGGCACTTTCTCGGCTACAATACCGTCTGGATGTGGGCGTGGAAGTACCGGGAGCCGGTGTTGGACCTCTTTGAGTTGATCACCGGAAACCGGAACCACTATGCCATGTTCAAGCCCGGCGGGGTCAGACGGGATATAGCCGATGAAGACATACCCACGGCCATCCGGATGGTCGAGGCCCTGATGAAGCCTTTGATCCTCTTCCGGGACGTGGCGCTGAACGACCCCGTCCTTCAGGCGCGCACCAAGGATGTCGGTGTGCTCACCTACGACGACTGTGTGGAGCTGGGCGCGCTCGGCCCGACGTCGCGCGCTTCGAACGTGCCCTGGGACGTCAGGAGAGACCACCCTTATGCGGCATACGATCTTGTGGACTGGGATGTGATCGTCACCCCTAACGGCGATGTATTCGACAAGGTGGTCGTGAGAGTGCTGGAGATGGTCGAGTGCGTTAAGATATGCAAGCAGTGCCTGGAGAAGCTCCGGGAAGTGAAAGACGGCATCGATGCCAACATCAAGGAGATCCCTCCGGGCGAGGGCCTCGGTCATCATGAAGCCCCGCGCGGGGAGGTTTTCCACTTCTGCAAGTCGGACGGCACTAACAAGCCAGTGAGGTACAAGGTCAGGGCTCCCAGCTTCATGAACGTGCCCACGAACAACCGGGCCTGCGTCGGATACACCGTCTCCGATGCTACTATCACGCTTGCCGCCATTGATCCTTGTTACTGCTGTACGGAGAGATCGATTGTTGTTGACGCTGAAAACGGCAATAAGATAATGGGATGGAGGGATCTTCTGAAGCTCTCTCAGCAGAAGACCCAGAAGCTCATGGATAAATACACATCGAGGATGGATAGAATATGGACCTAGTCGGTTACACAATTCTAATCCCCTTTGTCGCAGGAGCACTGGTCAGGGTGATCCCCGATGCCTTCAAGGGACTCAAAGAAGGGCTTGCTCTGGTGGTCTCGGGCGTCACCTTTTACTTGACCATAATGCTGTTCCGCCAGGGCTGGTACGAGAGCGAGTGGTTCGGGCGGGTGGCATTCAAGGTCGACACGCTTTCGTCGTTCGTCCTTCTCTGGGTGGGGTTCTTCGGGCTCATCATGGTGCTCTACTCGCTGGGTTTCATGAGGCGGAAGCCCAACCTCAAACAGTACTATGCATACATGCTGTGGACTTTGGCCGGAGCTTACGGGGCGGTCCTGGCAAACGATCTGATTGTGCTGCTGGCGTTCTGGGGTTGGCTGGGGCTCACGCTCTATATGCTGATCGGTGTGGGAGGCCCCAAGGCTTCGGCGGCCGCTAAGAAGACCATGATAATCGTCGGCGGGACGGACGCCCTCCTGGTCCTCGCGGTGGCGATAGTGTGGGTGCTGACGGGATCGACCAGTCTTTCGCAGGAAGCCATACCTACGATCACGGGACTCACGGTCTTCACTTTCATTCTGTTTGCATGCGCCGCCTTTGCCAAGGCCGGGGCGATGCCGTTTCACAGCTGGATCCCCGATGCGGCGGAGCATGCGCCTGTGTCCGTGGTCGCGTTTCTCCCGGCATCGGTCGACAAGCTGCTGGGCATATACCTGCTCGCGAGGGTGTCGCTGCACCTTTTCAGCCTCACCAACGGGATGGCACTGCTGCTCCTCATAGTGGGCTCGTTCACCATTATCGCTGCTGTCATGATGGCACTCGTGCAGCATGATCTCAAGCGTCTCTTGAGCTACCACGCGGTCTCGCAGGTCGGTTACATGGTGCTGGGCATCGGCACGCTGAATCCGATAGGCGTGGCGGGCGGGTTGTTCCATATGCTCAATCACGCTATATACAAAGGCTGTCTCTTCCTTACCGGTGGCGCCGTGGAGATCAAGGAAGGGACCACCGATCTGGATAACCTCGGCGGGCTCGCAAGATACATGCCGGTGACTTTCGTCTCCTGCTTGGTAGCCGCGCTTGCGATCTCCGGAATACCGCCCCTGAACGGCTTCGTGTCCAAGTGGATGATCTATCAGGGGATAATCGAGATGGGCAGGAATGGCGGCCACGTATGGGTGATTTGGCTTGTTGCCGCCATGTTCGGATCCGCACTCACCCTGGCCAGCTTCATGAAAGTCCTGCACACCGTGTTCCTCGGGGTCAGGGCGAAGAGGGGTGAAGGACCCAGTGAGGTCGGGCCGACGATGTCGATTCCCATGATTGTGCTGGCCGCCCTTTGTCTGGTATTCGGAATATTCGCCTATGCCATTCCGCTGTCGGGTTTCATCATGCCCGCTGTTGAGAGGATATCCTGGATGACCGTGCCGGACATGACCCAGTGGTTGGGTTGGTGGAGCCCGGGTTTGGCGACGTTGCTGATCGTCGTCGGCATCGCATTCGGGTTCATCATCTATCTGTCCGGCAGATTCAGGACTGCGAGAACGGATACCGCCTATGTGGGCGGCGAGATCCTTAGCATCGACGAGAGGGTGACCGGGACCGATTTCTATACTACCGTCAGCGACATGGGTTTCTTCCACGGCGTATACAAGAGCGCGGGACAGAAAGCCTTCGATACCTATGACATTGGTCAGCGTATATCTTTCTATTTCATTAGGGGTTTAAAAGCGATTCATACGGGCATTCTCTCCGAGTATCTTACTTGGGTTCTTGCGGGAATGCTGGTTCTGGTTGTATTGCTGCTGAGGTGAGACATGCTTGAATTGATGGGTCTATTGCTGCTTTTCATGATCATTGCTGCAATAGTTGCCATTGAGACCAGGGATCTTCTGGCTGCGGTCATCTCCGTGACGGCGGTTGGCTTCGGAGTGATCATCGCGTTCTTTTACATGCGCGCGCCCGACGTGGCCATTGTCCCGATTGTGGTGGAAGTTCTGGTACTGGTCATCCTGATCAGGGCAACCCTGAAGGTAGGCTTGAAGACCTACATAGGCAACCGGGATTTCTTCGGTCTGATGGTCACCATGGCGATGCTGTTCGTCATATTCCTGGCTGCCATTAGGGTGTTCGATCAGCTTCCTGTCTTCGGAGTTCCCGTGATGTCCACGATGCCGGATGCCCCGTCCAGGGTCTACATAGCGGATGGGCTGAAGCAGACCGGGGCCGCGAACATCGTGACCGCGGTCCTCCTGGATTACCGGGCATATGATACCCTGGGCGAG
>CAZRAU010000117.1:0-8892 GCA_964598025.1 uncultured bacterium
GAGGCGCGCTGAGTACGGACCGGATGATTCGCCCATCACCCTTGGCGACTGTGAATCGCTTGTCACCGATCAGATCATTGACCAGCAGCGGCCTTTTATGCTTGAGCATCCAGCCTATCAGTTGCGTGTCCAGTCGGTAGGGCAATACGGTTCGAGAAGCATCCGCCCGCCGGATCATGGTATGCAGAGGCCGGGTCTTGTCTTCCGGATCTATCAACATCACAGCGCCCTGCTCGGTCCCGAAGTGCTTTATGCATTTCTTGACAATGAGCTCCATGACACCATCCAGTGAAAGCGTCGAGCCGATGGCGGTCGCTATGTCATTCAGGATGGTGAGCTCCTCGACGGCAATCCTGAGGCGTTTGTTCTCTTCGCGTAGATTCGCGCGACGACGTTCCGTGGCCACGGCCAAGGCCTCCGTTCCGGCGGGGCGAGCGATACCCACACACATACACCCCGTCTATGGCCCTGAATCAGGTTGGGCCCCGCTTTACTCAGTAGATGTGGACCCGTGACGGCGGATGCTAGCCTCCACCGCCCTTGCGGGGGTCATCCTCCGGCGGTTCGATGATCATCACAGGCGTCGAATTGCCCTCAGCGAAATCGCGGCCCTCTGAACAGAACACCGAATAGGGATAGATCCCCGCCACCGCCTCCGTCCCCCCTGGCGTCAAACCCTCAAAAGGCTTCTCGGTAACAACAAGAGGCTTCACCGTGACCTCTAGCATGTGTTTCTTTGGTACCTTGAACAGTTCGGACGCTTCCGTCATGCCCTCGAAAGAGAGCGCGCCCTGAAGAAAGATGGTAGCATCGGTACCGACGGCCCGAAACTGAACAGTATCCCCTCCATCCAGGACCACAACCGGAGGCCACACGATGTTCTTTCCCGGGTAGCTGATTATGTGCACCACCGCGGTTTTCTTGACCTTGGGCACCTTCGTCGCCACGGGTTTCTCCTTCGCTGCTTCAGCTGCCAAGTCTCTCACCTCCCTCAAGAATGCAGATGTCTGCACCTCAGTTACAGATACTACGTCGCACGGGGCACTCTATGCTCCCAACTCACGTTCCTGGAGCAACTGCCTATATCGCGCATCGCTACGCAGGCTTCTCAGCCCTGGATACCCCTCGACTTTCGCCGTAGGATCCGCACAATCCAGAGCCCTTCTGACCCACTCCAGCGCCGCGTCACGGTCTCCCAGCTGCTCGTATGTCTCAGCAATTCGGAAGAGCACCCTCGGGTCCCGAGTCTCGGCATTCGCCACTCCGGCAAGAAGATCCCGCGCCTTTACACCATCACCAAGTCTCTCATAGTAGCTGGCCAACTGAGATAGGAGAGACACATCCTCCGGAGATGCCTCCAATTCCTTCTCAGCCAGACTGATGGCTTGTCGGTAATACTCGGCTGCTTTTTCCCTCTGCCCCGGAATCCAGAAATGGCATTCCGCCAGGTATCCGCACATCGAATAGTCGCCACCGGAAATCTGTAGAGCCTTACTATACATTTGCGCCGCATCCACATAACGGGCTTCCGAAAAATAGATGGTGCCCAGATTGGCGCACAAGGAAGCAGTGGTATCTATCGCAAGCGCCTCTTCGAAGACACCTCTGGCCTCCTCCCAACGCCCCGCCTGGAAGTAAGCAGCTCCAAGGTTGCCGTAACCCGCGGGGTTCAGTGGCTCGAGTTCTACAAGCTTCGTGAATGGCTCTATCGCATCCTCATAACGGCCCTGCATGAAAAGCGTATAGCCAAGGTAATGGTAGGTATCTGCGTACAGGGGGTCGGCCTCTGCGGCCTTGGCAAATTCGGCGGCCGCAGCATCCAGACTATCCATGGAGCGGTAAGTCTTGCCTTTGCTAAGAAGCGCCCAGAAGTCGGCTCCATCGATGCTCAGGATGTCATCATAGATTCTGATGGCTTCGTCATACCGACCGACAAACCGGTGGATCTCTCCGTCGACCCAGCGGGCGTACGTGTAATCACCATCCAGTTCCTCGGCATGCCGGACTGCCGCGAGCGCAAGATCCACCCAGCCCTGTTCGCCTGTCGCGAGATGCTTGGCAAGATAAGCCCGCCCCAGCCACGCATAGGCCATTGTGAACGTAGAATCCTGCTCAATCGCCTCGCGGAGGAAATCGACGGCCGCATCCAGATTGTCGACTCCCCGGAACGGATAGTAATAACCTACCCCGGTGAGAAAGGCCGTGTACGCGCCGGGAATCACAGTGGACCTGCTCTTTAACTCGTCGAGTGCCTCCCGGTCGATGCCGATCTCCAGCAGGTCCGCAGCATGGAACAGAACGCTGTCCTGCCAGGTCGAGAGGTTGGCAAGCGGGTCCGATAGGACGGGAGATCTCCGGCGCCTGACGATCTCCGCGGAAGTGTCACCCCCGCTCTCCACATCTACATCATTGCGGGTAAGAGTGAGCTCAAGAGCATCGCCCGACCACCGCGCCTCGCCGGTCACGGTCACGTTTATCCCAAACGCGCGCGACACACCCGTGGGGCTCATTACCTCGGGGGTATCCAGTTTCCCGGCAGGCAGCACCCAGACATGACCATCGGATCCTTCCGTCGTCCTGAGATCTGCGGCGAGGAGCCTGACGAGCCCGTCGCAGAACGCCAGTCTTTCGGGTTCGGCCCCGTCCACGTCACACGGAAGCAACGCCACCCTGGTGAGCGTTGGAGGTGGATGGCCCAAACCAATCAGGCTTCTGAGGGCTTGCCGGCCGGCCGGTACGGCCGAGAGTACGATCGCCACAGTGATAGCGGCAGCGACAGGAATGCCGGCCTTAAGCACACCCGCAGTGCTCAAGGCACTAAGTGGCCGGGCGGCTCCGCGGCGCCGACCATACTTGAGCGCGGAGGTCCCCGTCCTTGACCGGCTGAGATCACCGGCCAACTCCCCGGCAGCCTGATAGCGGTCGCCGGGGCCCTTCTCCAGACACCTGTCGACTATTGCCCCGATCTCCGAAGGGATCTTCCGATTGACTTCGGTGACCGGCCTGTGATCCTCATTCAGAATCGAATAGATGACCGCCTGATCGTACTCGCCCTTGAAAGGTTGCTCCCCCGTCAACAACTCATAGAGCACCACACCGAGTGACCATATGTCCGTCCTCCGGTCGATGTCTTCACCGCGCGCCTGCTCCGGGGACATGTATGCAATGGTGCCCATCGTGGTCCCCGCCTTGGTCAGCCGGGTCTGCCCCGCCAGCTTCGCCAGGCCGAAATCCATGATCTTGGCCTGACCCTTTGCGGTCACCATTATGTTGCTGGGCTTGATGTCACGGTGCACTATGCTCTTCTCATGAGCGTCCTCGAGCCCTTCCGCGACCTGGATCGCAATATCGACCGCCTCGGCCACGTCCAGCGGCCCCTTTTCGATCTTATCCTTAAGCGTTTCCCCTTCATAGCATCCCATTGATATGAAGATCTGACCGTCACCGGTCTCATCGATCTCATGCACGATGCAGATGTTGGGATGGTCGAGCGCCGAAGCGGCCCGGGCCTCATGAACGAAACGTTCCTTGGCACGAGGATCCCGGGTGAGGTCCGGAGGCAGGAATTTGAGTGCCACATGGCGTCTGAGCTTGGTGTCTTCAGCCTTGTATACTACACCCATACCGCCGCGCCCGAGCTCTTCGACGATCTTGTACCGGCCCAGAAAACTACTCCCGATCATGAGATCCCCGGGGGGGCGCGGTACTGCCTGGGTGTGAGCTACATCGGACCGATCACCGTCATGAAGCCGTGTTCCGCAGACCCTGCAAAAATGACTATCATCCCGGATCTCGGATCTACATTCGGGACATTCCATGGCGCCTCTCTGACGCGGTGATCTTAGCACAGTCAGATGAGAATCCGGTAGCAAAATCTGAGCCCCCCAAACCCTCTGCACAACCTCAGAAGATTGATCTGATCCCGACAGTGTGGTAGAATCATGGTGAGAGGCAGCTATCGGGCCTGCGTGGATGCGGAACGCTGTAGGCCTGGCGCCCGCTGGACCACTTGCACCGATACCAGGGTAAGCCAACGGAAGAGGTTTTGTATGCCGAGCCTGCGACATACCTTTGTTCTTGCGGTATTGCTGTGTCTGTTCGCCGGGACAGGCCTGGCCGCCCCGGTCCATACCACATACCTATGGCACATGCACCAGCCCATATACTGGCCCGAGCGAAGTACATGGTATCCGTCGAGATATGAAGCAGCGTACGAGACCATAACTCTCGGACACTCCCAGAGCGATGTCTACGGCGTATTCAATAAAGACGATCGCGTCCATGACTACCAGGACTATCCGCGGACTGCGATAGGCATGGTTCTCGACTTGCCCGACGCCGGCGCCCAGATAAGCTATGCATCGGCCCTCATAGAAAACGTAAAGAGTCTTGCCGACAACGGCTGGAACGGTGGAAGGTATGCGTCCAATTGGTATGACAACTATCGAACCGCCCGCTCCTGGACCACCTCCGGAGGCCGCTCCAGGATGCCCCAGCTTCTGGTCGCCGCCCACCATCCGATCGCTCCCCTGATGGACGAAAACGCTCTGCGCAAAGAGATACAGGTAGCCAAGATCGCGTACGGGGTGGCATGGGGAGACACCAACTTCTCCAGGGGGTACTTCCCTGCGGAAACCTGTTTCTCCGAGCGCATGATCCCGGCTCTGGCCGAACAGGGCCTCGAATGGGCGATTGTAGCCGACATCCATCTCTCCCGAGCCTGCGCCGACTATCCCTACCAAGCGAATCAGGACAACTGCGATCCTCCGAACCCGGCCGATCAGCTCAACCCGGCGCAAGGATACTATGCGAGTACCTTTATCAGCAGGGGGGTGACAGTGAAGACCCCTCCGCCGTTCGGCTACCGGCCTCACTACGCACGTTACGTGGATCCGTCCAGCGGTGAGGCGTATTCGATGATTGTCGTCCCCGCTGCAAACGCGATGAGCTGGGAGGAGGGCTATGCCCTGTATGGAACCGGTGGTATCGATGCCATAGCCGGGTATAACGACCCGAATCATCCCATGCTCATTCTTTTCGCCCACGACGGAGACAATGCCTGGTCGGGGGGCTACTCTTACTTCAATGAGAGCGTGACCAGCTTCTGCCATGAGGCAGCCTCCAAGGGGTACGAACCGACGACCATAGCAGAGTACCTTGCCGATCACCCACCGGCTCCCGGCGATGTGGTCCATGTCGAAGACGGCGGGTGGGTGAATGCAGACAGCGATTTCGGTTCGCCCCAGTTCATAAACTGGAACTGGCCGCTTGTCGGTACCGGCGGCGATTTTGATATCCCGGGCGGCTGGGCCGAGGACGAGCGAAACTGGGCGGTGCTCACCGCGGCCCAGAACCGGGTGGAAACCGCCGAGGCCGCGGACGGTGGCACACCCAACCCGGCCAGGATATTCGATCCCACCGCGGGGGCCGACAACGTGGAGAAGGCCTGGCACCATCTTCTTTCCGGCTATGAAAGCGGCTACATGTACTACGGTACATCTCTCGATATGGAGGTCAAGGCCACACTTGCCGCCAATGCCGCGGTGTTCTATGCGGACCCCGTGATCGCCGGGGGCGACGACACGGTGGCTCCGACCATATGGTTGCCTCAACGCCTGCCATGGAATCCGGGAGGCAAAGGCGGCGGCGCACTTTGGGGTTATCCGGGAGGAGATGGCGCGGACATGCCGAGTGACTTCTGGGTTTGGACCTTCGTGTATGACGTATCGGGGGCGGCCAGGGTCGATCTTAAGTACAGGATCGACGGCAATGGCATAAACCCCATGACCGACGATGAGAACGAGACTTACGCCGGCGGCCCCGGTGTGGGCCCTTGGCAGACGCTCTCTATGAGCCTCAGGGGTTTTCCCAAGGGCAACTTCTTCGGAGATCCCAGTATCGATTTCTCCGTTCTACCCACCTATATTGCAGACGAGTACTATACCTATGTGACGGACCTCTCCGATGTATTGGTGGACTACTTCGTCGAGGCCGAGGACTCGTTGGGTAACATCAAGCGAAGTCCCATACAGCATGTGTGGGTGGGCACGGCTACCGGAAGCCCTTCGCATGTTATTGACGGCGATCTTGATTCCACGTCGACGCTTGTTGCCGCCAACGGCAGCTTCGACCTCTATGCAGACTGGGACGGTGAGTATCTCTATCTGGCGGCGCAGGGCGTGGTACAGACTTCTGCCTGGGATCACTTCATCCTGGTGGGGACGGATCTTGCCACACCCGTAGCAGCCCCGTGGGCTAAGGCGGGAGGCGTCGCGGACAGAACCCTCTTTATGGGTAACGAGGATTCCAACAACTGGTGCGGCTGGTTCGACCATCTGGAGACCGTTCTCTCCTCGGATGTCAACTGTGCGTCGGGCACGTTCCTGGAAGGTGTTGTGAAACTCGAAACCTACCTGGGGACGCCACTCCCCGATGAGGTCTATCTGGCCGTTGCCGGGTATAGCTCGCCCGACGCCGGGATCCTCCAGGACCAGGCCCCGGCAGCCAACGGGAACGGCGACATCGAAGCGGCCGAATTTGTCACCTTCCCGCTTACGATAAGTGGAATCGATAGGCCGTGGACGGGCGGAGGCCCGGAAGCCCTTAGGCTCACGGTGACGCCCAATCCATTCCAGGGCGTTATTTCCATTGAGCTGAGCCTGCCGCGCGCGGTTGGGGTGGGGGTGGAGATCTATGATGTGGAAGGAAGAAGACTCGCAACCCTGGGCGGCGGGGTGCTGGATCCGGGCTCCCATACGCTGGTCTGGACCGGTTGTAGCGACCAGGGACAGCCTGTGGCCTCAGGCGTTTATTTCCTGAGATTGACAGCCGGGGAGGCGACCCTGTCCCGCAGAGTCATCTTGATGAAATAGCCGGCCGATAAAGACCCGCCTGCTCGACTCACCCTACCCCGGGTTCGAGTCCCGTTGGGGGAGGTGCATGGAACATCTTGATGAAGACCCAATGGCCTCGACGGGAAATCACCTGGCGCGGAGTTGAGCGGAAACAGCCTAACAGGCATCATGTGAGCAATCGTGTTGACAAGTGCTTGTGCCTGTGATAAACGGAGGGCGTGCGGTAGAGAGTGTTATCCGTGTGCCGCAGCCGTCCATGGCGCCGCTAACAGGATCAGTGTAAGCCGTGGTTCGGCTGCAATAGTGAACCACAAAGACACAAAGGAGGTGATACCTATGCCAGACAAAGATGGAAAAGGCCCAAAGGGCCAAGGACCGAAGGATGGGCACGGCGGAGGAAAAGGGAAAGGAACAAGCAAACCCGCTGGTCCGAAAAAGGGCGGGAAAAAGGGCGGATGTTGATCGCCGAACCAGTCGTTGCAGGTGACGTTGCCAGCCGCGACGATTTTTCGCAGTTCTAAACTGAGTTCAGGCGGGCAACGCGCCTGAACTCATCCGTTAGTGTCAGCAAGTTCAAATCCGTGCTTGCACGCCAGATTGGCCACCATCTCTGCCATTTCGGCGCATTCCTCACTCATCAGAAAAGTTCGAAAGTCTTCCTGTTTGGGGAGCCACTACCATTTGGCCATCTGAAAGCGCGGTTTTCCCTCGGTAGGTTGCTCCATCGATGGTAGTCGTCCATAGAGACCTATCTTGAGACAATTGGGTCCGAGTATCGCCTTATGGAGATCCAGCCGCATCACTTCCTTCTGCTGGTAGGGCTTAAGCTCAGAGAAGACCTCGCTGAAATCGGTGAGGGCCTGTGTGACAAGGTCCTGGTCGACGGTGTCCCTCTGACCTCATCTGCTGCCTCCGCTCGCCCCGTCACGAGGCTACCAGAGTGCAGCCTGATTTAGCACCTATTCGGGTGCACATTCATCTGACCGCGAGCGGTATCATACAAGTACAGTCGTTTCATGGGTGGTCTCCTCCTTTCATTAAGCTCTCATTTGATGGAGGATACATGCGCGAGCTCTATCGTACGCCGCCGATCGGAAAGGGAAGTTGACACCTCAGCCTGGGGCGATTTACGATTGCAGTGTGACACGGGTGGATGCCTTGAGAATCTGAGGTGCGTCCACACGGGTGAGTCCAACAGGGTTGGTTCCAGGCAAGGAGAGTGTGTGATGAGGTATTTTGCTGTTGCGTTTGTTCTTATGGTTTTGACGGCGGTGTTCGTTGTCGGCTGTGGGGAGAAGGAGCAGGCCGGGAGCGAGGGCAAGACGACTTCAGGCGAGGTAAAGCAGGAAGCGAAGGAGTCTGTGGAAGCGGCGAAGACCTACACGCTGGAACATAAGGACCAGTATCTGGCAGACGCGGAGGAACAACTGAAGCAATACCAGAACAGGATCGATCAGCTCAGGAAACAGGCCCAGCTGGCAGGAGAGGACACCAAGGCTTCGCTTGGGGAGAAGATCCAGACGCTTGAGAAGCAGCAACAAGCTGCAAGAGAACGGCTTGCTGAACTCAAGAGCTCGAGTGGAAATGCATGGACCGACCTGAAGACCGGGACAGATGCCGCGATGAGCGACCTCAAGAAGACCTATGAGAGTATCGTAGCGGAGTACTAGAAGCAGCACGTCGGGGCAGGCAGCCGATCAGCGTGCGGGCCCCTCTCGGATAGACCGATCATGAGTTGTTCAGTGGTATTGTCAAAGCGTCGGTGTTTTGATCCTGAACCGCCCCGGGTTTTCCGGAGCCCATGGCGCCGTCAACAGGATCAGTGTAAGCCGTGGTTAGGCAGCATGGACACTCGATCGAAATTCGAACGGGAAGGAGAAGAGGTGAAATCAATCAAGCTTGTGTTGCTTCCGGTGAAGCGTGGCGCAGGACCACAACATTGAACAGGAGAAAGCAATGAACGAAAAAGAACTGTATCAGCAGAAGAAACAGGCTCAGTTGGACGAATGGAAAGCAGAAGTAGACAAGCTTAAGGCAA
>CAZRAU010000118.1:0-574 GCA_964598025.1 uncultured bacterium
CCTATAGCGAGGTCAAGAATGTCCGGGGTTATGTAGGCAACTTCACGGTGACCGTCTCAAGGCGGGCAAGGTACGTGGATGAAAAGGAATGCACCGCCTGCGGAGACTGCAGTGAAGTGTGTCCGATCACGCGGCCCAATGAATTCGACATGGGACTTTCCACCCGCAAGGCGATCTACATCCCGTTCCCCCAGGCCATCCCCCCTGCCTATGTATTGAACATCCAGGATTGCCTGGGTAACATGCCTCTGGCCTGCGAAAAGTGTCTCCGGGCGTGCGAGAAAAACTGCATCGACTACGACATGACGGACCGGGACGTCGAGATCGAGGTTGGGACCATCGTCGTGGCCACCGGCATGAAAGTCATCGATCCCACTATGTTGTCCGAATATGGGTACACGCGCCATCCCAATGTGATAACCAGCATGGAATTCGAGAGGTTGATAACCGCCGGGGGCCCCACCGGGGGCGAGTTTCTCAGACTGGACAACCGGGAGAGGCCGAAGAGCGTGGCCTTCATCCAGTGTATAGGCTCGCGATCACAGCACAGGGGGCAGCCTTACTGCAGCAACAT
>CAZRAU010000118.1:584-7128 GCA_964598025.1 uncultured bacterium
GACGTCAGCGTGCACTTCATAGACATAAGGGCCTTCGGGAAAGGCTTCGAGGATCTCTACCTCAGGAGCCGCCGCTATGGGGTCAAGTACATACGCGGAATTCCGGGGGAGGCACGAGCCACGAGCGACGGCATGCTCGAGCTCCTCGTGGAAAACACAGAAACCGGGAAGATCGAAAGGCATCCATACGACATGGTTATTCTGTCGGTGGGGCTGGAGCCGGACGCGAAACTCGACGACCTGAGGCAGATGCTCAGCCTCTCGAAGACCTCAGACGGCTTCCTGATGGAGGCCCATCCCAAGCTCAAACCTGTTGACGCCCCTACGCGCGGCATCTACTTCGCCGGCTGCGTCGAAGCCCCAAAGGACATAAAGGACTCTGTCACCCAGGCTTCCGGAGCGGTCGCGCGGGCCGGCTCGCTCATGAGCAAAGGGGAGATCACCGTGGAGGCCATCACCTCCAGGGTGATCGAAGCCAAATGCCGGATGTGCGGCATCTGCGCGAAGGTCTGCCCCTATAACGCGATCATATTTGATAAGGCATCGAAGCAGCCGCCCAGGGTGGTGGAAGCGGCCTGTGCCGGCTGCGGCACCTGCGGGGCCGAGTGCCCGTTCGATGCCATCGAGATGCGGCACTTCACCGATGAGCAGATAATCACTCAGATAGATGCCATGCTCGGGGAGAACGCCATGAAGAAGGTCGTGGTGTTCGCTTGCAACTGGTGCTCATACGCCGGCGCCGATTTCGCCGGGACCTCGAGATTCCAATATCCGGCCAGCTCCCGCCTCATAAGAACCATGTGCAGCGGCCGGGTCGACTCCAAGTTCGTGCTTCATGCCTTCAAGAAGGGCGCGCCTGTTGTGTTGGTATCCGGATGTCACTTCGGAGATTGTCATTACATCGACGCCAACCATTGGACTGCCAAACGAATCAAGAAGCTCAAGAAACGTCTTGATAAGATGGGGATCAGGAGTGAACGCCTTCAGCTTGAGTGGATAAGTGCTGCCGAAGGCCAGCGGTTCCGCCAGGTCATGGAGCATATGGAGAACCTGAGGCAAACCGTGACCCCAGAGGAGGTCCGGGAGACCATGAGACTCCTGACCGACGGCGGCGCCTCATCCGACTGAGGGGACACACTACTCATTCCGCTCGCACGAGGCTCTCATCACACCTGCCCGAACAAGTAATGTATCCCCATTGCTGCTCCACTCCCCGATATTGGTAGAGAGGGCCTGCTTTGCCCGGCCGCGCGGACATTCATATCGCCGCACCCTTGCTACTCCTATCCGATGCAGTACAGGCTACACAGGCCCACTTATGGTTCGAACGGTAACGCAGAGAGGAATTGAGCAGACCGGAAATCCGCTTCATGGCTCCTCGCACACAGAACCGCACAACGACGGCTCGAAAAGCGATCAGAGCCAGGTTCGGGATGATCGATGTAGATGGCCGTGCGATGCTTCTAAGTCCAGATTACACGGCTTTCTTCCTGTTGTCAAGCGACATTGCGTACCGAATTGGAAGGCTGGGGACGCTTGGCCTCAAGAACGCCTGTTCGATGAACGATAAACGGTACAGGGGGAGTAGGGCTCAGACCGGAGCGACCGGCGCTCAATCCCCCTACGACCGTCGTCGGGGAGGAGACCGTCATGAAACACCCATTTGCGTTGACTCCATCTCCGCGATCCTTTATCGTAGGGTGTTCGGGCCATCCTATCCCGCAACAGGAGATCTGCTGCCTCATGAACCGACAAGGATAGCGGGGGACGTTCAGCATGGAATGCTCGGTAATAACAACCTACCGGTGCAATGCGCGCTGTCGGATGTGCAACACCTGGAACTTCCCCAGCAAGACTTCCGAGGAGTTCAAACCGGAGATACTCGAAAAGCTGCCGATGCGAATACACCGCATGAATATCACGGGCGGCGAGCCGGCCCTCAGGGAAGACCTCATGGATATAGTCCCGATTCTCGATAAGCGGACCGGACACCTTGAGATAAGTACCAACGGATACTTCACCGACAGGATACTGGCGGTAGCCGAGAAGCACCGCCACCTTACCTTCCGCGTCAGCGTGGAGGGCTTGCCCAAACTCAATGACGAGCTTCGCGGGATCAAGAACGGTTTCGATCATGCCCTCAGGACGCTGCTCGGACTGCGGCACCTGGGGGTCAAGGACATCGGTCTGGCAATAGTGATCTCACAGAACAATATCCATGACCTCTTGAGTCTGTATGAGCTGGTCTCGGGCCTTGAGGTGGAGTTCGCGCAGGCCACGATGCACAATTCCTTCTATTTCCACAAGGAAGATAACCGCATCGAGGACCTGGACATGATTACGGAGACGATGAAGGAGTTCATGATACGCCTCCTTACCTCGAGGCGCCGATCGCCGGGCAAGCGAGTGAAGGACTGGTTCCGGGCTTACATAAACATGGGCATTCTGCGCTACATGCAGGGAAAGGTCCGCCCCATCCCCTGCGGGGCCGCAACCGATTTCTTCTTCGTTGATCCTTGGGGCAGGATTCTGGCCTGTAACGGTTCCGGCGAACCCTGGGTCATGGGCGATCTGATGACCCAGAATTTCGATGACATCTGGAACAGCGAGCAGGCCGACATGGTCAGGGGTAAGGTCAAGGCCTGCGACAGAAACTGCTGGATGACCGGCTCGGCCGTACCCGCAATGCGCAACAAGATCTGGATTCCCGCAGCATGGGTCCTGAAAAACAAGCTCAGGCTCATGACGGGCAATCGGGACATAGTGTTGGAATAGGCCTGCCGTGAACGAAAAGGGACATCCCCCCACCGATCGTCCTGCCCTCAGGATAGCCTATCTGGGACTTCGCGGCATACCTGCTGTATATGGCGGCGTGGACCGCGTAGTTGAAGAGATCACCCAGGGGCTCACGGCGATGGGGCACCACGTGATCGTCTATTGCTGGAGCAATACCTATGAGGAGCGCCCTCGCCAGTGCAGAGGCGCAGAGCTCATCTACCTGCCTACAATCCCGGTACGATATGTAGGCACGCTCCTGCATACTCTGCTGGCGTGCCTCGATCTTCTCCGGCGTGACGTCGATATTGTCCACATCAACAACACACACAATGCGATCTTCGGATTCATACCCCGCCTGTTCGGCAAGAAAGTGGTGATCCAACCGCACGGGCCGGCGTGGCCCATGCTCAGGTGGGGCAGATTCCGCGAGCGCTGCTTCATCAACTTCAAGATCTTCCTAAGCCGCGTCTTCCTGCATCTGTGCAGATATCCGACCATCTGGTTCGCCCACAAGGTGCTCGTCATATCCGGGACCGACGCCGACTACATCTCCACAACCAACGTGGGCAAGTTCGTGCTCATACACAATGGCTGCAACATCCCCGATCTCCTAGAGGCCGATAAGATGCTTGGACTCGGTATAACGCCCAGGAAGTACCTTCTGTTCGTTGGGAGATTGGTTCCAAGAAAAGGTTGCCACTACCTGATACGCGCCTTCAGAGAACTGCGGACGGATCTCGAACTGGTGATAGTGGGTGGGCCGCTCGACAGTACATATGGCCGATTCCTGCGCAGGCTTGCCGGGGCCGACGCCGGGATCAGATTCACCGGACCCGTGTACGGCACTATGCTGAACGAGCTCTTCACCAATGCCCTGATCTATGTCCACCCTTCCGAATCCGAGGGCCAATCCATAGCATTGCTCGAAGGGCTTTCATTCGGCACGTGCGTCGTGTCCAGCGATACGCCGGAAAGCATCGAGACCGCAGAGGGCAACGCCTGCTACTTCAAGTCCGGGAGCTGGGACGACCTCAGGCGCGTTCTCGAAGACCTGATCCTCAATCCCGCCAAGATCGAGATCGGAAGCCGCCAAGCCCGCGCTCATGTCGAGGCCAAATACCAATGGCACGACAAGGTCCTCGCCTACGAGAGGATGTATTACGACCTATTGAGTTCGTAGCGCCCTCACTCCTGTGGGGACGGATGGGACAGTCCGCAGCGACAGGACCCGCGAGACAGACAACGTCAGCCGCAGAGAGCCGATGCTGCGCAGACCGTCGCCACCGGAGTGGAATCTCTATGAAGGCGGGAAGCGTTGGAGGACTTCGGCCAGGATGAGTCCGGGCTTGAGATCCTTCATGCAGCGGTGATGGCCTTCGGGGCATCTCTTTCCGCCATGGCTTCCACACGGCCGGCATTCCAGATCGATCGCGAATACGGCATCACGCTCGCGGAAGGGGAAATAACCCATTCGTCTCATGTCGGTCGGCCCCCCGATCGCAAGGACATCCGTCCGGACGGCGTTGGCAAGATGAAGCGGCGCACTGTCATTGCATATCACGAGGTCGCACTGCCCCACGACAGCCGCAGCCTCCAGAGGCCCGGTCTCGCCCGCAATGTTGACCGTGGCTGCCCCGGATGCCTGGATGATCCGGTCGCACAGACTCCTTTCCGAGGGCGAACCTCCGAAAATGAGATTGAACCCGGCGCCGTCAAGTCCCCGCGCCAGCGTCACGAAATGTTCTTCCGGCCAGCGCTTGGTGGGCCATATCGACCCCGGAAAGAGCGCGATTACCGGCCTCCCGGGCCGGGGTAGACTGGCCTTGATCCGCGCGGCCTTGGCCACCATGGCCGGATCCGGAAACACCTCGGTCTGCATGTCGAATTCACGGTCCGTGAACACGGAGAGAAGATGCAGGTTCTTCCGCGCCTTATGGACACCTTCAAGATGAGCCGCCTTAAGGGTCAGGTGCCGGGAAGCCCTCCACCTGTCGAAACCCAGCCGTTCGCGTATCCCGCCCAGGCGCATGAGATAGGCCGTCGTGAGCGAGCTGTGGGGCGAGATCGCCAGATCGTAGCGATTCCTGCGGATCGCTCCGAGGGTATTGATGAAGGCAAGCCCCTTGTTGCCTCGCTTGTCGAAGGTCAACACGCGCCGGATGTGCGGGTTGCCGGCCAGCACGGGAGCGGTTCCGGGTATTACGAGTACATCGATCAGCGCTTCCGGAAACAATTCATGGGTCGCCCTGATCAGGGGAGTTATGAGGATCACGTCACCCAGAAAAGCGGTTTGGATGATGAGTATGCGCCGCATTTCAGAAGGTGTTGCCTGCTTCCGGGTCATGGCCTGTTATCACCGGCTCCCCGGCTCTTCTCCCAGAGCTTCAGGTACTTGAGAAACACCGCGTAGGCTGTATTGGTGGCCAGGACGCGGCCCACCGCCCCATCGAGAAACCCCAGGTTGAAGCAATATGTCTTAACGTAGGTCCAGACGGCATGGAGATAGGCGCGGCTAATGGAGCACCGCCTGCCCTCGCGATGCATCGCCTCAGCCGCCATCTCCGCGTACGCATGCGCCTTGCGGACCACGGTATCGAGATCAGGATAGGTGTAATGCTTGAGCACGCTTCTGAGCGTGCCGGTCTTCCCCTTGAGCTTCACCGTCTCGTGAAGGGGGGCTTCGGAGAAGCCTCCTTTGGTCCTGTCAAAGAGCTTGAGCTTATACCTGCGGTTCCATCCCGAATGCTTGATCCACTCCCCCAGGTAGCACGATAACCACCTGATCTTGTAGCCGCATTCGACGCTGTCCCGGGAAAGCACGGCCTCTATCTCCCGGGCCAGCTCGGGTGTCACCTCCTCGTCGGCATCGACGGAAAGCACCCAGTCGTTCGAGACCGAATCCACGGCGAGCTGCTTGTTCCTGCCGTAACCCTTCCAATCGGCCCGGACGATCCGGCAACCGTACCGCTCGCATATCTCGAGCGTGCGGTCGGTCGAACCCGAATCCACAACGACTATCTCGTCCACGAACACCAGTGCTTTCAGGCACCGCTCTATGTTGCTCTCCTCATCCTTGGTTATGACGGCGGCCGAGAGTTTTCTGCGTTTCATGCCATCCTCGCGTGTGTGTCCAGCAGCTCTTTCACCCTCCCGAACGCTTCTTCGGGAGATATGCCGAACGAATCATCATGTGCCGAGTCGAATCCCGGTCTATATAGATGATGGTGATGATCGAAAACGGAGGCGGGTGACCATACGGTCGGATCGGTGGTGCCGAAGATCGCCAGGGTGGCAGCTCCCACTGCTGCGGCGATATGATTCAGGCCCCCGTCGTTGCATACAAGCAGCCTGCACCGCGTAAGCAGTGCCGCCGCCTGGTGAAGATCGGTCGGCGGCGCTATGGCAGGTTCGGTGCGCATCGCGTTCTTGACCGTCTCCATGTCCTCCGTTTCCCCCGGGCCCCACAGAAGTATAACCCTATAGCCGGCCAGGGTCTGAATGGAATCGGCCAGACCTGCGAAGCTCTCCGGCCTCCACCTCTTACGCCTGACCGGGCTTCCGGGCGACATACAGACCGACCGGCCGGGGTCGATACCGTTCTCTTCGAGCCACGCGTCTATGTAGCGCCGGGCTTCGGGTTGTATGTGGAAGCAAAGCCGATAGTCCTCCTCCTCGATACCCAGCGGCCCCAGAATGTCGAACTTGCGACTCGCGCTGTAACGGAGAGGCCCGCGGCCCGCTTTGAGGTTGTAGACCCAGCTGAAGC
>CAZRAU010000118.1:7138-8803 GCA_964598025.1 uncultured bacterium
GGGCGTCGGCATACCCCAGTCGAAACCTCGCCCCGCTCAGCAATGTGAGCTGCTGGGAGCTGGGCTTGTTCTGTTGGTCGATGACCAGATCGAATCCCCCTGCACGAAGGGCATATAGGGTCTTCAGCCGTTCGAGGGCATAGCCCGGCCCGTTCCGTCTCCTGATGACCATTATCCGGTCGACAAGCGGGTGGTTTCTTATAACCCTGTCGTAGGGTTCCTTGATCAGATAGGCGAGCTCCGCCTCCGGGCATGCCCGCTTGAGCGCCTCGAAGTATGAGGTCGTCAGCAGCGCATCGCCGAAAGGGCCCAGCTGAATCACCAGTACCTTCCGCAGCCGTCTCACTTCGTCTTCGTTCAATCGCCTCAACTCTGCCGGCCACCCCTTGAAGAAGGTCCAGTCGCTCCGGCCCGGCTATCCGCGATCCCGATCACCATAATCCACGTAATCCTTCTCTTCGAGGATCTCAGAGCCGGCCATGCGGCTGATACGGGTCTTTATCCCGAAGCGCCTGTCGTTCTCTTTGTATACCGATCTCGCCAGTTCGATGAATTCCTCGTCGAACTTCCCATCCCGCTCCTTCGCCCGTATGCTGTCCTCTATCTCCCACAGGCGGGCGTTGACCGCCTTGAGCCGGCGGAAGTCATCCGGATCGACCGTAATCCCGGCATCCTTGAGGGACCGCTGAAGAAGGCCGTACTCCAGCCTCACGTGTTCCAGCTTCCCGGGGTCCGGGATACGCTCCAGCTTGATCTCAAGAATGGTGATCCTGTCCACCACCTCGCCCACGGATACCTCGATCTTCATCTACCCTCCCCCCTGCTCCCTCTCGACAAACTCATGCACGATCCTATCGTAAACCATCTGCGGTTCGATGGCTTTCATGCATCTCATGGAATCACAAGGCGTCCGCGACACATGGGAATTGTAACAGGGCGAGCACTCCACTTCACTGGATATGTTGACGTTCTCCCGGTATCCCGAGACCTCCGGGAGGATGTAGCCCCCGAAGATGATCAGGGCCCGCGTGCTCACGGCCTTCGCGACGTGCATGAAACCACCCTCGAGGCCTATGAAGAACCAGGCGTTGTGGATGATCGCGGCGGAGTCTCTGACCGGGAGGCCACGGCCGTCCGCCACATTCTCCAGGAGCGGATCCCCCACCAGGCCCACCTGAACGAACCGGTACTCGGAGAGCAGGTTGCGGAGATCCTGAAACCTGTCGATCCCCCACTCTCTCCGGTTCGCACTGAATACGCTCTTCCCGAAGGGACAGATGACGATGTAGCTTCCGGGATAAAGGGCCCGGGCGCGTTCTATCTCATCATCGGTAAGATAAAGCCGCGGGCTCCGGCCACCCCCGGAGCCGACGTACCTCAACATCTGCTCTATGAACGGAGGGTCGCCGCGCTTCTCAACACGGTAGACCGGTCTGATATGGCGCTTTGTCGTCTTGATGTGCCTGCTTGTAACCCAGTCGGCATACGGGTTATTCGCGAAAAGCTCCGTCCACGGTGTCTCCACGACGATCTTGTGATCCGCCATCCGCCTTTTCAGTTCGGGAAGCAGCGCGGTCAAGAGCAGGTTGTCCCCGAGACCGTTGGATGTCCGCCTCACGAACACGGTCCGGGGCCTCAGCAGGTAATAAAGCAGCCGCAGATAAG
>CAZRAU010000119.1:0-328 GCA_964598025.1 uncultured bacterium
AGCCGAGCGCTCTGAGCTTCTCCCTCACTATGTCAAGGTCTTCGGGGGTCAGCCTCTTGTTCACGGGCAGCTCCGCAAGCGGGTGCTTAAGCTTCCCCCACGATACCCGCTCCCAGATGCGCTCGTGGTAGTAGTACAGGATGAGCCGGATACCGTGAAAGAGCCCTGTGATGACCGTCATCTGCTTCCAGTCTTTGGTTATCACGAGTGAGATCAGACCCAACAGGGCTATTCCAAAGATCCGCCATGTAAGCGACTTGACCCAAGAACGTTTCTTTGTATCCATATGGCTCCCTCTCCGTTTACGACCATACTTCGAAATGACGTG
>CAZRAU010000119.1:338-7364 GCA_964598025.1 uncultured bacterium
GACAAGATAATACAACGGCACGCTAGGACCCAGACCTGAGTAGTCTATCGCCTCACCTCCCGCTCGCCGCCCCCCGACCGGTGCACTGCTCCCGATAAAATGGTTGCGCCCGGCGGCCGGCCGTCATAGGATTGTTGCGGCGAGCGGGCTATGAAAGCCGGTTGAAGAGGTGCCGGCCCGCACATGGCGATGCAGGCGGCCGGATGAAAGATCAAGGAGTCCCGAGCATGAATGACTGTCCCAAGAAGCGCGACTACCTGGGCGGGAAAAGGATCAAACCTGAGCCCATCACCGGGGAATACACGGTTACCGATCTTATCGAGAAGACCTTCAACGCCTATAACGCCGGGCGGGTCAAAGACGCCTGCCATCTCCTGGTGCGGAAATACGCCGAGCCCGATGTTACCGTCGGGATGAGCCTGGCGGGAGCCCTGACCCCGGCCGGGATGCAGTCATCGATAATAGTCCTTATGGAGCATGGTTTTGTCGATTGGATAGTCGCCACCGGGGCCAACATGTATCACGACATGCACTATGCCTTCAATCTTCCCCTCTTTGAGGGCTCGCCCAACGTGGACGACTGCGCCTTAAGAAAGGCCGGGGTTACCAGAATCTATGATGTGCTCTTTGACTATGAAGATGTCCTGATGGAGACCGACAGGCAACTGAGGAAGATCCTCATCCGGCCTGAGTTTCAGCGGGAGATGGGAACGCAGGAGTTCTATGGCATACTCGGCGGGATATTGGACGAGCGTGAACGCAAGAACAAAACGGGACGGGTGAGCATACTGGCCGCCGCCTACCGCAGCGGTATCCCTGTTTTCACTTCCTCACCCGGGGACAGCACCATCGGGATGAACATAGCGGGTCTCGAGCTGCTGAGCGACAGATTCAAGCTCAAGATCAATCCCAGCACAGATGTAAACGAATCGACCGCAATAATCCTCAATGCCAAGAAACACGAGAACGGCAAGACCGGTGTTATCCTGGTGGGTGGCGGATCGCCCAAGAACTTCATGCTCCAGACCGAACCTCAGATCCAGGAAATCCTGCGGATCGCGGAGGCCGGCCAGGACTATTTCATTCAAATAACCGATGCCAGGGTCGATACCGGCGGCCTCTCGGGCGCCACCCCCAAGGAGGCTGTGACCTGGGGCAAGATCGACCCGGATAGCGTTGAGACCAGCGTCATCGTCTACGCCGACTGCACCATAGCCTTGCCCTTGATTACGGCATATGTGCTCCAGAACACAAAACCCAGGAAACTCAGACGCCTCTTTGACAGGCGGGCCGAGCTCTTCGCCAGGCTTCGCGAATCCTATTTCAAGAACTTCAGTGCGAGCGCGCCCGGGGAGATGAAAGAGTTGGAGGATCTGCTTGCCGGCAACGAAGATCGATAAGAGCGGACTACTGGCTCTTGTGGGGCAACACGGGACTCCAATCCTTGTAATCGACCATGATGTGATCCGGCGGAACTTCAGGCGGTTTCGGAAGCACCTGCCGCGCGTCCAGTGCTACTACGCAGTCAAGGCCAACTCCTCACCTGAGATTGTAAAGACCCTCTTCGACGAAGGCGCAAGTTTCGATGTCGCTTCCTTCCCGGAATTCCTGGAGGTGCACAAGCACATCGCCGACTGGTCGGATGATGAGCGCTTCGCATACATCTGGGACAGAATCATCTTCTCCAACACCATAAAGGACATCGAGACCCTGGAGCAATTGCGGCCCTACCGGCCGCTGGTCGCCTTCGACAGCGAGGATGAGCTGAAGAAGATAAAGCGCCATTGCAATACGGCGGGGTTGATACTGCGGTTGACGGTATCGGACACCGGCTCCATTGTCGAGCTCAATTCCAAGTTCGGGGTGGCTCCGGCCAGGGCCAATGACCTCATCGAGAAGGCCCTCCGCATGGGCATGCCCGTGGAGGGTCTGAGCTTCCATGTCGGCAGCCAGTGTATGAACACAAACAACTATGTTGAAGCACTTCAAACCGCATACGAGATCTTCACCGCGGCAAACCGGGCGCGCCCAGGGACCCACAAGCCCCTCAACCTCATCAACCTGGGCGGCGGCTTCCCGGTGGCCTACGATAAGGGTGTGCCGAGATTCGAGAGTCTGGCCAAGCTCATAAACACCGAGGTCGAGCGCCTCTTCCGGGACAGGAGCATCGAAGTGCTGGCCGAACCCGGGCGCTTCATCGTGGCTACGGCCGGAACGCTCATCTCCAAGATAATCGGCCGCACCCGCCGTGACGGCAAACGTGTTTATCACATTAACGACGGGGTCTACCATGACTTCTCAGGCGTGGTCTTCGATCACTGGGTGCCCAACTTCGCGGCCTTCAAGCGGGGGCGGCGAGAAATATGCGCAGTGGTGGGTCCCACCTGCGACAGCTTCGACAAGGTGTCACTGGCTGCGAGCCTCCCGGCCAACCTGGAATACGGCGATTTCCTCTACACGGTGAATATCGGGGCCTACAGCTCGGTATCGGCCACCAACTTCAACGGTTTCCCGCCGGCCAAGATTGTCCACATCAATACCGGCCGCTAGCCTCCACTGGCGTGGGGTTCGAGGTGTACGACGACATCGAGGACGTCCTTCACCTCTTGCCTGATCCTTCGCTTGACGGCCTCCGAAACATCGTGGCCCCGGGTAACGCTCATGCCGCCGTCCACCGTAATATGGAGATCCACGAGTATGCCCGGGCCCATGCGCCGCGTGCGAACGGCATGAACATCGATCACCTGGTCGGTGGCTGAGGCCACTTCACATATCCTGGCCGTCACGTATCCGGGGGCTCCCCTATCGGATAGCTCGACAAGAGCCGGTTTCATGATCTTCCAGGAAGCATGCAGAATGAACACGGCCACAATCACCGCCCCCATGTGGTCAACGAATGACAGTTCCGGCTTGATGACCGCTACAGCGACGGCAAGTGCCGCCGGGACGGAACTCAGGGCATCCGACCTGTGGTGCCACGCGTTTGCGCAGAGAGCCGAAGACTTGATCCGCTTGCCGACCGCATGCGTCCAGCGGTACATGATCTCCTTTGTAACAATGGAAATCACAGCGCCTGCAAAGGCGATCCAGCCGGGCTGCCGGATGTCTTCATCCCTTACCGAGGCAATACCTCTGTAGGCAATCAGGAGTCCCGCCACCCCCAGGGCGGCCCCGATGCCAACGGTCACAATGGATTCGATGCGACGATGCCCGTATGGGTGGCATTCATCGGGGGGCGGAGACCAGTACCGTACCCCGACCAGCACGGCGACATCCGTAGTTATGTCGGACATGCTATGGACCGCATCGGCAATGACCGCCTGGCTCGATCCCAGGATGCCCACCGTGAGCTTAAGACCCGATATAAGGATGTTGCCGGCGAGTCCGATCCAGGTGACCCGGCGGACTTCCCGCGCATCTGACTTGGCCCGGCGAAGTTCCACTTCGCTTGTTCGCGGCCGCCTTTGGCTATCCTCGACCATTTCTCTCCTTGCCGGTCGGACTGCACCGATAACGATTAGACATTATTAGCATGAACTCCGCAATGTCAAACCCTGGGTTCGTGGTCGAGGACGCCGATGCGGCGACTATCGCGCGAGCACCATTCTGCGTATCTTGCTCTTGCCGTTCCAGGTAAGGCAGCAGAAGTACACGCCGCTGGATACGGCCCGGCCACGGCCGTCGTTCCCGGTCCAGACAGAACGGTACGTGCCGGCAGCCTTGGCCTCATCCACTATCATCGTCACCAGGCGGCCGCGGGGATCATAGATACCGAGCGTTACAGCGGCCCTTCCATGCGGAACCGCATAGGTGATCTCGGTCTCACTCCTGAAAGGATTCGGGGCAGCGGCCCCGAGAGCGAAACGTGCCGGATCCGCGCCCGTGCCGGGGACAGCTGCCTGCCAGCACAGTTCGGTTTCATACCCCCACCCATTCATGCCGCCAAGCATGTCGAAGACGCTGGTGAAACCGATACCATCGAGGAAATTTGCGGCCAGATTGCTCCTGCTCCCGCTTCGGCAGACAACGACTATGTCTTCATCAATGGGCAACTCGGTGTAGCGCTCTGCAAGACCTCCCGAGTACCACGACAGGTTGAGGGCACCGGGGATGTGGCCCGGAGGCGAAGAGGTGGAATCGCAGAACTCGGATGCTTCACGGACATCAACAATGGTCAAAGGTCCACCGGCATCAATCATGGCCTTGACCTCGGCAGAAGTCACATCCGTGTGGCCATAAGCGACTGCACACGTAAACGCAGCCGCCAAGAACACAAACGCTGTCGTTTTCATTTCCAACCTCCCAGACATGTTCCAAAGGTAACCGCTTTGCTTACTATTCAAACATACAACATTCCATCCCTTTTCTCAAGCCATGTCGGTTGCTCCGCCTTGCGGCTTGAGGCACCACCAGCGCCTTGACCCGAACCCTCCGGCCATGGTAGAATCGCGTCGCAACGGCTATGTGAAACCCAAGTCATGTAAGCCGGATCTGAACCATGGGAGCGGACATGGGCCGGAGACCGGTTGCAATACCCGGCTTTCTGCTCATGCTGAAGGAGGCAGACCATGAGGACATACGGAATGGGCGCGGCGATCCTGGCTTTTGCCGCGCTCGCGCTGGGCGCGGGCTGCGGAGATGACGGCACGAGTCCCGGGAACAGGGCTCCTTCGATGACGGGTCTTGCGGCCGACCCGGATACGGTCGATCCGTCAGGGACATGTTCTATTGCGTGTGTGGCAACCGATCCTGACGGGGACGCCCTCACCTACGCCTGGAACGCCGAAGCCGGAGTGCTATCAGGAAGCGGCGCCACGGTCACCTGGACCGCTCCGCTGGTGGAGGGTGCATACGAGATATGGGTCGCGGTCGATGATGGAGAGGGGCACGCGGCTTCGGACACCATTGGACTCCGCGTTCGGGGCGGCACCCTGCTAATGCAAAGCCGTGGCGGACTCACGGCAGTCGGCATGGACGGGAGTTCTTTCGTTCTCTACCCGGGCTCCGTGGACGTCGAGGTGCTGGGGGCCAGGATCTTCATAGGTCCCTCGAATGCCGCGGAGATCGATTACAGCGGGACCAGCATCGGAGGCCCCGGACAGCCTCCGGAGGTGACCCGAGTCACCAGCTTCAGCATGCTCCCCGATGGGCGTGTGGCCTACGCCGAGAACTGGACCGACTCCGTCTTCTTCGTAAGTCCGAGTGGTATGTTGATCGAGGCGGTGGAATTGCCCGACGCATCGACCTTGAACCAGGGCATGAGCGGTCTTGTGGTAGGCAACGACCTCATAATCTCGGAGACAGGCAGCCGCAGACTCGCCCGCATCGATCTGGCCACTTATGAAGTCTCCGTCTTTAAGGACCTGAGCGACCTATCGGGATGGCTGGGCGACATCGAATACCTTGACGGCATGTACTACCTCACCCAGTGGGAGAGCCTTCATGAATTCACCGGAACGGGGGAGCCGACCGAGTTGGCTCACTTCGCCGACGGTTCAATCCTGGGAGTGGCCGTGGTGGGGACATCGGCATTTGTGACCAGCAGAAACGAGGGCAAGATATACCGGGTCAATATCCCCACCGGCACCATTGAGGTCTTTGCGGAGGGGTTTGACAGTCCTTATGAGATCGAGTATCTGCCCATAGGCCTCACAGCCCCCTAAGCCATAGCCCACCTGGACCGACAGCCGGCGTCGGACACGGAGCCCCGACGCTGCATAGACCGTTGCAACTGGAGTGGCAACGCCTCAATGTGGATTTCACGCAGCGTCGTCACGCCCGTGACGACGAATACCCACCGGAATGTGTCAATCTGCCTGATCGGAGTGAAGGTCCACGCTCAGAATCTCGGGCCGACACAGGAAACGTGCCCGCGGCCCGCCCTTCCCTTCCATTCCCAGGCCCCGGTTGACATACATGGCGGTCTTACCGGGCCGATACAGACCCTGCTCATACTGCTTCCATGAACGGATGTTGGTGAATAGGGGTCCGAATATCGGCAGCCGCGCGCGCGTGACATCAACCGGGTAACTCCGTTCCCCCTTAGATCTTCACGAGGCTGTATTCTGTGGTTCCAAGGCCCAGGGATCGGGCGTGCTCGATCTGGATTCTCCAATCCACATCAGGATAGAGAGCCCTGATCTTGTCGGTGTCCGCTTTGCGCCGGGTCTTAAGCGCGGACCCTTCGATGCCCGCCTGCTTGTTTACTAGGTCTACCGAAGCCTTGTCTATGGCCACCGGATCCAGCGAAAGGAGTATCCCCACATTGGGCACGATGGGTGCATCCGAGAAGGGATAGCAATCGCACTGGGGAGACACATCCGTGATGAAGTTGATGAATGCGATGCTCCTCGTCTTGGTCTTGGCGGCACCCACTGCATATTCGGCCATTTTCTCCTGGAGTCTCGAGGTGGAGGAACCCCACTGAATCTTTATGGCACTCTCCGGACACACCACAATACACTCCGCGCATCCTATGCAAACCTCGGGATCGATGCAGGCCTTCTTCCGCTTCAGGCTTATGGCCCGCACGGGGCACCAGCTCACACACTTGGCGCATCCGATACAATGATCGATGGAAACCCGCGGCCTGACATCCGAGTGCATTGCGAGCTTGCCGGCACGGCTTCCACACCCCATTCCCAGGTTCTTTATGGCTCCCCCGAAACCGGTGAACTCGTGGCCCTTGACGTGGCTGAGAACCACCATAGCATCGGCCCTGGCTATGTCGGACGCGATCTTGACTTCCGTGAAGTGCTTGCCATCTATAGGCACAACGTCGTGGTTGCCGCCTTTGAGGCCGTCGGCAATTATCACGGGCGCTCCGACTGAAGCGTAGGCGAAACCGTTCTCTGTGGCCGTCTTGATGTGCCCGATCGAATCCGAGCGCGACCCGACATATAGCGTATTGGTGTCTGTGAGGAAAGGACGACAGCCGGCCGTCTTGAGCTCCTCGACCACTGCTCCGACATAAGGCGTGCGTATGTAGGCGGTCGATCCCTTCTCACCGAAGTGGACCTTCACCGC
>CAZRAU010000119.1:7374-8683 GCA_964598025.1 uncultured bacterium
GATCCCCATCCCCGGCGACCCTGAGAATGCCGGCCTTCTTCATGGCCTTCCTCAGCCTATCAATCACACCGGACTCCATGTTCGCACGCAAATCGACCAGATACACCGGCGCCTTCCCAGACTTCCTTCTCATTTTGCCACCGCCCTCTTGAGTATCTCCTCGGCATGAAGGCGTGCGGACTCGGGTGCCTTCTTGCCTCCTATCATCCTCACCAGTTCTTCCACCCTGGCCTTCCCCTCAACCCTCCTGACCTCCGTGGTCGTCCTTCCCCCCGCCGAGACCTTGCCCACGGCAAGATGCACATCGGCCGGCGCCGCAATCTGAGGGAGGTGAGTAATGCAGACCACCTGCCGCGACCCGGCGACCTCCTTGAGCTTGGCTCCCACCACATCCGCCATGCTGCCTCCTATCCCTGCATCCACCTCGTCGAAAATCATGGTATCCACTTGATCGATTTCGGCGAGAATGCTCTTAAGGGCGAGCATAACCCGGGAGACCTCACCCCCGGAAGCGATTCTCCTCAGCGGCAGCATGTCCTCCCCCCTGTTTGTCCGGACGAAGAATTCGACCGCGTCGATTCCATTCTCACCCACGACATACTTGCCCCCCTCCCGGTCCTCCAATTCCTCTCCGTCCTCCAGGTCTTCGAATACGATCCTGAACCCTCCGCCCTCCAGACCGAGGGTTCTCAGTGCAGGCGCAACCAACTTCTCAAAGCGTTTGGAGGCGGCACGCCGCCTGGCTGAGAGATCACGGGCCAGGCCTACAACCTCCGCGGCTGCTCGTTCCCATTCCGCCTTCAGGACGGACAGCTCCACGCCCAGATCGTCTTTGTTATCAAGCCCTTGGCGCAACCGCTTCAAGTGTTCCAGTACCTCAGCCAGGCTCTTTCCATGTTTCCGCTTTATCCTGTCAATCGCGGCCTGCCGCTCCCTGAGACCCTCAAGGTGAGAGGCATCAAGATCAATCCGGCCGAGATAGTCTCTCAGGCTCTCTGCGACTTCCTTGACCAGCACCTCCGCCTGATCGAGGCTCTCTCGAAGCGCAGCCAGGTCCTCGGAGTAAGCACTTATCTTCTCCAGGTAACCCGCCCCCCGTGACAGGTTGCGGATGGCCGCCTCATCTCCGTCGTAAAGGGCCTCCATCGCCTCCGTGCCGGCCTCCAGGATCTTCTCCGCGTGCTCCAGCAAGGCGATCTCTTGGTTCAGATCCTCATCCTCTCCTTGCTTCAGGCCCAATTGCTCGATCTCCCGAACCTCATAGCGTATGAAGTCTTCCTGCTTGTCTATGTACACCACCCCCTACCCA
>CAZRAU010000120.1:0-8679 GCA_964598025.1 uncultured bacterium
TATTATATTCAAAACTGGTCTTTATCAATGGACCTGGAGATAATAGTTTCAAGTATGGTGAGGATCTCTTGGCTGTTCGGTTCGGCCCGGACTCCGGATGAATAGAGAAGGAAGGTGGGGAATGAGGTTTCTGGCTCTGATCGGAATAACGCTCTTGCTTTTTTCCGCTGCAGCGAGAGGTGAATGGGAGACGCATGTCAACTCGAACCGCGTGACCGATGTCTGGGCTGATACGGCCAACGTATACTGGGGTTCGGGATTCGGAGCGGTGATCTACGATCCGGCCTCCGGCGCGGAAGCCAAACTCGTGAAGTCCATAGACGGCCTCGCGAGTGGCGACATAACCGCGCTAACGCGGGATGAGGCTGGGAGGTTGTGGTTGGGCACCTCGGAGAGCGGAGTCTCGGTCCTCAGGCCGAACGGGACGTGGCTGACCTTCAACACCGGCAACCTCAAGCTCCTGAGCGATGAGGTGGCCGACGTGGCCACCTGGGGCGGCCGGACGGTGGTGGGGACGTCGGGGGGGGTATCGCTCTTTGAAGACGGGCAATTCCGCATTTTCTTTGATGTAATCGATTGGGTGGGGGGGGCGTGTCCCGAGGCGCGGTCCGTTGCAGTGGGTGAGGATAGGATGCTCGTAGGGACCGACTGCGGTTGCTACTCCTATGCGTTCGACACACGGGTCTGGGAAACCGTCATATCCGGCCGCAGTACCGGCAGCATCGACCACGATGGCAAGGGCGTATACTGGATAGAGGCCTCGGATTCGATATATACGTATGACGGCAGTTCATTGGGTCTCATATCGAAGACGTTTATCAAACCCGATCTGATATACGATATCAGCGCCTCGGACTCGATCGTCTGGGTGGCGGGCTCCAACGGGCCGGCGAAGTATGACTTCTCGACCACATACTGGTTCCATGCCACCGATGGGCTCGAACGAAGCCTCTGGGACGCCCGGTCCGTCCACGTAGTGGCTGACGGTACGACATGGATCGGCACCGAGGCCGGGGCTGCAGTGCTCTCGGAAGGAACCTGGGTGATCTACGCCTCCGACGGCCCCGCAGGCAACTATGTTCAGGACCTCGAGATAGACAATGAGGGCAGGATCTGGTGCGCCACCGGGACCAGAGGGGGTATAAGCGGCGACGTCAACCTGGGCATAATGATCTATGACGGTTTCCAGTGGGACTTGATCCAAAGAGAACCCCTGGTGTCAAACGGAGCGTACTGTATGGATGTCAGCCCGGTGGACGGGGCGGTCTACGTGGGTTTTTGGGGTAGCGGTTTGATGAGATACAACCCGGGCTTGGACACCTGGGACAGGCTCAATACGCTGCTTGAAAGCAATGTAATCTCCGATGTGTACGTCGACCCGAAGGGAAGGCTTTTCTTCGGGGAGTATCTGGTGGGGTTGGGTCTGCTCTGTCCCGACGGTACCGCCATGCATTATTCCTCTGAGGATCTCCCTGCCTGCGTGGAGACCGAGTGCATAACCGCCATAGGTCCGGGACAGGAGGGACCGATGATAGGGAGCTATCTGTCGCCCATCCAGGACTGTCTCGACAAGGTCGTGGAGCTGGATGTCGGTGCCGACTGCACCGACAAGAATGACGATGCCTGTCTGACGTGGACATCCAAGCAAGGCTATGTGGACGGCAATGCCTACGACTTCGAGACCGATATCTACGGAGTGACCTGGCTGGCCGGATCCGGGGGCTTGAGCTCCTTTGAAGACAGATGGCGCACGGTCAGCACCATTTTCGGTGATGTCTGGGATGTTGAGGTTGACCGCTTCGGAAACAAGTGGGTCGCCACCGCCGAAGGCCTGTACGTCCTCAGAGGCTATGGAACCCAGTGGTCGGATTTCTCGGCGTCCATTGAGAAATACGACGCCTCCAACAGCCCGCTGGCCGACTTGCCGGTAAAGGCGCTTGCTTTTGATGCCGATGGGGCACTGTGGATAGGCACCGGTGGAGGTGGGATCTTCAAGCTGAGCCTGCCCCGCGATGAGCCGGTCAAGCAGTGGGTTGACGTGTTCCCCAATCCCTACTATTCGTGGGAGGATAAGGACGGTGAGGGGATCAGATTCCTGGGCTTCATGCCGGGCAGCAGGATTAGTATATTCACCGTCGCCGGCGAACTGGTGGCCGAAATCGAACCCACCGGCCACTGGCATGGTAAGAACACCGATGGCGAGGAAGTGGTGTCCGGGGTATATGTCTACCATGCATATGCCGAGGATGGGCATGAGTTTGTGGGCAAGCTCGTAATCGTAAGGTGAGGAACCGTGAATATTGAAGCCAAACGTATCTTGTTGACGGGTGGGGCGGGTTTCATTGGGAGCCAGCTCACCAAGCGGCTGGTTGAGAAAAACCGCATCGTGATCTTCGACAGCCTCCACCGCAACGCGCTGCGGTATACCGATCTGGAATCCCATCCGAATGTCACGCTTGTCAAGGGGGACATTCTTGATAAGGCCGGGTTGCTGGAAGCCACCAGGGGCTGTGACATCGTAATTCACCTTGCTGCCATAGCAGGTGTGGATACGGTCATGGGGATGCCGACCCAGACCATCAAGGTGAACCTGCTGGGTACGCTGCATGCGCTTGATGCCGCGGTCGAAGCAGGCGTGAAGAAGTTCGTCGACTTCTCGACGAGCGAGGTTTTCGGCAGCCACGTATACATGGCCGAGGAGCATAACGCGACGTCGCTGGGCGTCGTGGGTGAGTCGCGGTGGACCTACGCGGTGTCCAAGCTGGCGGCGGAGCACCTGACGCACTCCTATCACAAGGAATACGGACTCCCGACCGTCAGCATAAGGCCGTTCAATGTGTATGGGCCCCAACAGGTGGGAATCGGAGCGATTCACACATTCGTGGAAGATGCCCTCCAGGGTAAGGACCTGGTGATCCACGGCGACGGCAACCAGATAAGAGCCTGGTGCTTCGTGGATGACATGGTGGACGGCACCGTCCTTTGTCTGGAAAAAGACGAGGCCGTCGGGCATGTCTTCAATATAGGCAACCCCCGTGGGACCGTGACCGTTGCCAATCTTGCACACCTGGTGAAGCGGCTCGCCGAGTCCGACTCCAAGGTGGTCTATGGCTACAAGGACTATGTGGACATAGAGCTCAGGATCCCAAGCATCAAGAAAGCTCAGAATATGCTCGGATACCGGCCTAAGGTGGACCTCGAAGAGGGATTGCTCAGGACCATCGAGTGGTACAGGGAGCAATTGAATGATCAGGCTGACCAAACCTGAGTTGTCCGGGGTGCTGGAAAGTCTGGGCAAGTTGCTGGACAGCGGCTTTCTTGTTCAGGGCGAGAGGGTCCGTGAATTCGAATCGGGAGTTGCAGGTTATGTGGGCCGCAGGCACGCACTAGCCGTGAACTCGGGGACCGCCGCCATTCAGTGTGCCGTGATGGGTCTCGGCATAGGCCATGGTGACGAGGTGGTCTTGCCCGACTTCACGTTCCCCGCGACCGCCAATGCCGTGGTGCTTGCCGGGGCGCGGCCCGTGCTGGTAGACATAGACCCGGTCACCTTCAACATGGATCCGCTCGCGCTTCCCGACCGGCTTACCGGTGACACACGGGCGGTGATGCCGGTCGACCTCTTCGGGTTGGCGGCGGATCTCGGTGCGATTGGCGAGATCTGTGCCCGCAGAGGCCTTATGTTGGTCGAGGACTCGGCCTGTGCCCTGGGAGCCATGCACGGGGGAAGAAAGTGTGGTGGGTTCGGCGATGCCTCGGCATTCAGCTTTCACCCTCGCAAGGTGATAACAACCGCCGAAGGCGGTATGGTTGTCACCGATAGCGATGAGGCTGCCGGACGGATACGGGAGCTCCGCAACCACGGCATAAGAGTCACCGAGGGTAAGCCGGAATTCGTAGGCCCCGGCTACAATTTCCGGATGAACGAGATCGAGGCGGCCCTGGGTCTCGCCCAGATTAGCCACATAGACCGGCTGATCGAGCGGCGAAGGGATGTCGCGGCTGTCTATCACAGGTTGCTTGCGGGTGTGGACGATGTCGTGGCGCCCGCGGAACCCCAAGGTTATTTTCACACATATCAGGCTTACGTGGTAATGACGGGTGACAACATAGACCGGGACCTCTTGATCGATCTGCTTCGGGAGCGAGGGGTGGAGAGCGGCATAGGCACCTATGCGCTTCACGTCCAACCCTATTACAGGGACCTGCTGGGACACAGACCAGGCGCTTTCCCTCATTCTCTCCGGGCGCTGAAGCAGTCTCTGGCCCTACCCATGTACCCGTCGATGACCGAAGACGAGATCGTGCAAGTGGTGGAGGCTCTAAAGGTTTGCATTCCGGGAGCTTCAGCGGGGACATAGCATATGGAAATCCTGCGTATAGAGGGATTGGACCCCGATTGGGACCGGTTTGTCTGGAACAGCCCGGGAGGCACAATCTTCCATACGCTGAGGTTTCTTGGGTATCATCCGCCGTCCAGGTTCGATTTCGTCAATCTCGCCGCAAGGCAAGGAGACCGGCTTGTCTGTGCGATCCCCGGTGGCCGTGAAAAGGTGAGCGGCCGGTCATATTACCGGTCGCCGGTCGGAGCATCCTTCGGGGGCTTTGTGTTTGCGGACGACCGGGATCTTGAGACCATGATTGAAGCCCTGGGGGGTTTCAAGGTCTACATGAGGCAGTCCGGTTTTGCGGGAGCGGAGATCGCGCTGCCGCCGCCGTGCTATTCACGGTCCGAGGACCATGCGCTCGCCTTCGCCATGCTTGCATCGGGTTTCCGGCTGGTCTCCAGAGAGGCCACTGCCGTGGTGCCGCTCGAAGCGGTGGCCCTCGATGGCCTGGCCCCGGCCCTGAGGCGTAATGTGCGGAAGGCCGAGGCGTCAGGCGTTACAGTCGAACCCGGCAGGAACATAGGGGCTTTCTTCGATATTCTGAAGGCGAACCTCGCTGCCAAGGGTGCGGTTCCCACCCATACGGCCGAGGAGCTTGAGCGGCTGATGGCGCTTTTCCCGGACAGGGCCATGCTTTTCGAGGGCAGGCTTGGGGATCGTGTGGTGGGAGGGTGTTTCTGCCTGGTCTGTAACGAAAGAACTGCGCTGGCGTTCTATATCTGTGACGATCCGGGATCGAGGCAGTACCGGGTAGCTGAAGCGGTACTCTACAATTGTATAGTGTGGCTGAAGGAACACGGCTGCGCATATCTGGATTTGGGGACCATATCCATCGATGGGAAGGTGAACTGGGGTCTGGCACGATTCAAGTCCAAGTTCATGACCCGGACCTATGTCCGGGAGAAATACGCACTTGAGATCGAGGAGGGGACGTGATCATAGACGGACACATCCATGCGGGTTACTGGAGCCCTCGAATGTTCCTGGGACGCGGAACGTCGTTCGAGGCTGTGGAAGCCTGCCTGGCGGAGTGCGGGATAGACGGGGCGATCCTTACATCGACTGATCAAAGGGACAACCGTGCGGTCGCCGACTTCATCGCCGGCGATACTGCAAAGAAGTACTGGTTTTTCCCGTGGGTCAACCCGGGGGTCGAGGAGGATCTCGCCTATGTGCGTGAGAACCGGGGAGTGATACACGGTATAAAGCTCCATCCCTCCTGTGACAAGATAAAAGTGACCGACGCCAAGACCGATCCCTTCCTTCGCCTCGCGGCCGATGAGGGCTTGCCGGTGATGGTGCATTGCGGAAGGTGGCAGGAGATGAGCAGCTACAGGTTCGCTCTCGAGGCAGCCGCCAGGTTTCCGGATGCCATGTTTGTCCTGTCTCACATGGGCGGAGATACCCCGGAACTGGAGCTGGGGACCATCCGGGGCATAGCGGAGAGAGGCCTGGACAACGTCCTTCTGGGTATTGAAGGTGTGAGGGAGTACTGGGCCGTTCAGATAGCGGTAGACGAGCTCGGCGCCGAAAAGGTGGTTTTCGGCAGCGACTTTCCGCTAGGGCATCCGAGGATGTACACGGGCCTAGTGGATGCCCTCGAACTCGCACCCGGGCAGAAGCAACTGATACTTGGCGGCAATGCGCTGAGGCTGGTCGGCGAGGCATAAGCCATGCTCAGAATACTCCATCTTTGCGATCAGAACTGGGTGGGGACCGCATCCACATTCGTCAAGTACCACAACAAGATGGGCAACTATGCCAGGCTTGTCACTCTGGCTCCATGCGCCAACCGATTCGAAGAGGACATTTGTCTGAATCTTCCGTTCTACAAAGGCAGCCGCCTGGACATGGCTCTTAAGCGGGTGGTGAGTCTGCTCCATTCGAACGCGCCGAAGAGCGAGGATATGGATGGGATGCGGACCTGGAAACCACGAAGCGGCCTCGAGAGTGTGCTCTTCACACTCAGAGACACGCTCTGGGCCCCGAGGATCTACTCGGCAATCGAGCGCCACGATCTCCTCAGTTTCGACATCTATCACCTCGAAAGCGGAAGCGGGTTCTTCCGTGACGCCAGGATAATCAAGAAATTGAAGGCAATGGGCAAGAAGATCGTATGCTACTATCTCGGGACCGACATGAGGGACAGGGGTGTCATCGTCGAGATCGACCGCCTGAGCGACCTCAACATAACCACAGAATTCGACCACCTCAGCCTTCGTGAAGGCCTCCGGTTCAGCTTCCTGCCCTTTGAAGTGGATACCTTCCCGGTAAGAGCCAAGGAAAACCAAAGGCTTAGGATCTGCCATGCCCCGAGAAACAGGCTCTTGAAAGGTACGGACCGCATCATTGAGGTGTGCAGGGAGATGGAACGGAAGCACGGCGTCGAACTCGTGCTCATAGAAGGCAAACCCCATGATGAGGCCCTGCGGCTCAAGATGACGTGCGACATATCAATAGACCAGATCGGAGACAAGGGCGGCACCGGATACGGGGTCAACTCCCTCGAGACCCTGTCCATGGGGATACCTACGCTCACGAGCTTCACTCCTGAGTTCGAGGCTTTTCTGCCCGACCACCCCTTTATCACGGTCAGTCCTGCGACACTTCCGGAGAAACTCGAGCAGGTGATCCAAGATCCCGGACTCCGGCGGAGGAAGGCGGTCGAGGGCAGGCGATTCGTCGAGAAGTATCACGAGGTGAGAAAGGTCCTGGAGAGTATCTACGCGATGTACCTGGAGCTGGGTTGGGTCGACGGCGACGGCAATCTGATATCCGCCCGGGACAAGAGATGACCCTTCGCATAGGCGATCTGGCGCGGCACACAGGTGTTTACGGGATAGGCACCATAGTAGGCGGCATCGGACGGGCAGCGCTGATCCCGATCGTCGCAAGGTACGTCCCCACCGAGGAGTACGGCAAGGCCTCGGTTGTCTTCATCTTCATCACTCTGTTCACGATTGCCTCCGAACTGGGTTTGAGCTCCTCGCTCATCAAGTTTTTCAACGAGGCCCGCTCGGAAGAGGAGCGACGGCGCGTGGTATCGACCATAGTCGCAGCCTCTCTCATGCTCGCAGTACCCGTCGCAGCGGTCTGCGGCCTCTTCGCCGGTGACCTCTCGATTGCGCTGCTGGGGTCCGCCGACTACGGGCTGCTGATCCTGATCGGCATCGCCGGGGGGCTGGGAAACGCTGTCCTGCAGATCGGGCTGTCCTTCGAGCGGGCGCTCGCGAAGTCCCATAGATATGTTGTCTACACCCTCATGAAGGGAGGCCTTGCGCTCACGCTCTCCATAATCCTGGTGGTCGTGTTCCGCAAAGGGGCGCTGGGGCTGCTCGTTGGCGCCGCGCTACCGCCCCTGCTGCTGGGTGTGGTAGTGTATGGGAGGCTGATACATCGTTTCGCCGGCGGTTGCTCGAGATCTGTGCTCAAATCTGTCTTCCACTTCGGAAGTCCGCTTGTCCCGATGAACCTTGCGATGTGGGTGCTTGCGTACTCCGATATCTACCTGCTGCGCCGGCTGCTGCCGACCTCCGAAGCGCTTTCGGAGGTAGGTCTTTACCAGTACGCACATGAGATATGTCTGATGCTTGTCTTGCCTATAACATCCATCAATCTGGCCTGGCCCCAGTTCCTTTTCGCCAATCATTCGAAACCGGAGGCGCCCGGCACCTTTGCGCGCATTCATGTGTATTTCGCGTTCTTCCTCATTGAGATGGCCTTCCTGCTTTCGATGTTCGGCGACAAGATAATCCGCTATGTGGGGAGCCTGAAGTACATGGAGTCATCCCATGTCATACCATACCTCGCTGGATCGCTGGTCTTCTATGGTTTCTCCATCCTGTTCTCTTCCGGCCTCTACGTAACAGGCAAGACCCGAATCCTTGCAGTGACCGTCACAGTCTGTGCCGCCCTGAATGTCGGCCTCAATCTCATGCTCATACCTCCTCTAGGTAAAGAGGGCGCAGCCGCGGCCACCTTGATTACCAATGCGCTCATGGCCGTCGTGATTCTCGCTTTCGCGCAGCGCAACTACCGAATACCTTTCGAGCTCAGACGCACCACAGGCGCAGTAATGATGACCATAGCGGTGATTGCCGCTCTCACCGCATGGTCGGGGGGGATCTCCAATACCGGTTTGCCCCTGCGTATTGTTGCGGCCGTCGGTCTAAGCTGTGGTCTATTTGTTGTTTTTGGCATGACGCTGGCTGATGTGCGCGCGGGGTGGGGTGTACTCTTGTCTATCTTCACACCCCCCCCAGGCCGGGAAGCAAGGGCCGGCTGGGTTTTT
>CAZRAU010000121.1:0-8655 GCA_964598025.1 uncultured bacterium
CACGTTCTTGAGCTGTGAGACGCAGCGGACCTTCGGCTTCAGCCCCTTGCCTACTTCATTGAGCAGTGTTTCAAGGGCACCGTAGTAGGATTCCTCACCGGTTCCGCCGCCAGTACGATAAATCTCGTGCAACTGCGTCAGGTAGATCTCAACTGGATGCAAAGATCTCACCCCCTGCTCCAAACCCTATGAATTCAGCCTCACGTAGCTCTATCTTAGGACAGGATGGCTGGCCTTGCAACCACTCAGTTGCGGTTTCGGGTCGGCATAGTGACTTGCACGGTCCCGCTATGCTATCCCCTTTCGCAAAGGAGGTGCGAGATGGCCAAGAAGTTCATGTACGTGTGCTTGGGGATTCTGGCGCTGGTGTTAGCTTTCCATTTAGGGGCACGGTATGGGCAGGCTGGGTATGTGGACCACTCCGCAACTGGCATTGTGGTACTCAGCGGCGATATCCTACTGCTTGATACGGGCGAGGCCTACGAGGTCGGCACCAACGAGGACCCTTGGCGGCCTCGACCTGATTACACCCCACCTGTTCCTGTATCTGAGATTAGATTCTGGGGCGGGTACTTCCTCTCCACATATTCCAATGAGGTGTGGCATCGGGGCGGGACTTTCCCCCTGGGGTTCGAATTGAACGAAGGCCGGGGAGGCAGATGCCAGCTCCTGACGTTCGTCACCCTTGCCGGGTAGCCCCCCTCCCAAAGGCTGGCGGGACATCAGTAATCGGACAGGCTGACTGGAAGGCCTCACCGATAGAGTGGCGCGGCCGGAATGACGAACGTGAAGACTATGCCGCTCCCAGCAAGACAATCCGCACTGAGTAAGAAAAGGTTTCAGGGGATTGTACATTCGCTGAACTAAAGCATGAAAACAAATGAAAGCGCGGAGAAACCGAGGACATTAGCAACAGAAACCTGGATCTTCTGGAATCTACTGCCATATCTAAATCGGACTTGGAGCTCCACCATGTAAGCGTACCCGAATACTGTCGCAGACAGGGCTGCCGGGAGTGAGAGCGGCAGATAATGTAAGATCAGATCGAATCCCGGCGCAGGTCGCACTGGTCCAAATGATGGAAGGGCCTTCACCCTATCAAAGAGCAGAGCGACAGCTATTAGCGCCAAGACGTGCCCGTATATAGACCTAGCGGTAGCCACTGCCTCGCTTGGCTTGGGTACATCGGTGTCACTAATGCCTTCCGGGGGAATGGAGAGCCGCCGCATTAAGATAGTCAGCATCGTGAAGATACCCGTAACGCATAGCGCCCAGCCTGCTCGCCCAACATTCACTTCTCCGGATGACCCGACTGGCTGGGGTAGCAAGAGCGGAATCCGGATGGGCCTCCGGAGAGCTTCCACTTCTGGGATCCCATCCTGAGTGAATCGCAGCGTGAGAGCAACAGTAATGCAGCAGACTGCGACGGCGAGCAGAATGTACTTGCGCGCTCTCTTGAAGCGGCGCAGCTGCCGGTCCACAAGTGTGAACAAGATGGCGGCCGCGATCGAAATCAGAAGGGCAGTCACCATATCCAATGGTTCTAATCCCTCCTTTTCGGTAATGGCACCATCCCGCCTATTGTCGTGAGATACCTGCTGGGCTGCATGCCGTTAGTGTATATCACGCCGTATTGTGATTGTCCATATCAAATGACCCTCGATTCCCCATTTGTGCATTCCTCAACTTCTTGGAAAACTCTAAGGAGTACACCGCCCCCCTCGTGTGCCCATCGTTTAACGTGTGCGCAGTCTCTGCGGTTGACCGGGTGATCAGCGACAATTAAAACTCCCGGCCAACAGCGATTTAGGGAAGGGCCCAATCGCCAATGATTAATGACCGTGCACTTCCCATGTACTATACTCCTGTGCAAAGGAGGTGCGAGATGGCGAGGAAGTTTATGTATGTGTGTTTGGGGGTACTGGCGCTGGCGGGAGCGTTTCATTTAGGAGCGCGGTATGGCAGCGCATCTGTTGTTGACCACGGAATGACTGGGATTGTGGCTCAGCAAGACCACTGGGTTCTGCTGGACAACGGGGAGACGTGGGGGTGCTCCGATGAGACGCAAGAATGGAGCCTATATGATTGTCAACTCCCCGTTCCTTTATCCGAAGTCAAGTTCTGGCAGGCGCACCGTATCGTAACCAATGACAATGTCTTCTGGCGATGTGATTCGGGCACTTGGGTCAACCTCGGCACGCCCCCCGGCCTCGTCCCCACCCAGCCCACCACCTGGGGCGAGATCAAGGCTGAGTTCGGGGAATAGGTGTCACGATGCTGACAGTGTCCATAAAGTGACGCTTTATCGAGATAAAATCATCAATCCGACCTCTGATACCTGTTTGCAGTTTTCCTGCAAGAGCACCCCACTAAGTGCAGGCGTTTTTCGAAATGGCGGCATTCGTGAGCTGGCGTTAGCCCCCAACTACACTGGTCCACCGGGCAAGGTGGAATCCCCCTTGACATCTGGGTTTCTCGGAAGTACGATCACCATGCCATCAGGAGCGAGCGTTGTGGGTTCGGATGAACTTGCATTCTACAGTCAGACCTTGCGAATAACGCCACTGAAACGCCGGGCCTCTGGGATGGGGTACGCAAAGGAGGGCTGCTATGCGTTCGGACAGATACCTAGTGGCATCGCTTTCCGCTGTCATGGCAATGTTCTTGATTCCGAGTCCATCTGCAAGTGACTTGCTGGGCCCTACGATTGCTGTCGATATTCAGGCCTCAGAAGTGCCGGATATATCGACGATTGACTCGGTATATTCGGGCGATGCGGAATTCCTTTACGCCTTTCTCGTGGTTGGGGATATGCCCGGGGGTTACATAAGCGGATATGATTTGGGTTTTGACCTCACTTCGCCAGATTCCAACGTCATGAATCTGGGTTTCAGCCGTTTGCCTTCATGGCTGAGCGCGGATCCAGCAGATGACGGATCTCTCGAGAATGCCGCACTTCCTGGCGCAAGGACCCCCGCGGCCATAGGGTACTGGACGTTGTGGGTGGGGAATGCTTCGGACTCGACAAGCATGCTGAGACTAATGCCGAATCCGTTGAACGGTGCCAGTACGATCAGGCTCTTTGACGAGACGGGGGGCTGTGTTGTTCCTGTAGGTCTCTTCCACGGCCTAATAGATCACGGGGTCCCGACCCGGCCGGATACACTTCCTCCCTCAGACGAATCCGATTCTCTAGATGCATATGGCAGACCTACCGGATACAGAAGGTCTGACAGTTATGTCCCCGGACAGGTGATCGGCAGGTTCTACCCCGGGATGATCGACCTCCCGGAGGATTCTCAGACGGGAAGCCTCGCGAGCATCTCTGACCCCGATATCAAGGCAAGGATGGAAAGTTTTTCCGCCTCGACGATCGAGAGGTTGTATAGAAATGCAGTGAGAGGAGTGCGAGAGATCACAACACGCGGTGGACAGATTGTCACGCTCGAGAGTAATTGGGATGTGTACATAGTCCATTTCCCGCAGGACCTTGACGCTTGGGAGGTTGCGGATTCCTTGGCGGCATCCCCAGGCTGTGTTTATGCTCATCCGAATGGCATCGGGACAATCTGTGCTGAGCCTTTGGATGGTTATTGGGGACAACAGTGGGCCATGATCCGAGTTGGCGCTGATCTGGCCTGGGATACGGAGACTGGAGATACCGAGGTGCGCATCGGGATTGTCGACACCGGGATTGATTACAACCATGGTGATTTGGGGGGGGGCATAGGTACTGGGTTCAAGGTTGTCGACGGCTATGATTTTGTCAACTTAGACTTCGACCCAATGGATGATCACTACGAATGTTTAGGAAAACACTCACACGGCACACATGTGGCAGGTATTGCGGGAGCGCTAACGAACAACGACTATGGGGTTGCTGGGCTAGCCGGTGGGTGGTATCCAGAGAACAGTGGTTGCTCACTAGTCGCTTTGAAGGCTGCTGACCACGATGGCTATTCCACCGTCTCAAGCGTTTCCAATGCGGTGTCCTCCGCCCTGTCGATCTATCAAGTTGACATACTGAACTTGAGTCTCGCTTTCGATGAACCTTACGCTGAGATCCGGTCTGTGATCAAGAATGCTCACAAGGCGGGGGTAGTATGTGTGGCTGCCAAGGGGAACGACAGCACAGATGCTGTACGCTATCCGGCAGATTGTGACGATCCTTGGATAATATCCGTAGGTGCCTCCAACAACCTTGATCCGTATCCGGGGGGTTACGAGGGACGTGTCTTCAACGCTGGCTGGTTCAATTGGACCTCAAACTATGGGAATGACATGGATCTTCTCGCACCGGGGGTCAACATCAAGAGCACGGTCAGGACTGCCTTTCCCCCTCCGTGGCAGAGCTTTGATGGCACGAGCATGTCTGCACCGCATGTAACAGGAATCGCCGCTCTCATTCGATCGATGGAACCTGAACTGGGTCTGAACCTGCATGTTGAAGACATAGAGGGCTTGATATGCGCCTCATGCACCGATGTCCGCTGGGACGCCGAAGGAGGAACAGGAGAGGACATGCGCGGGTATGATGAATACTCAGGCTGGGGTCGTGTTAACGCAGACAGTGCCGTGAAATTCCTGCAGTGGCCCTACGTGCTCTCTCATCATACGTCAGGAGGTGGCTACTCAGTGGGCTCTACGGATTCGCAGTGGTTCCTCTTCATGACTGACGGTGATCCGCCTTACGGGTTCTGCTTTGGGAAGCGATACGAAGTCCGTTGCGATGTCACCTACTCACAGGCATACGGGACCTTCCCTCATGTCTGGGGTCGCGGGTATGGAGCTTCGACGGGCTGGGGGAAGGCGCAGGGAATTTACAAGATTGGCCACTGCGAGGTGGTACCTGGGAGCCAGACATGGACGGGTTGTCAGCTGAGAAGTTACGTGTATCGTATCACTGACGTGTTCGGACATGATCCAGAGTGGCATCCGTGCCAGCCCAATCAGGTGGTCTTCGCGCACACCGTGCTGGGTGGGATGTGCACCGCGTCCGTATCCGGGCGGACAGGAGGAGACTCGCAACTCGCAGTTAGACACGTTTCACCGAGACCGAATCCATTTGAGAGAGAGGTGTCAATCCAGCTCGAAGTGAAGACGGAGAGCTCGGTCGAAGTGGCTGTATACGACGTTCAGGGGCGCCGCGTGCGATTACTTCGAGAGGGGCGGATTGATCCAGGAAAGCACACTGTCGTCTGGGATGGCAAGAACGATCTGGGAGAGAGGCTTTCTGCTGGTGTCTACACCGTAAGGATTAGGGCCTCCGAGTCAGACTCGGGATGCAAGATTGTACTATTGGAGTGATCGTTATGACACTGAGAAAGTCTGCAGTCGCCTTGGTGCCCCTGATGACAACCTTGGTGTTTCAGGGTTGCGGTAGTGAACCAACTGGCGGAATCGACCCACAACCTCCCTCCGCTGTGGATGCTTGGCCGAAGTGGTCGCCCGTTGATAGCACTATGATTGCATATAGCCATCTGTCCCAGAACGAAGAAGAGCTCGAAGAGTTTGGGATGCTGTCTACCTGGATTGTGGATCTCAATTCAGGTATGAAGCGTTGGATCTCCGAAGGTGTAGTCTGTGACTGGACCCCCGACGGTACTCAAATAGCGGTGGCGATGGGTGGCATACATATAGTCGATGTAGAATCTGGAAGCAGCTGCAGTCTTACCTGTGGGGACAGCTCGTGCCGTCATCTGGCGGCGGATTTTTCGAGTTGCGGCAGGTGGCTTACCTACATAAACGATGGCGACCCATATCGTGGTATCTGGAAGTACGACCTGGCTACCGATGAGTCTACGTGGATCTCGTATAGGTATGGCGCTGATTGGTTCCCTAACGGAAACACGATACTCTCTGACAGTCTTGTTGTCCTTGACAGCGCCGGCGTGAGGCTGTCGAAGATCGACTTTGAGCCGGAACGAGGTTATGCCCAACAATGCCGATGGTCGCCCGACGGAAACCAGATTGCCTTTGTTGCTCAGGGTCCATCTGGAGAGACGGGGATTTGGAGGATCGACTCGGACGGAACGAACCAGGAGTACCTCTGTGACGGGGCGTCTCCTTCTTGGTCGCCTGGCGGCACTAGAATAGCCTTTCGTGCCCTCTCGGCTGACGGTAGTGCTGGTGTCATCTGGACAATGAGAAGTGATGGTTCAGACAGAACACAGGTCACTTACCCATGATGCCCGTGGTGCACGTGCTTCCGGCGGCTGATCTGGCAGAGCCCGGTTGGGTTGCCGAAGAGTCGGTGACTATGACTGAGGATACTGCGTTCAACCAAGATGGGGGTTGGTCAGATGAAGAAGATCGTTGCTGCAATCCAGATAGCCTTGTTTGTCTTGCTGCTCTGCTCATCTCTGACTGCGGGGACTAATCCACTTGTGAAAGTGGCCGTCCACGTGAAGGCCCACGCAGCCAAACAGGACTGCGGCGCTCTTCCTGCAATCTCAGATTCCTCCGACATCGTCACAACATACGCGGGTTCCAGCTTCGACTTCTTCCCAGTATTCTTCGGCCTTACTGAATACCAGGGCCTGGAATACGGAGTGACATGGCCTGCATGGGCCTATACCTGTGTTTTCACAAGTTGCTCAGACTTCGTGATCGGGGATATCGAGTCTCGTGGCGACGGGATATCGCACGCGTGGACTGACTGCGTGACAGGTGGGGTGGCGATTCCCGGCTGGGGCTGGCTGTATGCTGATAGCGCGGGTACTGTTTGCATCGTAGACCACCCGGATGGTGGGGCGGTCTTTGTCCTGGACTGTGATGAGGGACTCGACGAACCTATCGACAACTTCTGCGCGGGGGTATATGGAGCCACCGGCGACGACCCGACCACAGGTGGCAGGGGAGGTGCGCCAGAGGGTGGTGGCTCCTCTGGTGGTATCCGAGGCTACTACAAGCCATAAGTGTTGAGCCCGGAGAAGTAGGACAGAGGTCCATAGCGAGTCGGAGAGTCCCCGAGGCCGACCTTTGAGTCGCCGGAGTGGGTCGCGTCGCACAGCTTCCGTTTTCAGCTTGACTCTCACCCGAACCAAAGCGTTCATGTTCACAGGCCAAGGACTGTTGAAAGGAGGCCACAGCTGAGATTATCCAGGGCGATCAGGCTCTTTGACATGCAGCTGCGGGCAGATGGCAAGAGCGAGCATACGCGTGGTGCGTACGTGAAGGATCTCCAGCAGTTCAGATACTGGTTGGGCAGGGAAATAGAGGTCCGGAACATAAATCCAAGCCGGCTGGCACGCTATTTCGCCTCCGATACCTTGAAAGACCGGAAACCTGTCTCACTCAATCGAACCAAGACAGCTCTCAGAATGTTGTTCAAGTTCCTCGCCGATGCTGGCTACCTCGAGGCAAACCCGGCAAGGCTCATCAAGAACGGTAGGACGGAACCCAAGACTCCGGAGTATTTCAAACCCGCGGAGGCCAGAAGTTTCCTCACGGCAATACCCACCAACGACGGCCCAGAGCAAGCAGAGATCGTGTCATGTTCACACTCCTACTCCAAACAGGCATCAGGCTTGGGGGATTGGTGAGATTGGAAGTCCAGGATGTAAGGCTTGGTGAACGGACTCTAAGGGTCAACGGCAAGGGCGGGACTGAGCGATCAGTGTATCTCACATCGAAGCTCAGGCGAGTCCTGAGGTCGTACATTGCCGCAATGGGCCTGAGGTCGGACGATCCCCTGTTCCCCTCACGCAACGGTGGCCCACTTGGTCGACGGCGGGTCCAGCTCCGGTTCCATCATTGGCTCGCCAAGGCTGGTATCAAACGCCACCTCACAGTTCACTCCCTGCGTCACACCTTCGCCATGAACCTCTACCGGCAAACTGGAGACCTCAGGCTGGTTCAGGCTGCACTCGGGCACCGCCATATCAGCGTCGACGAAAAGCAAGCCTGGGTGGAGAGCTCTCAGGAGCGCGTTATCGCGCGACTGGTGGCAGGACACTTACTGCTACAACAGAATCTCCCCGACACGTTGGGGCGTTCGAATCAGCCCATGCCATCAATACCCTTGACACTCGGCCCGCTCCATCCTACACTGGTAATGCCGCATCAGATGCGTTGAATCGCAGAGAATGACTGAGAGGTTGTGTACCTCATGGTAGCTGCACGGTTCTTCTTCCCGTTGCTGCTCATCGGTTTCGTCCTTCACTCAATAGATGTTCCTGCGCGGACCTGGCACATAACGCCCGATGGTTTGGGTGATGCTGCGACCATCAAGGCGGGAATCGACTCCGCAACGGCAGGGGACACTGTGCTCGTGAGCTGCGGCATATACTACGAGTCTGGAATCGACATGCGTTCGGGTGTGGTTCTTCTCGGCGAGACTGCTGAGGGTGATTCAGCGGTCATAGATGCACAGGAGCGATTCAACGTATTCAATTGTAGCGGGTGTGACAGCGGCACGCTGATCGAAGGGCTGACCATCAGAAACGGCAAACGCGAGGACTGGTATCCGACAGACGGAGGGGGCATAGCGATAGCCTCTTGTTATCTCACGATAAGAAGGTGTGTGTTCTCAGAGAACAAAGCTAGTTACGGGGGGGCGGTGTTTGCTGTCGGAGGGCAGGTTGCCATCGAGGACTGCATCTTTGCAAAGAACTACGCCGGCGAGGGAGCAGCGATATTCATTTCGTACATGAA
>CAZRAU010000122.1:0-8585 GCA_964598025.1 uncultured bacterium
GGCAGTCGCCTCCACGTGCTCCGTGAGGTAATCGATTATGGCGGCCCTCGCAGCCTCGATTGCCGTTGCATGCATTATGAGCCCGGGCTCCAGGCGGACCACCTCGCCATCCCCTATGAGAAGCGCAATCACCTTGCGCACGGTTTCCGGCTTGAGGTCGCTTCGATTCCCAATGTCCTTTTCCGAAGGCGGTTGAAAAAGATCCTTCTTGAGCATCGCGATGATAAGCGCCCGCGCCTTCACTTCCTCGGGCGCGAGCTCGACCTCCCCGGTCCCCACCCTTACGTTGCCTTGCTTTACAAACAGCCGGCCCCGGTCCGCCATTCTATCGAGCAACCAATTGGTGAGCGGCATCTCCACCGAACCCAGGCGCTCCCTGAGTTCCTCCTTGGGCATGCCCCAGGCCAGCCGCTCCTGTGTCTGAAAGCGCTGAAGCGTATCTTCGATCTTCGCCTCCAGCCGCTTGACCGCGTTGATATGCACATATAGGCCGGGCGAGGGTTCCAGGACGCGACCTGCATCTACCAAGCGATCAACAAGCGTGTCAAGTTCGGTGGCCCCGCAGTTCACCCGTAGCCGAATGGCGGCCTTTCTCAGGCCCAGACTCGCTTCCTCGATGTATGTCTCGACAATCCGTTCGTCATCGGTACCGTCCAGGAGGCGGAGCCGCTGGGTCGCGCGTTCGTCATGCATTCTGTGTCTCGATGCCAGGGGATCGAGCACCATCCCCCCACCTATGGTCCTCATCGGCGAGTAGGTGCGGAGTACGAAACGGTCCCGGAGCCCTGCAACAACCGGTGTCTCCAGCCTCACCTGGGCAAGACCCGAACCGCCGGGCCCGAGCTTGTCACCTTCAAGAAGGTAGACCCTGCCCATCACCTCACTCGCTCCGAGATGGAATCGTATCCTGGATCCCATCTTGAGTCCCCTCGACGAGGTCCCCAGGAGACGGAGTCTCGTCTCCAGCCTCGTGGTGGCCGGGAAGTCCCCCGGAGAGACAACGGAATAGCCTCGCTCTATATCACTCTTGTCGACTCCGTGAAGTCCCAGCGCGGCACGCTGACCGGCGACGGCCGATTCCACGTCATGCCCGTGGACCTCCACGCTTCGCACCCTCACGCTCTTCTCCCCTGGGAGGACTTGGAGGCGGTCTTCCTTCCGGACCTCGCCCGACCACAGTGTCCCGGTGACCACCGTCCCGCGTCCGGTCATCGTGAAGACCCGATCGACGGGAAGCCTGACCGCACTGCCGATCTTCCTCGCCCGGATCTTTCGGACTACGTCGGCCAGAGCCGCCCGCACATCCTCCACACCACGGCCGGTCTTGACCGAGGTGGGTATGATCGGGGAGCCTTCGAACCATGTACCTCTTACCATCCCCTCAACCTCGTCGCGCACCAGTTCGGTCATCTCTTCATCGGCAAGGTCGCTCTTGGTCAAGGCGAAGACCGCGTGTCTTACGTCCAGTAGCGAGACGATATCGAAATGCTCGCGCGTCTGGGGCATTATGCCTTCATCGCAGGCAACCACGAAGAGAACGAGGTCGATCCCAGCCACGCCTGCAAGCATGTTCTTGATGAAACGTTCATGACCGGGAACGTCGACGACACCCATGGTGAGGCCGCCGGGCAGGTCCATGTGGGCGAACCCGAGGTCGATGGATATGCCTCGGGACTTCTCTTCCTGCAGCCTGTCTGTATCGATGCCGGTAAGGGCGATTATCAGAGCGGTCTTGCCATGGTCGATGTGGCCGGCAGTGCCGAGAATAACCCTGCCCAAGGTTTGATCGGTTCCGCCGGCAGCCGACACTCTATCCACCCCATTGCCTTCCGGTCATCACTCGGGGACACGCTTTATATCGGCCCCAAGGTCTCTGAGCTTCCGCTCTATAGCTTCGTAACCTCTGTCTATGTGATAGACTCGCGAGATATGGGTTTCGCCCTCCGCCACCAGGCCCGCCAAGATCAGGGCGGCGCTGGCCCTCAGATCGGTGGCCATAACCGGGGCACCGCTCAGCCCTCTAGCATAGCCTATGTGGGCGGTATTGCCCTCGATCTTTATGTTCGCCCCGAGCCTCCTCAGCTCCGGCACATGGGTGAAACGATCCTTGAATACCGTCTCACTTATGACGCACGTCCCGCGCGCAACCGACATCAGGGCCATATACTGGGCCTGCATGTCGGTGGGGAAACCCGGGTAGGGAGAGGTGACGACATCCACAGAGTCGATTCGTCGCTTGCCTCGCACTCGCAGCCGGGTCTTCTGGGTCTCGACCTTGATGCCGCTTTGTGCAAGCTTCCGGGAGAGTGACTCCACATGCTCCGGAACACAGTCGTCGATGACCATGTTGCCGGCGGTTATCGCACCCGCCACCATGAAGGTGCCGGTCTCTATTCTGTCCGGTATTATGCTGACCTTCGCAGGCGACAGCCCCCGCACTCCCTCTATCTCAATGGTCTCCGTCCCGGCACCGGCCACTTTTCCCCCCATAAGGTTGATAAAGTCGGCGAGAGCGGTTATCTCCGGCTCCCTGGCGGCGTTCATTATGACCGTCTTCCCCGACGCCAGGCTGGCTGCCATGATGGTATTGCCCGTCGCTCCTACGCTAGGCATGGAATACCTGATTGTGTTTCCCTTGAGGCCGGTCGCATGCCCTATGATGTAGCCGTGATCAATGTCGATCGTCGCGCCCAGTTCCTGCATGGACCTTATGTGGAGATCCACCGGCCTCGGACCCCAGGCACAGCCTCCGGGCAGTGACACTCTGGCTCCTCCCTGGGATGCCAGCAGCGGACCGAGCACATAGATCGAGGCACGCATGGTTTTTACCAGGTCGTATGGAGCTTCATTCGAATCCACACCGGATGTGTCGATGCACAGCGTATGGTCCTCGAACTTGACCTTCGCGCCCAACCGCTCCAACACCGCTTTCATGGTCGAAACATCCGCGAGCCGGGGAACATTTTCGATCACCGACTCTCCTCGCGCCAGGAGGCACGCGGTCATTACCGGAAGAACGGCGTTCTTGGCACCCCCCACGCTCACCCGCCCTTTCAGCTTGACTCCGCCTCTTACCACTATCTTGTCCATTCAAGACCTTCTTCCCAAAACGATTCTGTCGAGCCGCCCAAGGTCCTTGACGACTTCCACTCCCGCCAGGCCGGCTTGCTCGAAGAGCGCCTTCACGCGCGGCCCCTGGGTCTCACCTATCTCGAAGGCCACCAGGCCCCCTTCATTGAGTATAGACGGAATCCCCGGCAGGATGCCGTCAATAAACCGGATGCCGTCGGGTCCGCCGTCCAGGGCGACCAGCGGCTCGAAGGCCCGTATCTCAGCATCGAGCCCGGGGATCTCGCCCGTCTCGACGTACGGGGGATTACAGGCCACAATATCGAAACCCACCGTCGAACCCTGCCGGAGCGGGTCCAGCCCGTCGCCGGCGACGAATCGCGCGACGCTGCCGAGGCGGTTCAGTATAGCATTTTCCCGTGCGACTTCCACAGCATCAAGCGAAATATCGGTGGCCACCACAAGATCGGGCTTAAGATACTTCGCCAGGGAGATCCCTATAGCGCCGCTGCCGGTCGCGACGTCGAGGATCCTCCGTGCCGGTTTCCCGCCTGCCTTTACCCTATCGATTACGGCCTCGACCAGGGTCTCGGTCTCGGGCCGGGGGATGAAGACTCCCTGCCGCATCTTGAAGGGAAGCGACATGAACTCCCATTCACCAAGCAGATATTGCAGGGGAACCCGGTGGATGCGCCGATTGACCAGGTCCATCACCGCCGCCTCCTCCTCGGGAGCGACCACGCGGTCCGGCCGGCGGTACATCTCACTTCGCTCCAGCCCGAGCACATGGCCTACGATTATCTCGGCCTCGACCGCACTGGGGCGGATGCCGCCGCGTGAAAGCAAGTGTCTGACATGAGAGAGGAACGCGGATAGGATGCACTCACCCGTCCGGCCCATCACATACCGGCGGCTTTGAGTCTAAGGTCCGTGTCATGCGCGGCCAGCGATTCAACTATCTCATCGAGATCGCCGTCCAGGACCTGATCGAGCTTGTGCAAGGTGAGACCGATGCGGTGATCGGTAACCCGTGTCTGGGGGAAATTATAGGTCCGGATCTTCTCGCTTCTGTCCCCGGTGCCGACCTGTTGCCGGCGGTCATTGGCCCGTGCCGCATCCTGTTCCTGGCTGGCCTTGTCCATAAGCCTCGATCTAAGGACCTTGAGCGCCTTTGCCCTGTTCTTGTGCTGGGACTTCTCATCCTGGCACTGAACGACCATACCGGTGGGGATGTGTGTGACCCGGACAGCCGAGTCCGTGGTGTTGACACTCTGGCCTCCGGGCCCCGATGACCGGAAGACATCCACGCGAAGATCCTCAGGATTGATGTCCACATCGACTTCATCGGCCTCCGGGAGTATGGCAACGGTCACCGCAGAGGTGTGGATCCTTCCGGAAGATTCGGTGACCGGCACCCTCTGCACGCGGTGCACGCCGCTCTCGTACTTCAGCCTGCTGTATACACCCTTGCCCTCAACCAGGAAGATCACTTCCTTGAAACCTCCGACACCAGTGGGACTGGAGCTCAGGGTATCGACCTTCCACCCCTGGCACTCGGCGTATTTTGAATACATGCGGTAGAGATCGGCCGCGAACAGGGCAGCCTCCTCACCCCCGGTCCCCGCCCTTATCTCAACGATGGTGTTCTTCTCATCACTGGGATCCTGGGGCAAGAGCATCGCCTTGATCTCCCGCTCCAGCCTTTCCCTGCGCTCGGAGAGGGCGTCCAGCTCCGTCCTGGCAAGCTCCACAAGCTCCTGGTCGCTGGACGAATCCAATATCTCTTCAGCTTCCTTTATGCCCTTCTCGGCCTGCTCGAACTCCCTGGAGGCAACGACCACATCCTCAAGCCCGCTTCGCTCTTTCGCGTATTTATGGAGAAGATTGCGATCGGTCACCACCTTCTCGTCTGAGAGCAGGCGGCCCAGCTCTTCATATCTCTCTCTGGCTTTATTGATTGCTTCCCACATCTCGGGAATACACCTCCGGGCCCACCGCGTACCTGAGCGCCTCCAAAGCCACTTCGATCTGGTCGTCGCTCGGCTCCCTGGTGGTGAACCGCTGGAGGGCCAGCCCCGGCGCGGTCATCACCTTCATCAGCAGCCCTTCCTTCTGCTTGCCGGCAAACCTTATGATCTCGTAGGAGAGACCCGCTATCAGGGGCACCGCCAACAGCCGCCTGAGCCTTTCAGCGACGCTCTCAGGCCTACCCATGAAGATGAAGACGACGATGCTCAGCATCATCACGACCAGGAGGAAACTCGTGCCGCACCTGGCATGGCGGGTGGTATGCCGCTTGACCGCCTCGACGGTCAGCTCCACGCCGTTCTCGAAGGCGTTTATCGACTTGTGCTCCGCCCCGTGATACTCAAACACCCGTCTCATTTCCTTCCACAGGTTTATCGCGGCAAGATAGGCAAAGAATATCCCGAGTCTTACCGCTCCATCGACCACGTTGAAGGTGATGTCGCCCTTGGCCCCCACCAGGCCGGCGATTACAAGGGGAAGATAGAAGAAAAGCAACAGCCCGGCGCCCAGAGCAAGCACCACGGTGAGCCCCGCGGAGAGGGACGCCTTCCAGGTTCGCTCGCTGCGGACCTCTTCATTCTCGCCGGCCGATACCACCTCGGCCGAATATGTCAGAGCGCTTATCCCAAGATAGAGCTGCTCGAAGAGATTGATTGCCCCCCTTATGACGGGTATGTTGAGCATGCTATGCCTCTTTGTGACGGAGGCATAGGACTCCACCCTGTGTGCGATCTCACCGTTAGGCCTGCGCACACATGTGGCCACCCGCTCGGGCGACTTCATCATGACGCCTTCGATGACCGCCTGTCCGCCTACTGCGGCTTCTTCATGTTCCAATGCAGATTACCTAATTACCCTGGTCCTTGGTTTCCCCGGCTTCTTCGGGTTCAACCTTCATCCCATACTTGCGCCTGAAGCGCTCCACCCTGCCGGCGGTGTCCACAAGCTTCTGCTTGCCGGTGAAGAAAGGGTGGCAGCTGGAACAGATCTCCACCCGGATCTCCGGAACCGTGGACCTTGTCTCGATCACATTGCCGCATACGCAGACTACCTTGGTCCTCACATACTTGGGATGGATCCCCTTCTTCAACGCCTCCTACCTCCTTCCGGGCACATAGACACGGGGGCGGCAATCACCGCCCCTCGGTAGATTAGGGATATACTAAGCTAAGCTTTCATGGAACTCAAGAAAGCCTTGTTGGATTTCACCTTGGATATTCGCGCCACAAGGAACTCCATGGCCTCGACGGGATTCTTGTCGCTGAGGAACTTTCGCAGAATCCAGACCTTGTTGAGCTCCGCCTGGTCCAGGAGCAACTCCTCTTTGCGGGTGCCGGACTTGTTGAGATCGATTGCAGGGAAGATCCTGCGGTCGGCGATCTTCCTGTCCAGCACGAGCTCCATGTTGCCGGTGCCTTTGAACTCCTCGAAAATGACATCATCCATCCGGCTACCGGTCTCAATAAGAGCGGTGGCTACAATCGTCAGACTGCCACCCTCCTCGATGTTCCTGGCCGCTCCGAAAAACCGCTTGGGCCACTGGAGTGCATTGGAGTCTATGCCGCCCGAGAGGATCTTGCCGCTGTGCGGGATGACTGCGTTGTTCGCCCTGGCCAATCTTGTGATGCTGTCCAGGAGAATCACCACATTGCGCTTGTGCTCGACAAGGCGCTTGGCTTTCTCCATAACCATGTTGGCGACTTGGATATGCCTCGAGGGCGGCTCGTCGAAGGTGGAACTTATGACCTCGCCCTTCACGCTCCTCTCCATATCGGTCACCTCTTCGGGACGCTCGTCGATCAGGAGGACCATCAGATCGATCTCGGGATGATTGGTGGTGATCGCATTCGCGATGCTCTGGAGCAACATGGTCTTCCCGGCGCGAGGCGGTGATACGATAAGGCCTCTCTGACCCATCCCCATCGGTATGAAGAGATTGGCGACCCTGGTCGACAGCTCCTTGGGGTTCCACTCCAGGATTATCCGCTCGTCAGGATAGAGGGGGGTCAGGTTGTCGAAGAGAATCCGCTCCTTGGCTACCTCCGGGTTCTCGAGATTGACGGCTTCCACCCTGAGAAGGGCGAAGTACCTTTCGTTATCCTTGGGAGGACGAACCTGGCCGGAAACGGTGTCGCCGGTCCTGAGATCGAACTTCTTTATCTGCGATGGCGAAACATAGATGTCGTCGGGACCGGGAAGGTAGCTGTAGTCGGCAGATCGCAAGAAGCCGTAACCGTCGTCGAGTATCTCCAGAACGCCCTGCGCGAATATGAGCCCGTTCTTCTCGGTCTGCGCCGCCAGTATCTTGAAGATCAGTTCCTGCTTCCGCAGACTGCCGACACCCTCGATCTCCAGATCTTTGGCGGCCTTGTGCAGGTCGGAAATGGTCTTCGTCTTCATCTCTGCAATGTCCATCGTCCTCCACCTCTGAAAATGCGGAGCCTAAGCTCCAGTTTGCTGCAGACAGTTTGACACACTAAAAGCAGGTTTCGTGGTGAGCCGTCCATTTGGTAAATCTAGCCCTGTTTACTCCCGGCAACCGCCTGATTTCATGGCTTACCAGCCGGATTGAGGCCTTGCCCTAGGGTCGGATTTCAATTACGGAACAACACAACGGGAATGTGTGATCCAGACTTCACTATAAAGCTAAACAACCTTGCTCGGGTTGTCAAGTCAATACGGAATTACTCGCCCGACAGCTCCTTGGCCCTCTCGTACTCCCTGATGGCCTCGTTCTTCATGCCCATCTTGCTGTAGATCCGTCCCAGCAGCTCATGCAGCTCGGTGCTGTCTTCTATCTCCAGCAGCCGCTCGGTCGTCGCCCTCGCGGCATCGTATTCCTCCAGCTTCACGTAGGCGATCGCGAGGTTATACATTGAGTCACGGTAGAGCTCCATGTCGGAGTCCTTGGACAGCGCCGCAGCCTTCTGAAACGCCATGGCGGCCTCGCTGAATTGCTCCAGGCTGAAGTTGGATGCGCCAATCTGATATTGCAGCGCGGGATCGTCACCCTTTGTTTCGGCAGCTTGCACATAGAACTCAAGGGCTTTCTGGTGATTGCCCTCGTTGAAGTACATATCTGCCAGGGCGAACTTGCCGTTCACATCCTCAGGATCCAGCTCCACTACCTTGGCAAAGGCCTCGCGGGCCTTGGTATACTCCCTCATGGTCTGATAGGTGATGCCCAGATTATCCCAGGCTTCTTTCGAAGTCGGGTCCACCCTCACAGCGTCCTGGAAGGCGCCCAAGGCCTTTTCATTGTCCTTGAGCATCGAATAGGCCACACCCAGGTTGACGTGGCCTTTGGCATATGTGGGTTCGACGGCTACCGCCTTCTTGAAGTCCTCCACTGCCTCATCATAGTTCTTGTAGGAGTTCGAGGTGATACCCTTGTTGTAGTTGGCCACAAAGAAAGAATGCTGATTGCCGTACACCATCTCCTTCTTCTCCGCCGGAGCCATCTCCCGCGCCTGGACGAACACTTTCTC
>CAZRAU010000123.1:0-8583 GCA_964598025.1 uncultured bacterium
AGCATAACGCAGCAGACGCGTGCTTCCGACGCGCCTGGGTTACTCTCTTTCATAGTGCTTCCCTATAGCCGCCGGCGGAATCGATCGGCCGATAACGCCGGCGAGGGCAACAATCGTGAGCACATAGGGAATGGCTTGGAAGACTTGCGGCGAAAGTCCGCCCCTTCCCTGGAGGGATTCCTGGAGAGCGTCTGCGAAACCGAACAGCAGGGACGCGGCCATCGCCCCGAGGGGGTTCCACTTCCCGAAGATAAGCGCAGCCAGGGCGATGAAACCTTGACCGGAGGTCATGTTCTTCGCGAAGGAGCCCGAGAAGAAGGGAAGATAAGCGCCACCGAGACCCGCGCACACCCCGCTTACGATCACAGCCATGATGCGCGTCCGGTTCACATGTATCCCTTGGGTGTCGGCCGCCCGCGGGTGTTCGCCTACAGCTCTCATCCTCAGGCCAGGCACGGTGAAATAGGAGAAGGCAAAGGCGAGTCCGACAACGACGAAACTCAAGTACACCAGAGGTATGAACGCACCCCACACCGGAAGCCGGTCGGCCGGTCCAAGCGAAAAGGAGCGCTCGCCTCCCATGAAGACCTGTGAGAGAAAGACCGTCCCCCCGACACCCAACATGTTGATGGCTACACCCGAAATAATCTGGTTTGCCCTGAGGGAGACCGTAGCCACAGCATGAAGATAACCCACCATGCCGCCTACGACACCCGCACCAAGTACTCCCAACCATGGGTTGTGCGTGGAGACCGAGATCAGGGCGCCGCTGAAGGCGCCGAAGAGCATCATGCCCTCGAGTCCGATATTGATGACGCCGGCGCGCTCGCTGAAGAAGCCGCCGGTGCTCGCGAATATGAGAGGCACCGATTTGCGGATGGTGGCCCAGAGAAGGGGCACGCCGAATATGCCCAGAAACTCACTCATCGGCCAACGCCTCTTTGGGTTTGATACCTATCTTCCTTATGAGGTATTCACAGGCCACGAAGATGATGATGATTGCCTGGATCACGGTAACCAGTTCCCTCGGCACATGGGTCTCCATGTCCACCTGGGCGCCGCCGCTTGCGAGGGCCCCGAAGAAGATGGCTGAGATCAGCACCCCAAGCGGGTGTGTTCTTCCAAGGAGGGCAACAGCGATTCCGGCGAACCCATAGCCGAAGGGAAAAGGACTCACGAAGTGTTTGTGCACGCCCAGCACGCGTTCCGCACCTGCCATCCCGGCCAGGAAGCCCCCCAGCGCCATGGCGATTACCATGCTCCTTGCGACCGAAATGCCGGATGCCCTGCTTGCGACGGGATTAAGCCCGACGGCCTTGAGTTCAAATCCGAGACGCGTTCGTTCCAGGATCACGAAGACAGCCGCTACGGCAGCCAAGGCGACGACGAAACCCAGATTTAGCCGTGTATACTTGTATATGAAGGTAATGGCCGGGAGCATTGCCGTGGGCAGCACGTCCTCTGTCTGGGGAATCTGCCCTATCTTCTTGAAATAGGGGTTACCCACTAGGTAGTTGGTCAGGATAAAGGCTATGTAGTTCAGCATGATGGTGGTGATGACTTCGTGGGCACCGAAGCGAACCCGGAGCACACCGGCCAAGCCCGCCCATAAGGCCCCGGCCATGCCAGCAATGGTGACACATAGAAGCACATGGGTCACAGGGTCGAGCCCGGTGAGCTTCACCCCCACCCATGCAGCCGCGAAGGCCCCTACTACAAGCTGCCCCTCACCTCCGATGTTGAAGAGCCCGCACCGCATGGCCAGGGCAAAGCAGAGGCCGGTGAAGATCAGGGGAGTCGCTTCCTCCAGCGTGTTGGTCAGGCTTCTAAGACTACCGAGCGAGCCGGACAGCATCACCGAGCCTATATGAAGGGGACTTTCACCCAAAGCAAGTATGATCACGGAGGACACGAGGCCGGCCAGAAGCAGCGATACCAGGGGGGCGGCAAGGCCGAAAAAGCCACTCCGCAGCTTCACGCTCATCGCTCGACTCCCGCCATCATCAGGCCCAAGTTCTCTTCAGTGGCATCGCCCCGCCCGACGACGCCTACGATGCTCCCACGGTACATGACCCCGATACGGTCGGAGAGACTCATCACTTCGGCGAGGTCCGCAGAGATCAGAAGCACCGACTTGCCCCGATCCGCGTGTTCGACAAGAAGCCGATGTATCATCCCCGCAGCCCCGATATCCAACCCTCGCGTGGGCTGTGACGCCAGCAACAACTCCGGGGCGCGGCTCAATTCACGGGCGACTATGACCTTCTGCTGGTTTCCTCCGGAGAGGAGCCGCGCGCTCATCGAAGGTACCGGGGGCTCGATACCGAATTGGCCTATGAGGCGTATGGCATTCGCACGAATGTCGTCGCACCGCAGAAACACGGGTCCCGAGAATTGCCGCTCGTTATGCCTCCCGAGAATCAGGTTCTCTTCTATGTCGAATTCCCCGACCAGCCCCATCTTGATCCGATCGGGCGGTATGTGGGCAAGCCCGGCCTCCGCACGCTCCAGGGTGGGCATCGAGCGAATGTCCAAACCCAGGAATTCCAGCCGGCCCGCATCCGGTTTCGCCAGACCGGTTATCACCTCGAAGAGCTCGTCCTGCCCGTTACCGTCGACGCCGCAGATACCGAATATCTCGCCGCGGTGGATGGTGAACGAGATATCCGTAAGCAGCCGCTGTCCCTTCTTCGAAATCAATGATATGCCTTCGACCTTGAGGACCGTCTCATCACCGGGAGGTCGCTTGCGCTCCAGGGCCGCCTCCATCTTCCGCCCGACCATCATCTCGGCCAAGCTGGCGACGTCGGTCTCGGAGGTCGGCATGCTGCCGACGACACGCCCCTCCCTCATCACCGTCACGGTACTTGCCACCGCCATTACCTCTTCCAGCTTGTGGGTTATGAAGACGACCGTCCGCCCGTCGGCGGTCAGGCGCCGCAGGGTGTCGAAAAGCCGTCCGGTCTCCCGGGGGGTGAGTACGGCCGTAGGCTCATCCATTATGATTATGTCTGCATTCCTATAGAGGACCTTGAGGATCTCGACGCGCTGCTCCTCTCCTACCGAGAGGTCATCGATCCGGGTATCCAGATCGACCTCGATACCATAGTCGCTCATCAGGTCTTCGACCCTGCGCCTCGCCGTAGCCAGATCAAGCAGCATACCCTTCTTCGGCTCGGCACCGAGGATGATGTTCTCCAGGACGGTGAACCGCCCGATCAGCATGAAGTGTTGATGGATCATGCCTATCCCGTGGTCCAACCCGAGGTAGCCCCGCTCTGTCGGAAGAGCATTGCCCCTTACCACCACTCGGCCCTCATCAGGCCTCAGCATCCCGTAAAGGACGTTCATCAACGTGGACTTGCCGGCCCCGTTCTCGCCTACGAGAGCATGGACTTCGCCCCGCCTCACTCGCAACGTGACGTGCCTGTTGGCGGCTATGCGGGGGAACCTCTTGGTCACGTTCTCGATCTCCACGACATAGCTGTCGCTCGTGTCCGGAGATTCTATGCCGGGATGGTCAGATCGTGTTGACATAATTCAGGAGGTCTTTACGGATGGCATCAAGTGAAGCAAGGTTGCCCTCGCCGCTCTTCATTATCTTTATGACCGTCCCCATCTTCGAGACGAGATCCTCATCTGTTGCAAGATCGAGCTCGGCCAAGGCTTCCATGGCATAGATGAGCGAAGAAGCGCCGTGTTCAAGGTCTGTAATCTCCGCCCCCAGGATGTTCGTAACCTCCTCGGTGAGGCTTTGTGCAAGCCTGGCACCCTCATCGGCAAGAAAAGCATCTATACGGCCCGCAAGGGCTGAGTCGAAACCCACCCCCGCCGCTTTGATATCTTCGTCGAGATGCTCCACGGTGGAAGGGCCGGTGAGCCCGGTCAAGACGCCCGGCTGCGAGATCGCCCAGGCGATCCCAACCTGGACCGCTGTGGCGCCGAGATCCCGGCCCACCCTCCGGAACTCATCCCGCACCATCAGGCCCGATCGCCGTCGCTCACCCGCGAAAACCGCATCCATCTGACGGATATCACCCGCCGAGAGACTGCTCCTTTCCACCGAGGCTTCGGTGAGCATGCCGCGCCCGGTAAGGCTGAAGCCTATGTAGCCCGCCCCACTCCTCTTGAGCAACGGCAGCATCTTTGCATAGTAGCTCCTGGACACGGCGTTGAGCTCGCCCATCACGGTCGAGGGCGATCCCTTTTCGAGGTATTCTGCGGCCCGCTCCGGAGAGACATGCCCTATGCCGTAGGCCCTGATCTTGCCCTGGGTTTTGAGATGCTCAAACGCCCGGACCACTTCCTCCACCGGGGTCTTGCCGTCGTCCAGGTGGATCTGATAGAGATCTATGTAGCCGGTCTTGAGTCTCTCCAGGCTCCTGTCGCACGCGGATGTGATCGTGTCATAGGAGCACGATACATCGCCCAGACAGGCCGGAACCTTGGTCGAGATCACCACATTACCGCGCACGCCCTCCAGCACCTTGCCGACCACCTCTTCGGCCTCACCATAGGCAGGAGCGGTATCAAAAAAAGTGACCCCACGATCATAGGCGGCCCTGAGCACTTCCATCATGCTTTCACGGTCCTTCGGGCCGTAAACACCGGCAAGCGCATAGGTACCGATGCCTATGATGGAAACCTCGAGCAGGCCATCTCCGGTCCGGCGATATCGCATCGGTCATCTCCCCTTGTGCCAGGACGACCTTACCACGGCCCTCCCACCCCGGTAAAGTACTACCCCGGGGATTAGGGGATTGAGGTGACAGCCGACCTGATTCTCCCTGACCAAGCTGACTGTCACCTTGATTCCCACCTTAATTCTAAATCGAAGAGGCCCGGGGCTCCTTAAGCCCCGGGCCGATGTCGCTAGGCTGCCTGCTACTTACTCTTGTCCGGGAAGGCAGGTATCTCAGGGAAACCCTTAGGATCACGCCTCAGCCTGTCCATGACCTCCTTGATGGCCCTGTCGAGCTGAGGGTCCTTGCCCTGTATGACATCCGCCGGCAGGTTATCTATCTCGATGTCAGGCTCGACACCCTTGTTCTCCAGGGTCCAGCCCCCCTCCTCCCACCAGGCAAACTCGGGGATGGTCATCATGCCGCCATCCACAAAGGGCTTGTCCATGCGTATCCCGACGACGCCGCCCCAGGTCGGCATTCCGATCACGGGACCGAGACCCGCTAGCTGGAACGCGCGCGGGAAGATGTCGCCGTCGGAACCCGCCTGCTGGTTGCAGAGCGCCACGACATGGGCATCCACCGACTCATCCGGGTACCGGTATGGTCTCCCCTTGCGGGCCTTGCCGTAAGCGAGCGTCTTGACCGAAAGCCGCCGAATGATGAGGTCGGACACGAATCCACCGCCGTTATACCGTGCATCTACAATGAGACCGGGCTTCAGGAGCTGCGGATAGAAGGTCCGCTGGAACTCTATGAGTCCGGAGGTACCCATATCCGGAATATGGATATAGCCAACCTGTCCGCCCGTATGCTCGGCCACGTACTCCCGGTTGGACCTTACCCAATCGAGATACCGCAGGTCGAAGTCCCCGTCCCTTGTCTTTATGATGACATCGCGGGAGTCCTTCCTCGACGGTCTGTCATTCACCGTGAGCAGGACCTCGTCATCATCGAGATTCAGGAACGCGGAGAAGAAGTTGGTCGGGTACTTGAGCTCCTTGCCGTTCACCGCGATAATGTACTCGCCTTCCTCGATGTCGGAGTGTGAAAGCATGAGCGGCGAATAAGCATCCGGGGCAGAGGCCTCCTCCGCGAATATCTTTGCGATCTTGTAATAGCCGCTCCCCTTGTCGGGAACGATCTCCGCCCCCAGCATGCCGACGCTGATGCGGCCCGGTTCCCCGAGGTCCCCTCCCCATATATATGTATGAGAAGTGGAGAGCTCCGCGATCATTTGGCCCAGAAGGTCGTTGAGGTCTTCCCGCGTTGCGATTCTGGGAAGCAGCTTGGCGTACTTGGCCCTCACACCCTTCCAGTCGATCTTGGCCATGTCGGGTGCCCAGTAGAAGTCACGCTGGAGCCTCCAGCCTTCGTTGAAGATCTGCTCCCACTCTTCCCGGGGCTTGAGCTTCATGTGCCACTTGGACATGTCCACATCGGCATCCTTGGCCTCGCCGGCGCCCTTGCCGGCATCGACGACGTAGAAAGAATGCCCCTTGCTATATATGATCTTCTTGCCGTCCCGCGAAAGCCGGAAGGAGGTCATACCGGATATGATCTCCTCGTCCTCTTTCTCCTCGAGATCGAACATACGAACACTGTAGATGGGGTTGTCCTCGCTGCCACCCCGCTGGCCCTCGGCCATGCCGAGGCTGGGGCGCGACCGGTAAAAGATCTTGCCCTCGGCTGCGGCAAGCTCCGAGTAGTGGCCCGCATCCACGGGAATCTCCACGACTCTCGCCATAAGGCCGTCAAGGTCTACTTCGGTCTTGGGGGTTTCCTCTTCGTCATCCCTGCCGTCCCCCTTGTCGTCATCCTTCTCATCGTCACCCTCATCCTCCATGTCCGGCTCATCCGGGAACAAGGGGGACTTCTCTCCCTTCTTGAGGATTACCAAGTAGGGCTTCGACGTCTTGTCGATTATGGCGTCAAACGCGATCTTGCCGAGCATCGGGTTTATAGTACGGTCCGAGAGGAAATAGAGGTACTTGCCGGCAGGGTCCCAGACGGGATCGGTATCGTTGGTGAAGCTGTCCGTGACTCGTGCCACTTTGTTACTCTCGGTGTCATAGAGAAAGATCGACTGGAAGTTGTGGTTCTCATATTTGGCATAGGCCAACCAGCGACTGTCGGGCGACCATGTATACTGGTCCATCTCCCAGTAATCGCTGCTGTCGACGCGCGTTATTCTCCCGGTATCCTTATCGACCATATATATGGTTTGGGAACCGTCTGCATAGGCCAGCTTCTTGCCGTCGGGCGACCAGGCAGGAGGGAATTTCCAGCCTTTGGTCCCCTTGGTGATCTGATCGGGATCGCCGTCACCGTTCACCCCAACCACATATATCTCTTCTTCACCCGTTGCTTCGGAGATATAGGCGAGAGACTTGCCGTCGGGCGACCACCGTGGGTCCTTCTCACGCACACCGGATGTTCCGGTGAGCACTATGGTTCTCCCCTCTTTTACCGGCACGAGGGCAAGATCGCCGCGCGAGCAGAAGGCCACCCGCCCGTTCTTGGGAGATAGCTCGAAATCGGTCACTTGGCCGGAAGGGTCGATGAAGCGCTCCCTTTCAGCGAGCCTCTCCGACGGCACTTCTATGTCCACCTTGCTGTATTGATTGGTCCCGATATTGAACATCCAGATGTCGCCGCCGTTATGGTAGACGATCCTGTTCCCGCCCAGCGAAGGCCACCGTATGTCGTACTCATCGTGGAAGGTGTGCTGCTTGATGTCGCTCCCATCAGGTCGCATGCTATAGATATTCATGGTCGCATCGCGGTCGGAGATGAAGTAGATCCGGTCCCCGGCCCACATGGGGAAGGCATCGGTACCCTCATAATCGGTGACCTGCTTGAATTGCATGGTCTCGGGATTGCCCACCCAGATATCCTGGGCCAGGCCGCCCCTGTAGCGCTTCCATGTTCTGAATTCCCGGGAGAAGCGGTTGAAGGCTATGCGCTTGCCCCCCGGCTCGAAAGTGATGAGGGAGACTTCGCCGAGATTCATGTCCTCGGGAAAGCCGCCGTCCTTGGAGATGGTGTAGAGCTTATAGATGTAATGGGCCTCCTTGCGCATCGAGCGGAAAATGATGTTCTCGCCGTCCGGCGCCCACCCGAGCACCCATTCCGACCACGGATGGTAGGTGAGCCGCTCGGCGGGACCACCCTCTGCGGGGATAAGATACACATCCCTGCACTGGTCCACCTCTCCGGTAAAAGCTATGTACCGGCCGTCGGGGGAGAAGGTTGCGAAATACTCGTTCCCCTCCGCCTCGGTGAGCCTGTGGGCCATGCCGCCATCGGCCGACACGCTCCAGAGGTCGCCCTCACAGGTAAAGACAATGGTATTGCCGTGTATGGCGGGCCAATTCATATAGGCCTCAACCGCCAGACACTGGGATGCGAGCAGCGCGACCGTGATCGCCAGGAGCAGACCGAATCCATATACGCGAGCCGTGCGGAACCGCATGCGAATCCTCCTTTCAAACCGAGGGGGTCTGTTGTGGGTTGGCGCCAACTTTCATGTCCTCAGGGAATAGCACCTAAAAGCTACACCAGGCCGGATGTCTTGTCAATCAGGAACCTGAGTGGAGCGCTCCGAGCCGCCACAGGGGCGGCGGCGCTACGAGTACAGGGGCGGAGTGAAGTCGTTCGCGGAGCAGTGAATGTCGTGCTCAGGAGCGAGCGCGCGGCGAGCGAAGCCAGACCCGTCGGCCGCGGAGACCCGCCGCTACGAGTACAGGGGCGGAGCGAAGCCGTCCGCGGAGCAGTGAATGTCGTGCTCAGGAGCGAGCGCGCGGCGAGCGAAGCCAAACCCGTCGGGCATGGAAACCCGACGCTACACGGACCGGGGAAGCCGAGCGGGTGGCGCGGAGGGAGGGCCTCCCGCCGCCCA
>CAZRAU010000124.1:0-8228 GCA_964598025.1 uncultured bacterium
TCCTTAAGGATGAATGCCCCAGCCGGCCCGTGCCCTCATAGAGGAACCCGTTGTCATAGAACAGACCCTGGGTGAAGGCCCCGGGGTCGTGGGGATACGTATTCACGATGCGGTAGGTGCACGTCGGTGATCGGCCCGACCGCAAAGGGCCGACCGGGATTACACCTCTTCCTGAGAGAAGAACCAGAATGATGGCGGCCGCGGCGACAATGGCATAGATTATCTTCGTGTCAAACCGTTTCGGCATATCACTTACCAAGGAATTGCGTCCGGAGACACTACTCCGTTCGACTGGTCCAGTCGAAGACGCGGACACCTATGGCGAAGCAGGCGATCCCCACTGCGAGCAGTATGCCGCAGGGCATCAGCATCTCGCTCAGGGAGAACTGTCTCCATACCGCGCCCTCCATCGCCAGGATGGACCATTTGACGGGGCTTGCAGTGCCTATGGCACGCATCCACGTGGGCATGAAGAAGAGGGGAATCATGCCTCCCCCCAGCATCGACATCACAATCAAGACCGCCCAGCCCACTCCCGCGACCGCCTGCTCGGTCCTACCGGACACTGCCAGAAGCATCATGATCCCCACAAAGGCTACCGCGCTCGAGACAATCGCCAGGCCCAGCAAGGGAAGGGAGGCCGGCCTCAGCCTGAAAACGAAGAACGCGAGTGTATAGAGAAACACCGACATCGCGACTATGCTGATGAAGCATGCGAGCGCCTTGCCGCCCAACACGTAGGTACGGCTTATCGGCGCCGTCTGAAGCCTGAATAACGTGCCCCGTGTCCGCTCGGTCACGATTGAAACTGCGAAACCGGCGGCGGCGCCTATTATGCCCCAGATCACGCCCTGCGGAAACGTGATCGCGTAAGCACTCCTGGGTCCCCGTGAGGTTTCGATCGCGACGTCCGTCCGTTCCACCTCGATGGGCTGAAAACCGCCCATGCCGCTCCGGGTGTCGCCTGAAGTATCCGTATAAGCTGCCTCCTCGGCCATGAACCGGTCGAGGTCCTCAAAGAGCCGGCCCAGGTTGGCCCGCACCTCAGGAGACACACCCTCATCCTCATCCAACGTCTCCCTTGCCCTCCGCAGATTGTCGCGCTGAGCGTCCTGGTCGGAGAGGAAATCACCCATTCCCTCCGAGGCATACTTCATCAGGATGCCCTCTACCATCGCCGCCTCGGCGCCCCGGGACGGGTCGATCCCGAGCTTGGCCCGCGGGGGCTCGCCCCAGAAGACCGTCCGGCTGGCCTCGCCGAAACCCGGCTCCAGGACTACATATGCGACCGCCTTCCGGCGTTTCACCAACTCAAAAGCCTGGTCGCGATCGGTCAGCGTGATCTCGAATTCGGGGCCCGCCTGAAGCCTCTCGATGAACTTCTGCGATCCTTCAGTCCGGTCCTCGTCCACAACAGCCATCGCGATCGCACTGGCCTGTTCGCCGGCCCCGTTGCCTCCGAACATCACGCCGAAGAAGACGGCTATGAGAAGGGGCCAGATAAGTGTGAAGAAGAAGCCGCTCCTGTCGCGAAAGAGGATCCGGAGATCCTTGAATGCCATTGCCGCAATCTCTCGCATCAATCGTCCCTCAGATGTCTTCCTGTGAGGTCGAGGAAGACCCCTTCCAGATTGGGGCTCTCCACTCTGAAATCACGCATGCCGCCGCTCTCCCGGAGTCTCAGGAGCTCGCCGAGAGGGTCACCGGTTCTGAGCCTGACTTCACCCTCATCCCGGGTCGCTACTATCGTGCTCTTGCCGCCGTGGGCCGTTATGAGGGCTGGCACGCTGTCCATCGCCAGCAGTTTCCCCTGATCCATGATACCCACCCTATCGCACAGCCTCTGGGCCTCCTCCATATAGTGGGTCGTGTAGACAATCGTGCGGCCCTCTTCACGCATGGCCTCGATCTTGTCAAAGATGGAGTTTCGTGACTGGGGATCGACGCCGACCGTCGGTTCATCTAGCAGGAGCAGAGGTGGATCGTGGATAAGTGCCACTGCGAGATTGAGTCTGCGCTTCATACCTCCAGAGTAGGTCTTTACCCGGTCGCGCCGACGCTCATAGAGATCGACAAACTCGAGTCCCCATCTCACGCGCTCGGAAAGCCGGCCGCCCCGCAGTCCCTGAATGGTTCCGAAGAACCTGAGGTTCTCCTCTGCGGAGAGTTCGCCGTAGATCGCCAGTGCCTGGGGGGCTATGCCTATCCGGGCCCTCACCTCGGGCCGGGTCGGCGAGCCCAGGCCCTCGATCTCTATAGATCCTCGGTCGGGTTTGAGAAGCCCGATCGCCATGTTCACGGTTGTGGTCTTGCCGGCCCCGTTGGGACCGAGAAGCCCGAAGATCTCGCCACGGCGTATCTCGAGTGAGAGATCGTCAACGGCGCATATCTTCCCGAAGTGCTTGGACAGGTTCTTCAGTACCAACATGTTGCAGACACACTCCTCGAAGCACTCTGAGTACTCGGGGCAATCATACGTAAAGTCCCCCAAGGGGTCAAGTCTGCATTCGTGCAATGGTCCTCGCTCTGACCGGGGACCGTCGGCCACGGAGGGCCGACGCTACAGAAGCCGGGAAAGCCGAGCGCGTGGTGCGAAGGGAGGGCCTCCCGACGCTATGAGCCCCTGAGGGCCTCCAGGCGCCGGCGGGCCCTTTCTATATCGGCCGCCCGGTCGTCGGGCGCGTTCCGGATGAAAGCCGAATACGCTGCTATGGCTTCGGCCGTGAGCCCGGCGGCCTCGAGGGCGCGGGCGAGCTTATAGCGGGCGGAGGCCAAGCCGGGGTCAAGCTCTATGGTCCTGCGAAAGTCGGCTATGGCGGCCGGGAAATCGCCCCGGTTGAAATGGATGCTGCCTCGATTGTAGTATGCCGCTGCGTAGTCGGGTTTGATCCGTATGGCGTCGGTATAATCAGCAACAGCCTGTTCGGCGTCCCGCAGGCGGGCATGAGCAGCTCCCCGGTTGTTATAGGCATCGGCGCGGCCGGGGTCGATCTCGATGGCTTTGCTGTAGTCGGTGATCGCACGGCCATATTCACCGAGTTCGTCGTATGCGGTTCCCCGGTTGTTATAGGCATCGGCGGCCAGCGGGTCCAGCTCTATGACCTGGGTGTAATCGGCTACTGCCCCGCGGTAATCGCCGTTCCTGTAGTGGATGGCTCCCCTGGCAACATAGGCTTCGGTGGCAACCGGATTGATCTCAATCAGCCTGCTATAGTCGGCAAGGGCGCGGTCGTACTGCCCGAGCGCCTCATGCATGGCTGCGCACCTGAGGAGTATGTCGAAAGCCACGGGATCTAGCTTCATCACCTTCTCGTAGTCGGCGATAGCAAGCTCGAACTGATGAAGCTCCGCATACGACTTCCCCCGGTTGCGGTAGGCGGCGACGCTGGTAGGGTCGAGTTCTATGGCGGCTGTGTAATCCGCAACGGCCGCCGGATGGTCCCCGCTTATCTGATAAACCATCCCACGATGTTGATAGGCCGGCATATCACCGGGATCGAGTTCTATGGTCGATGTATAGTCGTCTATGGCATCGCCGTAGAGGCCCGATTCACGATATGCGTCTCCCCGCCTGAAATACGCGTCAGCGTAGTAGGGGTTATTGCTTATAGCCTTGGTGTAGTCTCTTATCGCAAGGTCGGTCTTGCCGAGATCCATCACGAGATTGGCGCGATTGTAGTAGGCGTCCGCATAGGTAGGGTCGATCTCGATAGCTTTGGAGTAATCCAGAAGAGCCTGCCTGTCATTACCCATCCTTGAATAGGCGATTGCCCGATTGTTGTAGGCATGAATGTGTTTCCGATCCAACCTGATCGCAGCACCGTAATCGGCGGCCGCGCTATCCAGGACCTCCTTCCGGAGGTATGCGTTGCCCCGGAAGTAGTATGCGGGAGCATATGCTGAGTCCATCTCGATGGCGATATTGAACTCTGCAATAGCTCCGTCGTAGTCCCAGACATTGTATTTCTCCGCACCCGCGTCGGCGTGGTAGACCGCCCCGTGCTGCTTTGCGACTCTTGTCGGGCCGCACGCCGTGAGCACATTGAGAAGCGCGACACAACCGATCACCGCGAATGTGAATCGCTTCATCTCAGGCCTCCCCGTCAATTCTACTCATATTGGAAGGATTTGTCCGGGTACGGTGGCGCCGGTGGGACCTCGACCGGCTCTGCCGCTATTCGTTCCTGCAGGTAGCGGACGGCCGCTTCGAGCTGGGCGTCTTTGCCCATGAAGGTGGAGTGTGGCAGGTTGTCCACTTCGATGTCGGGCTCTACGCCGTGGCCCTCGATCAGCCATTCGCCGTCGGGCCCGTAGACACCACTCTGGGCCGATGTCGCGAAGCCGCGATCTGTCAGCCTGAAATTGTCGGATGAGAGCCAGATCTCCCCGCCCCACGTTCGCGTGCCGATCACCTTGCCAAGTCCCAACCTGCGGAAGCCCTCGGTGAATGCCTCGCCGTCGGACATGGTCCACTCATCACAAAGGACGACCATGTGCCCCCGGAAAGCATATTGCATGTTCCAATAGGGCTTTCCGGTCCGTGGCTTCCAGTAGAACCAGGCTCTCCGCATCAGTTTCTCCAGTATCCAGCTGTCGATGTTGCCGCCGCTGTTGTGGCGGACGTCCACGATCAGACCCTTGCGGTCGAAGACAGGATAGAACCCCCGGGTCCATTCAGAGATATCCGCACCGGCCATGGCCCGGAGATGGACATACCCTATATCGCCGTCTCCCATCTCCTCGACCTCCAATCGGCGCGTATACTCCCACTCCCCGTATCTGAGACCGTCTTCGTCCTTCGCGCTCATGGGCGTCACTATGAACTCCGCCGTCTTGCCGGACGGCATGTGCTTGACACCGAGAAGCACCTGTTTGCCGGCCTGGTTGCGCAGCAGCAAGGCCGGGTCGCTTGTGGAAAGCGTGGGCACGCCGTTTATGCTCACGATTATGTCGCCTTCCTCGACGCTGACACCGGGTTTGGACAAGGGCCCCAGGTTTTCGGGATAGTCGGGATCGGTGTGGTAAATGTGGCTTACCCTGTAACCGTCGGCGCGCTCATCCCTTTCGAGTAGGGCACCCAGAGAACCGGCGGTTATGTCATCAGGGCCCTGCCTTGTGTCGCCGCCCCAGACATAGGTATGAAGAGCTGACAGCTCGCACACCATCTGTTCTATGAGATCGCTGAGTTCCTCGCGATCTGAAACCCGTTCCACAAGCGGGAGGTGTTTGTCCAGGACAGCCCGCCACTGCACGCCGTGAAGTCCCGGGTCATAGAAGAAGTCCCGCTGAAACCTCCAGGCCTCTATGAGCATCTGTCGCCACTCGTCGCGGGGATCGACCGGGAAGGCCCAGCCTGAGAGATCGACGGCCTGCTTATCCAGATCCCCCGGCTCGCCTCCCGACGCATCGATGACATATACGTTGTCGCCCTTGGTGAGCAGTATCTTCTTGGCATCCAGCGAGAGATCGTATTGCTTGATGTCATTGACTACTGTCTTGGGTTCGATGTCCTCGTTGGCTATCTCGAGCGACATGAGATTTTGGGTGGGATCGAGCCCCGATTCGGTCTCGCTCCAGAACAGGTATTTGCCGGTCGTGGTCAGGCTCTGGTAGTTCCAGGCTCTCACCGGGACTTCCATGATCCTCTCTTCTATACCCGAAAGGTCGATCTCGACCACAGCAGGCTCGTCCGAGCCGTCGTTCCCGGCCGGCTTCTCTTTGGCTGCCGCGCCGTCTGCGGCCTCCGGCGCGCCGGCGTGGAGTTCATCGTCCGGCAGGAAAGGCGAACGCAAGCCGGCCTTGAGCGGGACATGGTAGATCTTGGTGGTGCGGTCGAAGAAGGGTTCGGGTTGCCGCTGGCCCCATGGGCTCCTGACCACGGACGCGAAGTAGCGGTCGGACAGGAAGTAAAGCCACTCGCCGTCCGGGCTCCACGCCGGGCTGTAGCTGTCCACGCGGTCGCCTGTGAGCGGAGTCAGCGTGCGATCCCCGATGTCGTATAGCATGAGCCGGTCATAGAAGTTCTCCGCCTCGGCCACAAACGCAAGCCACCTGCTGTCCGGTGACCATACCAGGTCGCAGGGTACGTCCTGGTCGGAGTATGTGATCATGGTGGACTGTCCGGTCCGCATTTCATGAAGCCACAGCTTCTGATCTCTGTCGGTGTGCGCGATCCACTTCCCATCGGGCGAAGGCACGCCTTCGACTCGGAATACGGTTCCATCATCGGTGAGCTGCTCAGGCTCCCGGACTCCCCTGGCCGAGAGCTTCCAGAACTCCACCTCCCCGGTCCTGTCCGACAGGGCCAATATGCTCTCACCGTCGGGCATGAAGACGGCTTTGCGGTAACGTATGCCGTCCTGGCGGCCGGCTTCCACCAAGCGCCCTTGGCCGGCCGGAGCAACGAACACCCTGCCGCGGGAAACCAGAACCACGCGGTCGCCGTCCGGCGATATGCCTGCCGAAGTCAGGTAATCGACCGGTTTGTCCACCCATCTGTCCCTGGTCTGATCGAAGTCGGATGCCAGGCTAATGGGTATTTCCCCGCCTTCACCGGTCTCGACATCATAGAGGTATAGATCCGCCCCGGCTTGGTAGACGATCCGGCCGCCGTCGAGATCCGGTGTCTTGACGTCCCAGCCGCGGTGGAACGTGTGCTGGCGAAGATCACCCCCATCCCGGTTCATGGACCATATGTTCATGGTGCCGTCCCTGTCGGAAACGAAGTGGACCCTGCCGTTCCACCACATCGGATTTCTGCTGGTCCCCGGGTAGTCGGCCGTAAGCGGTCTCGCCTCGGAATCTCCATCCGCGAAGCTCCATATGTTCTGCGCCGTACCGCCGCGATAGCGCTTTGTGTGGCTTCCCTGGAAGGAGAAGCGCGTGAAGAAAAAGGTTGAACCCGAGGTGTCGAAATCGCCGTCGCTGGCCTGGGCCAACGGGATCGGATCCTGACTGCCGGTTTCAAGATCGATCAGGGCGCAGCGGGTGCTGGGGAGCGTGGAAAAGTGCTGGGTTGCGGCGATTACCTTGCCGTCAGGGGTCCAGCCCACGACCCGGCATCCCCGGCCCCAGTAGGATCTGCGTTGGGGCAGCCCGCCGGCCAGAGGCATTGTATACACTTCGGTTGGCCCTTCGTATTGTGCGGTGAAGGCCAGCGTGGATCCATCGGGCGATACGGCCGCATGGGCCTCCGTTCCCTGGTGGGACGTAAGTCGTTGGGCGACGCCCCCATGGATATCGACCTTCCAGAGGTCACCCTCGGCCGTGAATACGATCGTGTTTCCATGGATCGTAGGGAAGCGGTAGTAGCCCGGGTTGGATGCGGTCGCCGCCGCCGGCAGCAGGGCCGCCAGCACGAGTAGCAACAAGCGTTTCATCTTGGCCTCCTTCGGGAGATCTGCTCTAGTCTTGGTTACTAATTGTGTACCCGCAAAAGCCCGAAACCGCAACCGCAAAACTGCCCCGCCGCTAATCTGCCTCCCAGCCCATCGGGTCTGGAACCCCGTTGCTGCGGAGCCAATTCGTTGCCTTCACGGGCGCCCGCCATACGGCCTGAGTAGCGCTGGCTCTCCGCGGCCGGCGGATAGGTGGGTCCGTACCGACAGGACCCGCGAGGCGGCAAAGCATCGGCTGCGCCTATGAGAGTTAAGCTGCGGCCCCGAATGAGCCGATATCCACTAGTGGAAAGGTATTTCGGGAGAGTATCCCGTTTACTGGAAACAACTCAAACACTCATGAGTCTCAGAGGTGGTTCGAATGAACGTTCCAAGAACCGGACGGCACCGCACACCTATGGCGGCATCTGTGTGTGTCGTAACCTTAGTCTTGTTCCTGACTTGGCCGGGGTCTTGTATGGGCCAGACCCCCCGGGTCGCACCTCTCAGGTCGGCCCAGACGGCTGACGTCAGACCCGGAACCGGCTTCATCCCGCCCCCCGGGGATCTATCACACATATCCGCCCCGATGGTGGGCCCGCTTCCTATCCTGTCACACTTCGACTGGAGGGAGGCCGGAAAGGTGAGCCCGGTCAAAAACCAGGGGCCCTGCGGCTCCTGCTACGCGTTTGGCTTCATGGGCAACTTCGAAGCCATGATGCTGATTGACGGGGGCGGGCTCTGCGACCTCTCGGAGAATAACGTGAAGGAATGCGAATGGTGGGAATCAAGCTGCAGCGGCGGCAACGATTGGCGGGTGGCGAGTTTCCTTTCCGCATACGGGACTGTACT
>CAZRAU010000125.1:0-8200 GCA_964598025.1 uncultured bacterium
CTGTACAGTATCTGCTTGGTGCTTTCCGGAATGAGCCGTTCGGATTGTGACGATACAATCTCGCCGTCGATACGAAACTGTGCAGGCAGGCCTGCGGTAATGTGAAGGTCAGATGCACGTAGTCTCACCATTTCTTCGAGAAGCTGACGCAAAGATAGCATTTTCATCACCCTCCGATTGCCGTTAGTCGTCCCTTGCAGTCTCTCTCAGGACTTCTTCAACCGTGGTCATGCCCGCCTTTAGCTTGAGAAGAGCATCCTGCCTGAGCGTCAACATTCCCTCAGACACGGCCTGTTTCTTTAGAATCGTGTTTGAGGATCTGTCCAGTATCATCGTCCTTACTCTTGGAGTGATCGGCATAACCTCAAAAACACCCTGCCGGCCTGAATAGCCGGTGTTGTTACAGCTCGAGCACCCTCGGCCTTTGTAGAACTTCATGCTCTTCCCCTCTCCGGGTGATAGACCCAACTCCCGTATTGCCTCCGGATGTATATCTATCTGGACCTTGCACTTGGTGCAGACCTTCCTGACCAGCCTCTGAGCCAGCACCAGATTCAGTGAGGCCGCAACAAGAAACGGCGCTATGCCCATGTCGACCAGCCTGTCTATTGTGCTGGGCGCATCATTCGTATGGACCGTGGATAGCACAAGGTGGCCGGTCAGGGCCGCCTTGACGGCGATGGAACCGGTGTCCGAATCCCGAATCTCACCGACCATTATTATGTTGGGATCCTGCCGGAGAAAGGCCCTGAGAGACTTGCTGAACGTAAAACCTATTTCCTCATGGACCTGGACCTGATTTATACCCTCGATATTGTACTCAACCGGGTCCTCGGCCGTCATTATGTTCACACCCACGCGATTGACCAGACTCAGGGCCGAATAGAGCGTGGTGGTCTTTCCACTTCCGGTGGGACCGGTGACCAGAACCATGCCGTATGGGGCTTCGACCGATCTGATGAAATTCTGGAGCGCAGTCGGCTCGAAGCCGAAACGGTCAAGATCCAGGCTGAGATTGCCCCGGTCAAGAATTCGCATGACAACCTTCTCTCCGAACACCGTGGGAAGAGTGGAGACCCTTATGTCGACCGTCTTGCTGTCGACCCTGACCTTGATCCTCCCATCCTGCGGGAGTCGCTTCTCCGCGATATCCATCTCCGCCATGATCTTGATCCGGGAAACGATTGCATTTCGCATCTTGGCGGGTTGTTTGATGACCTCGTGGAGGGTGCCGTCGACCCGGAAACGCACCCGGAAGTGCTTTTCCCATGGCTCGATGTGGATATCGCTGGCCCTTTTTCTGACAGCATCCCCTATCATGGAGTTCACGAACTTAATGACAGGCGCCTGCTCGGCCTCTTCCAACCCCTCGTCATCCTCGGCCTGGTCGTCGATAACCTCGATGTCCTCCTCGCCGAGGTCCCTCACCATTTCCTCAAGGTCGTCTTGGGCATTGTAGTACATCTCGATCGCAGCACCGAGGGAGGAGTCGGTCGCCACCATCGGCTTGATCTCCAGCCCGGTGATGAACTTGAGATCGTTCAGAGCATGCATGTCGGTCGGGTCGGCCATGGCAAGAGCCAGTGTCCGGCCGTGCTTATAGATGGGCACGACTTTGTACTTGGCCGCGACGTCGGACGGGATGAGCCTTAAAATAGAAGCCGCTACCTCAACTCCCAGCGGATTCACGGCCTCGACGCCGAAGATATGGGTCAAGAACTCAAGGAGCCGTTCCTCGGAGAGGTATCCCAGTTTTACAATGGCTTTCTGGAAAGAGATTCCTGCAGATTCGGCTTCCCGTGCGATAGATGTGGCGTCCTCAGTCTTGAGGACACCGATACTGATCAGTTTGTCAGAGATACCCGTCTTAACATCCATGGTTCCTGCTAAGCTCCTCCAAAGAATCCAGCGTAAGAACCCGGGAGGGACAAGATTGCAATACTCGTACCAGCCCTGCCTTTGCAAAAACCTTGCCTGCCACAGATACGGATCTATAAAAACGGCAAATGCCCCGACCTCGTCCGGACGAGGGATACCGGCATCCGTTGCCGTTCATGATTGCATCATGCGAATCAAATTGCAGAACGCAATGTCTCTCAATCACAGGCCGGAGTTACCTCCGTACTTACAAAGACATATGGGGCGATGCGTTCAAGTGTCTTGTCCCCGATGCCTTTCACCTCGGTAAGCTGATCGAGGTACTTGAAACCACCGTGTCGCTCCCGGTAATCGACGATGGCGCCGGCTTTCTTGGGCCCGATACCTGGCAGAATCTCCAGTTCATCGACACTCGCGATATTGAGATCGAGCTTTCGAAAAATCTCATGTCCGCCGTCGCCAGACTCAACCGGTGAACCACAGGCCTGCCGAAGGACACTGTCTGCATCTTGGTGTCTATCGAACACTCCTGCGATTATGCCGATCGCCAGCGTTATTACTAAGATCGCGCCTGCGAATCTCTCTTTCCCATTCATCCACCCAAACACCACCCTTCAAGTTATCGTCAGGCCGTTGCCTGCAGTTTAGGTATCGTTTGATATTTCAGAAATGCTGAGGTTCCCTTCGTGGGGGCCCGGAACGGATATCCGGGAACTCCGGATGTGGGGCCCGCATTATCCACAAATCCTCTGCAGCAGCGCGGGACTCGCCGCCTCGCCGCTAGGCCTGTGAACAACGCCGACTAGAGCAGACCGGATAGACCTTCTTCGTCCAAGAGCTTGACCAGATCCTTCACCTCCTCTCCCCTGTCTCTTCGCATCACCAGAACGGCGTCGTCGGTGGCTATGACGGTTATGCCCGAAATCCCCAGCGTGCTGACCAGCCGTTTGTCCGTATAGATGACGCAATCGTCCGTGTCAAGGCCCACATGGCATCCATGTATGGCGTTTCCCTTTTCATCCCTTGGCATGTATTTCGAGAAAGAGTCCCAGTTTCCAAGATCATCCCATCCGATCTCAGCCGGCACAACGCAGGCTTTGTCGGTGTGCTCCATCACACCGTAGTCTATCGAGACGTTCCGCAGAGTCGCGTAGCAGGCGGCCAACCGGTCTTCTCCATCCGGTCTGCCGAAGCTATCTCTGCAGGCGTTGAATTCCCGAGCCATGTCCGGCATGTGCGTTTCGATCTCCGCGAGTATCGATGAAGCCCTGAAGATGAACATACCCGAGTTCCAGAAGTACTCGCCGGTTTCAAGGTAAGCCCGTGCTGTCTCAAGTGAAGGCTTCTCGGCGAACTCGCTTACTCTGTAGAAATCAAGGCCTCCATGCCCCGCTATCCTAGGCCCCTTCCTTATGTAGCCGAACCCGGTTGCAGGGCGATCCGGCTTGATACCTAGAGTGAGATGCCTGCCCGTTTCCTCGACGAAACCCATGCCGGCTGCGAGAACCTTCCGAAAACGGTCTTCGAACTCGATGAAGTGGTCTGCGGGAAGAAAGGCAAGCGACGCGTCTCCCACCGTGGAATCGATATAGGCGGCCGCATAGGCTATGCAGGCCGCGGTGTTCCTTCCGACCGGCTCCGAGAGGATTCTGATATTGCCGAACCGTTTCAGAACGTGTGAGGTCTCCACGCACTGCTGTTTCTGGGTCACTACGAAGATGTTCTCGCGCGGAAAGAGCGGCAGCACTCTCTCGACAGTAAGCTCCAGCAACGTCTTGCCGCCGACCAGCCTAATCATCTGTTTGGCTTTGGCCGCCCGGCTCAACGGCCAGAAGCGCCGGCCGCTGCCTCCTGACATTATGACTGCGAATCGCAACTCACGCCTCCGGGAGACAGACGTGCTTGCCCCCCACGTCCTGAAGGGCGCCCAATACCTCCCGGCTGATCTCCTTCAGCCCTTGCTCGGACCTGGCTTCGAATCTGAGGACCAGGACCGGTTGCGTATTGGATGCCCTCACCAATCCCCAACCGTCGTCAAAGACGATTCGTACGCCGTCGATGTCGATGATCCTGCGGCTCGACTTCAGACGAGACTTGAGGTCCTCAACGATTCTGAATTTCTCGCGATCGGGGCAATCCACCCTGATTTCGGGCGTGGTGTAGTACTTGGGGATGTCGGCGAGCAGTGATGACAGACTGCCGTCATGCTTCGACAGGATCTCCAGAAGGCGCAGACCCGCATAGATCGCATCGTCGTAACCGTAATATCGGTCGTTGAAGAAAATGTGGCCGCTCATCTCGCCCCCAAGCAATGCCCCTTCCGATTTCATCTTGCTCTTGATCAGGGAATGGCCCGTCTTCCACATTATCGGAAGACCGCCGGCCTGCTCCACAGCCTCCACAAGGGCCTGCGAGCACTTGACTTCGAAGACCACCTTGGCCCCCGGATTCCGGGCTATGATATCTCTTGCCAGTATGATCAGGAGCTTGTCACCCCAAATGATCTCGCCGTTCTCGTCTATGACTCCGATCCGATCCGCGTCGCCGTCGTAGGCGATGCCTGCGTCATAGCCACCGGTTGTCACTTTCTCGATCAGGGCCTCGAGGTACTCCGGCACTGTGGGATCCGGATGATGATTCGGGAAGCTGCCGTCCGGTTCGCAGAAGAGATACTCCGATTCGAAACCGAACCTCCCGAAGAGGTCCGGCACTATTACACCGGCGGTTCCGTTGCCGCAATCCAGAGCCACCCTGATGTCATCACCGACTCGGATATCGTTCGCGACCCTGTCCATATAAGGCCCCTTGGCATCGGCGGTCTCGACCTTCCCCTTGCCGACAGTGAAACGCCCCTTCTCGGCCAGGTGCCGTATCTTCTGTATCTCATCTCCGAAGATGGTCGTCCGGCGGCTCGCAATCTTGAACCCGTTGAAATCTGGCGGGTTGTGACTCCCCGTGATCATGACCCCGCCGTCGACGCCGAACTCGAAAAGTGTATAGTAGAATACCGGCGTCGGCACCATGCCGAAATCTACGACATCGAGCCCCGACTTGCTGAGTTCTTCCTTGAGTATAACCCTGAATCCGTCTGAGCTGTGCCGATTGTCGCCGGCCAAGGAGATCCGTTTTGCGCCCTGATGGCATAGGTACGATCCTACGGCCCTTGCCAGAATGGATACTGCCTCATCGGTGAGATCTTCCCCCACCCGCCCCCTTATGTCGTACTGCCTGAATATGTCGGGATTCAGGTCTGTAGTCACACCTCACCCCTCCGCCGCGATCTAGACTCCAATGGTGCCCCTTGCCTGAGGGAGAAAAGCGCCGAGATAGGCTACTGCGGCCATCAGTTGCTGCGCGAGGACCGAGTCATCCAGAAAACCCGTATCCATCCCGAAGCTCTGGCTCACCTTGAAGAACGCCCCCACCAGCAGTCCGACAAGGCAGGCGCCCACCACACCACCGATCAGCCGGTCGATCGTCTTCAGATTGGCAGCCTTGGCCAGCCCCGAAAGGAGCTTCCCTATAAATCCGATTATCAGAGCCACAACGAAGAAGGTCAGCACAAAGACAAGCGCCCTGGCTGCGGTCGGATGGCTAAGCTGTCCGGTAATCGGCTCTGCTCCGGCACTCACGCGACCTCCCGCCACGAGTCCGACTACCAGGGCGAGAACCGCAAACACCTCTAGAATAACGCCCCTCATCAGACCGTGTAAGAAACCCACCAGCATCAATAGGGCTATGGCAATGTCGATCCAGTTCACCAGAGTCACCTCATTCCCGAAGAGGCTTGCCCGCGAAAACCTCAGCGACCCCGGTCAGGGTTTCGCCACCGATGCCTGTCAGGCGGCCGGGGTCACGGTCGGTATAAGCATCCGCATATACCAAGAACCTCATCCGAGGACGCCACCGGGCCGATCCCGGCACCCGTGTCCCCAACGGACAGCGCTCTCATAGCGTAGATGAGCCTACAATGCGCCCTGAAACGGTGTCAAGCCAAACTTGTCAGTCCAGGAGACGCCAGGACGTGCCGAACTCGTAGGATCTTGAGGGCAGGCTGGGTCGGCCCCATACTGTCTTGATATCATCATTGGTAAGATTCTGTATCTTGAAAAACGTAACTACCCTGTCGATATCGATATAGACGTTCAGCATAGATGATATATAGCCCGGCAACTCGGCATCCGGTAGGCAGGCGGCGTAGGCTTCACAGGGCTCGAGCCTGGCCCCCATGTCCGCAGGCGGTATATATCGTCCGGCGACGGCCATCCCGACCGAGATATGCCGGGAGAGTTGCTTTCTCACCCGGGCAATAAGCATGACCGTCTGTCGGGGTACGTATGCAGGCCTCGCTCCGGTCCCGTCGCTGGCGTGGATGGCGCTGTAGGCGACTTCCGCCTCAAACCACGGCTGCATGGTCAGCCCCACAGATGTTTCAAGGCCTGTTAGTCCGACCTCCACCCCCGGGTTGAGATAGGTACCGCAGGAGTCGTCCGTCAACCAAAGAGCAAGCCCATCGGCATCTCTCCTGAAGGCGGAGAGCGAGACCGACAGCGGCCCCTTTTCAGCCGCTGCCCCAAGCTCCAGCCCCCATGATGTCTCGCTGCCGATCCTGGAGTCCGCAGGGTGGTCCTTCCCGCCGTCATACAGCACCTGGAAACTCGGGAAACGGTAGCTTCTATCCAATCTTGAGAAGAGCAACATGCCGGCCCGCGGGACAAAACGGGCTGCCAGCCCGAAACCCACCTGTGCGTCAAACCCGGAGTTCTTGGCCAGACGGATGCTGGCTTGAATCGTCGACCGTTTCGACCTACGCTCCCTAAGAGCATTGGCATAGAAATCCGTAGACGCGCGGTCACCCAGGGAGGAGCTCTCGAGCCGCCTGCTCTTGACACCCGCCCCAAGACCGGTTCTAGCTGAGTCGGGAGCCACCCATGAAACACCGAGTTCTACGCCCTGCATCAGGCCTTCGTGGACGTAGGTCGTACCGGGTGACGAATTGGACTCGGATGTCCCTACACGGTAATACTGGATGAGCAGCCGGCGCTCTTTTCCCGAAAGGACCGATACTCCGAGGAGACTCCTCTTGTTCTCCCGGTCGGCCGCATAGGTAGTGGGAACACCGGGGCAGGAGTCCGGCCATTGGAAATCACCTCTGTACGTGTAACCCGTGAGATCGACGCGAGTGGCGCTGCCTAACACGGCGGTCACCTTCCCAAGGAACTTGTCGGCTTCGGAGGTGCTATCATCTATCCACCCGCCCGATCCCAGATTCTCATATGTACTCATGATGCCCAGTCTCCCGGTGATGCGTCGGCTGAAACGCAGAGAGACCATCCTGTCGTCAAAACTGCCCCACCAAGCACCGATCTCACTCTCAGGAAACTCGGGCATGGCTGTTGCGGACTGCATTCCCAGCACACCGGCCATTGCCCCCGAACCGTGGACCGAGGAGAGCCCTCCCTTTGCGATCTCACAGACCTCGATTCCCATGAGCGGCATCGAGTTGAGGTCGAGGATCTCAAGCTGATTGTCGGAGAAAGGTATCCCGTCCAGGAGGTAAACGGCTTCACTTGCCTTTGCCCCCCTGAAAGTCAAGGTCTGTGGCAAACCGTGCCAACCCGTCCTGACAAGATGGACACCGGGGATTGCGAAAAGGGCCTCACCTGGCGAGCAGGATGCAAGCTCGAGAATGAGCCTGCGGGTTACCAATCGTTCGTTGAGGAGAATAGGTGTTCCAGGGATGGGTGCCATGGGCTCCGGTACAGCTACGGCGGCCCCAACTGATGCAAGAGTATCTGATCTTGCCACGTCAGGCTCGGCCGGCCCGGGATTGGTAAGCGTATCGCCCGGTGCCTGCTCAGCCGACGCTGCCCCCGCTCCTGCAAGCCAAAGAAACAAGCAGACTGCTGCCTTGCCGTAGGATCTCACGTCTGCCTTTTCTCCCCCATTGCCTTTCTCCTCCTCACCAGGAAAGCACCCAGACCACCGAAGATTAACCCATTGGAAACGACATGTATTGCAGAAAACGGCAGGCCTGCGACTATTATGGGGATTGGGGCATTCCATCTTCCGATCGAGACGGCAAACCCATAGTCCGCCAGAATCTGGTAAAGCAGGGTGAGCAGCACACCCAGGGCGACAGCCAGGGACTCCGCGAAGCGCATCTTCCGGGCAAGTGCGCCCCAGATGTGACCCGCCGTGCCGATTATGCCCATTCCCACAATCTGCCCGACGAGAACCTGAGGCACGGGCGGCCCGAGTGGATTGAGCACGGAGAAGATACCCATTGCCAGGGGGGGGGGGGGGGGGGGCGCGCGCGGGG